>JAOPZW010000429.1 GCA_025963905.1 Solirubrobacterales bacterium | reverse complement strand
GCGCCTCCGCCCACGCCGCTGCCGCGCACCGCTCCGGTCACGCAGCCCCGCCCGCTGACGCCGCCTGCGCCACCCGCGGCGAGCCAGCCGTGGTCGCCGCCGGCCCGGCGGCGCAAGCGCTTCGGCTTCCGGTAGGCCGGAGGGCTACGCCTCGGCGTACGCCGACTGGGCGGCGGCGATCATGTCCTGCACGGCGCGGGCGTCGCCGGCGCGCAGCAGGTCGATCGGGTCGGGCTCGCCGTTGACGATGCCCTCGAAGAACGCCTTGCGGTCCTGGTAGGTGGGCAGCGTGCCCTTGGCCCAGCCACGCGCGTCGTTGAGCATGATCGCCAGCGTCGCGTACTCCTCGCCGAAGAGCTCGGCGACCTCGCGCTTCATGCGCTTGGCCAGGGCGGGGGAGGCGCCGGCGGTCGAGATCGCGATCGCCAGCGGGCCGGTGCGGACGATCGCGGGGAGGATGAAGTTGCACAGGGGCGGCACGTCGACGACGTTGACCAGCATCGCTCGGCGCTCGGCGTCCTCGTAGATGCCGATGTTGACGTCGGTGTCGTCGGTCGACGCGATGACCATGAAGGTCCCCTCGAGGTCCTCGGGCCGGTACTCGCGGCGCTCCCAGCGGATCGAACGCTCGTCCGCCAGCGCCTCGAGCGCACCGACCGCCTCGGGGGCGACGAGCGTCACGTCGGCGTCGCAGGACAGGAGCCCCTCGACCTTCTCCAGCCCGATCTCGCCTCCGCCCACGACGACGCAGCGCCTCCCCTTGAGCTTCAGGCAGGCGATGTAGAAGGGCGTCGCCAGCATGTCGCGCACGCAGGACTGGTCACAGATCCCGCGGCGGAACTGGCAGACGCATTCCTTCCCGGCGTAGGCGGCGGCAGGCATTGGTCTCCAAAGGGTAATCATCCGTAAGCGTCCTACCGATGCCGATGACCGATCACCTCTTCACCGACCAGTCCATGCTGCGGCGCATCATCAGCGAGCAGGTCGTCGGCCTCTCCGGGCCCCGGGCGCTGCTGATGCAGGCCGCCCACCCCGTGGCGTTCGCCGGCTTCTTCGCCCACACCGGCGCGCTGGACGAGCCCTATGAGCGCCTGAACCGGACCGCCCGGGTCCTGGGCCTGGTCGCGTTCGGCCCGCGCGCCGATGCCGAGCGTGCGACGCGGCGCGTGCGGGCCATGCACCGCCGCGTCCGCGGAGAGCTCGCCGAGCCGGCGGGGCGCTTCCCGGCCGGCACGCCGTACGCGGCCGACGATCCCGAGCTGCTGCTGTGGATCCTGGCGGCCCTGGCCGACTCGGCGCTCCTGGTCTACGACCGCTGCGTCACGCCGCTCAGCGCCGCCGAGCGCGAAGCCGCCTGGCAGGACTACAAGCTCGTCGGCCGCCAGTTCGGCCTGCGCGACGATCAGATGCCCGCAGGGATCGAGGACTTCGACCGCTACATGGCGGAGATGCTCGCGGGCGACGACCTGCACGTCACTCCCGAGGCACGCGAGCTCGCCGTGGGAATCGTCATGCGCCCGCCGGTGCCGTTGCACATGCGCCCGCTCCTGGAGCTGGCGAACTTCGTCACCGTCGGCATGCTCCCGTCGCGCCTGCGCCGGCAGTACGGCCTGTCGTGGGACCCGGCGCGCGCCCTCGTCCTGCGCGGCGGCACCGAGTACGCCCGGCGCGTGGTGGTGCCGCTGCTGCCCGCGCGCATGCGGCTGGTGCCCAGGGCGCGGGCGGCGTAGGCGCTCTCACCCGCGCCGCAGGCTCCGGAGCCAGCGGGCGGCGACCCGGGCGACCGGGACCGTCCCCTGGCGCAGGGCGCGTTCGCGGTCGGCATCGCGCGCGGAGCGCAGGCCGGCCACCGTGCGGGCGGCCTTGACGAGCGCGGCGTCGTAGGGGAACCACCACGCCGTGCGCCCGATCGGCGGATCCCAGGTGACGACCTTCGGCTCGGCGCAGGTCCGCAGGGCGATGGCGCCGCGCGCCCGGCCGATGCCGGAGCCGCGCACGCCGCCCCAGGGCACCTGTGGGGCGCTGCGCGCGACGAGGTGGTCGTTCATCCACACCATGCCGGTCCGCAGCTCGCGCGCGATGCGCGCGCCCTTGTAGCGGTCGGCCGTCCACACCGATGCGCCGAGGCCCGCGTCGCTGTCGTTGGCGCGGGCGATCGCCTCGTCCTCACCGCCGACCGCCTCGATGGTGAGGACCGGTCCCGGGACCTCCTCACGGGCCAGGCGCATCGAGGCCGTCACGCCGGTCAGCACGGCCGGGGCGAAGAACGGGCCCGGCAGGCCCGGCAGGCTCACCGGGCCGCCGCAGTGCAGGGTCGCCCCGCCGGCGACCGCCTCGTCCACCAGGTCACGGACCCGGTCCAGCCGATCGCGGGAGACCAGCGGGCCGACGTCCGTCCCGGGGTCCCTCGGATCGCCGAGGCGCAGCGCCCGTGCGGCGGCCACGACGCCCTCCGTGAAGCGCTCGGACACCTCGCGCATGCACAGCGCGCGCTCGACGCTCCCGCCGCATTGGCCCGCGTTGGCGAACGCCGCCCAGGCCGCACCCGGCACCGCGCGCGCCAGGTTCGCATCGGCGAGGACGAGCATCGCGTCCTTGCCGCCGAGCTCGAGGACGTTGCGCTTGAGGCCCCGGGCGCACGCCTCGCCGACCGCGCGCCCGGCGCGCGTCGAGCCGGTGAAGCGCACCTGGGCGACCGGCGCCTCGACCAGCGCGGCGCCGGCTTCGGCGTCGCCGTGGACGACGCTCAGCAGGCCCTCGGGCAGACCGGCGCGGGCGAACACCCGCGCGATGCGGTCCCCGCACAGGGGCGCGTGGGGCGAGGGCTTGAGGACGACGCCGTTGCCCGCCATGAGAGCGACGGCGACGTCGCCCAGCGGCGTCGCCAGCGGCTCGGCGGCCGGACCGAGCACCGCGACGACCCCCAGAGGCTCGTAGGTCCAGCGGCCGCGCTTGACGGGATGCTGGGTGCGCGAGAACCCGATGCGCTCGCCGGCGAGGATCCCCGGTCCCGCCTCGGCGAGCCACTGCAGCGTCTCGATCGCCGGCAGGAGCTCCATGATCTCCGCCTCGGCCCGCGGGCGGCCCTGCTCGCGGACGATCAGCGCCGCGAGCTCGTCGAACTCGTCGATGACCGCCTGCGCGGCGCGGGCCATGTAGCGGGCGCGGTCGGTCAGGCGCAGCTGCGCCCACAGGCGCTGCACGACCGCGGCCCGCTCGACGACGGCCGGGATGTCGTGCGGCGCGACGGCGGTGACGGCGCCCAGGCGCTCGCCGGTGACCGGGCTGAACGACTCGAGCTCCGAGGTGCTCGGCATGGCCGGCGGGGCGTCCACGAGGACGGCGATCATGCCACGCCGCGACCGCCGCGGCTCAGGCCACGCGGGCGTCGGGCGGGTCGACCGCGGCGAGCAGGAGATCGTCCAGGCCGGGCGCGACGGTCGGGTCCGCAAGCACGATCTCCGAGGTCCCCGACCCCGTGCGATCGCCGACGGCGAAGCCGACGAGCATCTCGACGCCGCCGATCCAGGCGAACGCGCAGACGGCGCGCCGGGAGCGCGGATCGAACTGCAGCAGCCGGTGCAGGTCGAGCTCGCCGGCGTCGAGGCCGAGGCGGCCGTGGAGGTTGGCCAGGGCGGCGCGGTCGCCGGTGTGCGGCAGGCGCAGGCGCACGCGGACCCCGTTGGCCAGGGTGTGGGAGCCGGTCAAGAGCACGGTGTGAGGGTGGCAAACACTGCGTCGGGGTTCCGTGAACGCGGCGTGACCCCTGCGGATCGCGGCG
Organism: Solirubrobacterales bacterium; assembly: GCA_025963905.1. Lineage (GTDB taxonomy): Bacteria > Actinomycetota > Thermoleophilia > Solirubrobacterales > Solirubrobacteraceae > JAOPZW01. The sequence continues at coordinate 15,559 of JAOPZW010000429.1, read as the reverse complement.
AGCTTCAGTCGTCCGCAACGCCGCGTGCACGGCGGATCTCGGCCAGGCGCTCGCGCAGCGCCGCCTCGGCGTCGTCGGGGGCGTAGAACCGCTCGCCGACGAGCGGCGCAGGCATGAGCTCCTGGCCGGCGACGTGCCCGGGCGCGTCGTGGGGGTAGTCGTACCCCTGACCGCGGCCGAGCTCGGCGGCGCCGGGGTAGGCGGCGCTGCGGAGGTACGCGGGGGGCAGCTGGGCGCCGTGCTCGCGCACGTGGCGCCGCGCGGCGCTGATCGCGCGGGTGGCCGCGTTGGACTTCGGCGCCAGCGCAAGGTAGATCGCGGCCTGCGCGAGCGCGTACTGGCCCTCGGGGAGGCCGACGTGCTCGACCGCCTGCGCGGCAGCCACGGCCACTTGTAGCGCCTGCGGGTCGGCGTTGCCGATGTCCTCGCTGGCGAGGATCACCATGCGCCGCACGATGAAGCGCGGGTCCTCGCCGCCCTCCAGCATCACCGCGAGGTAGTACAGCGACGCGTCGGGGTCCGACCCGCGCGTCGCCTTGATCCACGCCGAGATCGTGTCGTAGTGCTGGTCGCCGGCGCGGTCATAGCGCACCGCCCGGCGCTGGAGCGCGTCCTCGGCGTGCTCGAGCGTCACCTCGCTGCCGGGCCCCGCCGTGCGGCACGCCAGCTCGAGGGCGGCGAGCGCCGTGCGGGCGTCGCCGCCCGAGCGATCGGCGAGGAAGCCCACGACCTCGTCGCCCACGGTGTGGTCGCCGCACTCCCCGCGCTCGATCGCACGGCACACGAGGACCGCGACGTCGCCGGCGTCGAGCTCGTGTAGCTCGTAGACCTGACAGCGCGAGAGCAGCGCCGCGTTGACCTCGAAGTACGGGTTCTCGGTGGTGGCTCCGATGAGGGTGACGAGGCCCTCCTCGACCGCGGGAAGCAGCGCGTCCTGCTGGGCCTTGTTGAAGCGGTGGATCTCGTCGAGGAAGAAGATCGTGCCCTCGCCGGTGGCCCGACGGCGGTGGGTGGCCCGCTCGATCACCTGGCGCACCTCCGCGCGCCCGGCCTCGACGGCGCTGAGCTCCTCGAAGGCTGCCTCGGCGCCCGCGGCGACGATCCGCGCGAGCGTCGTCTTGCCCGACCCCGGCGGCCCGTAAAGCACCATGGAGTGCGGGCGGCCGCGCTCGATCGCCGTGCGCAGCGCCGAGCCCTCGCCCAGAAGGTGCTCCTGCCCGACGACCTCGTCGAGCGTGACCGGCCGCATGCGCACCGCCAGCGGCCCCTCGCCCGCCGGGACCGGTGTCCTGCCGCGGGGCGGCTCGCCGGTGTCGAAGAGCTGGTCCACGTGGCCCAGTATCGCGGGCGCGGCGGGCGGCTCAGCCGGCCGACGGCGCTGGGCGCAGCGGCTGGGCGTCGCCCAGCCGCCGGACGAGCGCGGCGAGCGGGAGCGCGGCCAGCGCCATCGTCACGCCGACCAGCCCGTAGACCGGTCGGGGGCCGAGCAGGCCGACCAGGGCTCCGGCGCCCAGGACGCCCACGCCGAACGCGAAGTTGCGGCACGCCTCGATCCCGCCCAGTGCCCGCGCGCGCAGCTCGTCCGGCACCCGCCGCAGCACCAGCGACTGCGCCGCGACGCCCATGAAGCCGCCGCCCGCGCCGCCCAGGAGGTAGCACGCGAGCATCGGCCCGAGTGTCGGCGCTAAGGCGACGAAGCCCACGCCGGCGGCCATCGCCAGGCGCCCGGCGAGGACGCCCGCCGCCTCGTCGGCGGCGCGAAGCGCACGGCCCGCGCACCAGGACCCCACGACCATCCCGGCGCCCCAGCACGCCGTGAGGGCGCCAAGGCCCACGGCGCCGGCGCCCGTGGCGAACACCAGCGGGACCTCGGCAGTCATGGAGAAGGCCGTCGCGAAGGTCGACATGCAGGCGGAGGCGACCAGGAGCCGCAGGACCGGCTCGCGCGCGACGAGGCCGACGCCGCCGCCGCGTGCCGGGGCGGCGGCGTCGGCGCCGGGCTCGTGATACGCCTCCGTGAGGCGGACGGAGAACGCCCGGCGCACCGAGGCGATCAGAGACGCCGACACGAGAAAGGTGATCGCGTCGAGGAGGAACACGCTCGCGGGCCCGAGCGCCGCGATCAGCGCGCCGGCCGCGAGCCGCCCGGCGGTCTTGCCGACGTTCGACCCGGTCGCGATGACGCTGTTGGCCCACGCGAGCTCGCGGTCGCCGGCCACGTGGGCGATCGCCGCACCCGAAGCCGGCCCGAACACCGTGCCGATGGCGGTGGCGACCAGCCCGAGGCCGAGCAGCGCGGCGGGCGTGTGCACGACGGCGAGGGCGGCGAACACGCTGCACGCCAGCAGCTCGGCGCCGACCATCAGGCGCCGGCGGTCGAGCATGTCGCCGAGCGCGCCGCCGAGCGGCGCCAGCAGGGCGCCGGCCCCGATGGTGAGCATCAGGGAAAGCGACAGCAGCTCGGTCGAGTGGGTCTGGGCGTACAGCGCGAAGCCGATCGCGACGCCGGTGGCATCGGTGCCGGCGATGGAAACGAAGCGGGCGACGGCCAGCCGGCGGACGGCGGCACGGGTCGAATGCGGGCGCTTGGACGAGCGCCCGTCGAGAGCGTCAGGGACCGGCAAGGGAGCGGGCCTTTCTTTGCGATCACGTCCACGCACGGGCTGCGGTCCGGTCACGCCTCGAAGAGCGGGTTGCAAGATAGCCGCGGCCGGCCGCTCGCGGCGCCCGGCAGGTGCGCGGGTCAGGGCAGCGGCGCGCCGGCCAACGCGGCCACGGCGCCCGCCAGGGCCGCGATCGCCAGCACGGTGGTCGTTCCGGCGCGGGTCATCACCAGGACGACCGCGGCGACCCCGAGCACGACCCACTGCCAGGTGTCGGCGATGCTCGCGGCCAGCACCACGCACGCGCCGAGGATCGCCCCGCCGGCCGCCGGCCCGGCCCCGTCGAGGAACGCCCGGGCGTTCCGGCTGGCCCGCAGGCGCTCGAAGCGAGCGCCGCCGAGCCCGACGATGACGAACGAGGGCGCGAAGGCGATCGCCGCCGCCAGGAGCGCTCCCCCGATGCCCGCCGCGGCGTAGCCGATGACCGCCACGGTGTGGGTCACCGGTCCCGGCGTGAGCTGCCCCAGAGCGACGCTGTTGAGGAACTGGGCGTGCGTTACCCAGTGCGCGCGGTCCACGGCGTCGCCGCGCATGAGGGGGATGATCACGTAGCCGCCGCCGTAGCTCAGGCCACCGACCTTGAACGCCGTCCAGGCCAGCGCCGGCAGCGCGGCGGCGCCCTTGGCGGCCAGGACGAGCGCCACCGGCCAGGCGTGGAGCGCGACGCCACCGCGCCGGATCGCGAGCTCGATGAGCCCGCAGCCCAGCAGCACGAGCACCACGGCCGCGCCCAGCAGTGCGGCGGCAGCGACGCCGGCGGCCAGATAGGCGAGCATCCGCCAGGGCGGCGCGCCCGAGCCGTTGGCGAGGCTCGCGCGTGCCAGCGCGATCCCGGCCTGCCCCACGACGGCGACCACCGCCGCGCCGGCCGCGGCGCCCATCCCGCGGATCCAGGCCGGCGGGCTGTGCTGCAGCGAGACGGCGGCCAGCGCGATCACGAGGACGAGGCCCGGCAGGATGAACGCGAGCCCGCCGGCCAGCGCGCCGCGCAGCCCGGCGACCCGCTGGGCGCAGAAGATGGCCAGCTGCGTGGACGCCGGCCCGGGCAGGAGGGCGCACGCCGCGTAGGCGTCCTCGAACTCCCGCGCGTCGAGCCAGCCGCGGTCCTCGACGCACAGGTCGCGCAGCAGCGCGACGTGCGCGGGCGGCCCCCCGAAGCCGATGCAGCCGATCCGGCCCCATTCGCGTACCACCTCGGCGAGGGTTGCGCGGGTGGTCACGGCGCGCATCCTGCCAGAGAGCCCCCCGTCGGCCGCCCGGCATTTCCGGTGAAACGTTGCGAGAAGGGCCACTAGCATCAGGGGTCATGGTCGACCTGCAGCAGGAGACGACCGACGTTCTCCGGCGGCTCATCCGCTTCGACACCGTCAACCCGCCGGGCAACGAGCGCCCGGCGCAGGAGTACCTGGCGGCGCTGCTGAGCGACGCGGGCTTCGAGATCGAGCTGCTCGGGCGCACCGAGGAGCGCCCGAACCTCGTGGCGCGCCTGCGCGGCGCCGGCGACGGGCCGACGCTGTGCCTGCTCTCGCACGTCGACACGGTGCTCGCCCACGCCGGCGAGTGGCGCCACGGTCCCTGGTCGGGCGACGTCGCCGACGGGTTCCTGTGGGGTCGCGGTGCGCTGGACATGAAGTCCCAGACCGCGGCCGAGGTGGCCGCCGCGGTGTCCCTGGCGCGCGCGGGCTGGCGCCCGGCGGGCGGCGACCTGCTCGTGGTCGTCGTCGTCGACGAGGAGAACGGCGGCGGCGAGGGCGCCATCTGGCTGACCGAGACCCACCCGGACAAGGTCCGCTGCGACGAGCTGCTCAACGAGGGCGCCGGCGCCGTCATCCCGTACGACGGCGGGCGCGTGTACGGCGTCTGCATCGCCGAGAAGGGCGTCTTCCGCTTCACGCTGACGACCGACGGCGTCGCGGGCCACGCATCGATGCCGCGCATCGGCGACAACGCGCTCCTCAAGCTCGCGCCGCTGCTGGAGGCGATGCGCGACCGCCAGCCGGGCTTCGACGTGACCGAGGCCCCGCGCCTCCTGCTGGCGGGCCTGGGCATCGAGGCCGACGGCGACGCGGAGGGGGCGCTGGAGACGCTGCGGGCCGCCGACGAGCGCCTCGCCGCGATGGTCGAGCCGATGCTCGGCGTCACGCTGGCGCCCACGCGCGCGTTCGCCAGCGAGAAGATCAACGTCATCCCCTCGCACGCGCAGATCAAGGTCGACTGCCGCACCCCACCGGGCATGGAGGAGGCCCAGGCGCTGGCGCGCATCCGCGAGGTGCTCGGCGACGACGGCTACCGCCTGGAGTTCGACGAGCAGGTCGTCGGCAACGCGTCGCCGGCGGCCAGCCCGCTCATGGACGCCATCGAGCGCTGGGTCCGCACCGCCGACCCCGAGGCGAGGGTCGTGCCCTACATGATCCCCGCCTTCACCGACTCGCGCACCTTCCGCGCCGCGTTCCCCGACTGCGTGGCGTACGGCTTCTTCCCCCACCGTCACATGACCATCCACGACACCTGGCCGCTCGTGCACTCCAAGGACGAGCGGATCGACGTCCGCGACCTCGGGTTCGCGGCCGGCTTCTATCGCGACATCGTCAGGGAGCGACTCGGATGACCGACAAGAAGCTGCGCCTCGGCGGCATGGCCCTCGCCAACGGCCTGCTCGTCCACGGCCCCACCCACTGGGCGGCGGCGGTGCGCCGCGCCGACGGCACGATCGGCGTCGCGTCGGGCCCCAAGCCGCATCTCAGCGGCCCGATCGAGCGGGTGCCCGGTGCCCGCGGCGTCATCCGCCTGGGCGAGGCGATGCTGGTCATCCCGCTGGTGAAGCGCGCGCTGCCCGAGGCCCGGCTGCCGTTCCAGGACGTCCGCGTCTTCGGGGCCGCCGCGATCGTGTCGGTCGCCGGCGCTGCGCTGCGCAAGCGCTCCGGAGGGCTCGCGGCCGAGGCGGCGCTGGCCGCCGCTTCCGTGTTGCCGTCGCTGGTCGCGCTCCGCGGGGGCGACGTCGCCGCCTACCACGGCGTCGAGCACAAGGCGATCGCCGCGTACGAGTCCGGCGACGCCGACGCCCGCGACGCCGCCAAGGAGCACGACCGCTGCGGCTCGCACCTGATGGCGCCGATGCTGGCGGCCAACGTCGCGGGCACCCTGCTCCTCCGCCGCGCGCTGGAGCGGCCGTCCAAGACGGCCGGCGCAGCCGTCTCGCTGGCGTCGATCGGGGTCGCGGTCGAGGTCTTCGCGTGGTCCGAGCGCCACGCCGGCAGCGCGGCCGCCCGCGCGCTGCGCCGTCCCGGCCACGAGCTGCAGCGCGTGTTGGGCACGCGCGAGCCGAGCGATGAGCAACTCGACGTCGGCCGCGCCGCGCTGGCCGAGATCCTGCGCGTGGAGGCCCCCGCCGGGTGACGCCGTACAGCTGTTGAGCCGGCGGGCGGGGTTGTCGATACTCCGTCCGTGGCCAATCCCCTCGCGCAGTTGACCCAGCAGCCGGACCCGGCCGCGAGCAAGCAGCAGCTCGTCGAGGCGCTGCACCAGTTCGGGCAGACGCTCCAGCAGCTCCAGCTCGTGCCGCTGGCCGACACCAGCCAGAGCGTGACCCAGCGGATCCAGCAGTTCGCCACCGACTGGGGCGGCGTGCTCGGCCTCGTGTTCATGGGCGCGATCGTCTACGTCCTGTGGCGCACGCTGAAGCTCATGCCGCGCACCAAGCCGGTGCAGATCAAGCCCCAGGCCAACCTGCAGATCGGGTGGGAGGACATCGCCGGGGTCGACGAGGCCAAGTTCGAGCTGCAGGAGGTCGTCGACTTCCTGCAGGACCCCAAGCGCTTCCAGCGCCTGGGGGCCAAGGTGCCCAAGGGCATCCTGCTCCACGGGCCCCCGGGGACGGGCAAGACGCTCCTGGCCAAGGCGGTGGCCCACGAGTCCGGCGCCCAGTTCTTCGCGCAGTCGGCCTCGTCGTTCGTCGAGATGTTCGCGGGCCTCGGCGCGGCGCGCATCCGGCGCCTGTTCGACGAGGCGCGCAAGGCCGAGCCGGCGATCGTCTTCATCGACGAGCTCGACGCCGTCGGCGCGCGCCGCGGGTCGGACATGAACTCCGAGCGCGAGCAGACGCTCAACCAGCTCCTCGTCGAGATGGACGGCTTCTCGTCCAGCGGGCGGCTGGTGGTCATGGCGGCCTCCAACCTGCTGGAGAAGCTCGACCCCGCCCTGCTGCGTCCCGGCCGCTTCGACCGCCAGGTGTTCGTGTCGCCGCCCGACGTGCGCGGCCGCGAGCGCATCCTGCACGTCCACACGCGCAACAAGCCGATCAAGGAGGACTGCGATCTCGGCATCGTGGCCCAGCAGACCAGCGGCCTCACCGGCGCCGACCTGGCCAACATCTGCAACGAGGCGGCGATCTTCTGCGCCCGGCGCGGTGGCCACGCCGTCTCCCAGCAGGACTTCGACGACGCGCTCGAGCGCGTGGTCGCCGGGGTCCAGTCGTCGACGACGCTCAATGACCACGAGCGCCGCGTCGTCGCCTACCACGAGGCCGGCCACGCGCTCTGCCGTGAGCTGCTGATGACGGTCGACCGCGTGCACAAGATCTCGATCGTCCCGCGGGGGCGGGCCCTGGGCTACGTCATGAACCTGCCCGACGAGGACAGCTACCTCAAGACGCGCGAGGAGCTCATCGACCAGATGACCGTCCTCCTCGGCGGCCGCGTCGCCGAGCAGATCGTCTTCGGCGCTGTCACGACCGGCGCGGCCAACGACCTGCAGCGCGTCGCCGAGATCACCCACGCCATGGTCCACGACTACGCGATGGGCACCGGCCAGGAGACCTCGAACACCGCGATCATCGACCGCGAGGCGCTGTCGGATCTCACGCGGCGCATCCGCGACGAGGAGCAGCAGGAGCTGGCGTTCGAGGCCCAGCGCACGGCGTGGGGGCTCATCACCTCGCACCGCGACACCCTCGAGCGCTTCGCCGAGCAGCTGCTCGAGCGCGAGGTGCTCGAGCGTCCCGAGATCGACGAGATCATGGCCGGGGTGCCGCGCATCGACCGGCGCCCGGGGCTGCCGCCGCTGCGCATCGCCGCCAGCATGAAGACGCCGCCCGCGCAGCCGGGCTAAGGCGATCCGTAGACTTCCCGGCCGCATGTTCGTCCGGGTCGACCACATCGGTGTCGCCGTCGAGGACCTCGACGCCGCGCTCCCGCTCTACCGCGACGCCTATGCGATGCCGCTCGTCCACCGCGAGGTGGTCGAGGCGCAGGGGGTCGAGGCGGTGCTCCTGGACGTGGGCGAGAACCACGTCGAGCTCCTTGCCCCGCTGGGCCCGGACACACCGGTCGGGCGGTTCCTCGCCGCCCGAGGCCCCGGCATGCACCACGTCGCCTACCAGGTGACCGACATCGAGCGGACGCTCGACGCCCTGCGGGAGCAGGGCATGCGCCTCATCGACGAGACCCCGCGCATCGGCATCCGGGGGTCGCGCGTGGCGTTCGTCCACCCGAAGTCCACCGGCGGCGTCCTGACCGAGATCGTCCAGCCCGCGGAGGGCCACTGACATGGCACAGCGCATCAGCATCGGCTTCCAGGCCAGCCCGCCCCTCGCCCTCCGGGTGAGCGACACGGAGCTCGAGAAGCTTCGCGACGCGCTCGGCGGCGAGGGATGGCACGACGTCGAGGCCGAAGACGGCTTCGTGCGCCTCAACGTCCAGCACGTCCTGTGGCTGCGGGTCGAGGCCGACGAGCACCGCGTCGGCTTCGGTCTCAGTTCCTAGCGGCGCTCATCCGACCACCACGCGCACGGACTGCTCGCCGGTCGCGAAGCGTGCGGCGATGCGCCGCGGGTCCGTGCCCGTCCCCGAGTTCCGATCGGCCACGAGGGCGAGGCGCATCGCGGCCATCTTGCCCATATCGTGGTAGCGGTGCACGCGGAAGCCCGAACCTTCACCCCCCCGGCTGATCCGGGCGCCCGCCGCTCGCTGCGCGCGCTACTGGCTGCCGGCCCGGCCGGCCGCGCGATCGCACGTGCCGACCTGCGGGCCTACCGGCTCATGCGCTCGGCCGCGCGCCCGCCGGCTGCGGTGGGTGTCGTCCGCTCCTTCTCGCTGCTCGGCGAGCACGCCGCCGTCTGGCTGGCCCTCGGCGCGGTGGCCGGCGTCGTCGACCCCCCGCACCGCGCGCGCTGGTGGCGCGGCGCGCGGACGGTCGGAACGGCCTATCTCATCAATACCGCGCTCAAGAGCGTCGTGCGGCGCAAGCGCCCCGCCCTGGAGGGACTGCCCGCGCTCATCGCGACTCCGACCATGCTGAGCTTCCCCAGCGCCCACGCGTCGTCGTCGTTCGCCGCCGCGCGCGTCTACTCCGCGCTCGCGCCCGGCGCGCCGCTGTACGCCGCAGCGGGTGCGATGGCGCTGTCCCGGGTCTACCTCGGCGTGCACTACCCATCCGACATCGTCGCCGGGGCGCTGCTCGGCACCGCGATCGGGAGCGCGGCGCGATGAAGGTGGGAATCGTCGGGATGCCCAACGCGGGCAAGTCGTCGCTGTTCAACGCGCTCACCCGCGCCGGCGCCGAGGCGGCGAACTACCCGTTCACGACCATCGAGCCCAACGTCGCGGTCGTCCCGGTGCAGGACGAGCGCCTCGAACGGGTCGCCGAGACGGTCGGCGCCTCCGAGCTCGTCCACGACACGATCGACTTCCACGACATCGCCGGGCTGGTCGCCGGCGCGCACAAGGGCGAGGGGCTGGGCAACCAGTTCCTGGCCAACATCCGCGAGACCGACGCGCTCATCCACGTCGTGCGCGCCCACCACGACCAGAACGTCATCCATCCCGAGGGGCGTGTCGATCCGCTCGCCGACATCGACACGATCGAGACGGAGCTGATCTACGCCGACCTCGAGCAGGCCGAGCGGCGGGTCGACCGCGTCGTGCGCCAGGCGCGCGGGGGCGAGCGCGCCGCCGTCGCCGAGGAGCGCTGGCTGCGGGAGCTCATCGCCGCGCTGCAGGCGGGCCGCCCGGCGCGCACCGTTCCGGTCCCCGCCGACGCCCCCGACGCCTTGCGCAACCTGCACCCGCTGACCGCCAAGCCGGTGCTGTTCGTCGCCAACGTGGACGAGGGCAGCGAGGCCGTACCCCCGGAGATCGAGGAGCACGCGCGCGCCGGTGGCGCGGTCGCGGTCGCGGTGTCCTCGCGCCTGGAGGCCGAGCTGTCCGAGCTCGACGATGAGGATGCCGCGGCGATGCGCGCCGACCTCGGCGTGGCCGAGACCGGTCTCCACCGCGTCGTCCGCGGCGCCTTCGAGCTGCTCGACCTCCTGGCGTTCTTCACCGCCGGCGAGGCCAAGCCCGCCCAGTCCTGGCACCTGCGGCGCGGGCTGACCGCGTGGCACGCCGCCGGCGAGATCCACTCCGACATCCAGAAGGGCTTCGTCCGCGCCGAGGTCATCGGCTGGGACGCGCTCGTTGACGCCGGCGGCTACGCCGGCGCGCGCGACCGCGGGACGCTCCGTCTGGAAGGGCGCGACTACGCGATGCGCGACGGGGACGTCCTCACGGTCAAGTTCACGCCGTAGGCGGGCGCGTAGGGTTCCCGCGGCGGAGGGGCGGTTGGTTTGACCCCGCCCGATCCACCGCGGCTGAGGGGCGCTCAGTCGACCCGGTACTCCTCCGTCGCCAAGGTGTCGATGCGCCGGTGGAAGCGCTCGCCGGCCTTGCCGCCGAGGATCGCGCACAGCAGCGTGACGACCGCGGTGGCCGCCAGCGCGATCTCGCCTCCGGTGGTCAGGGTCTCGCTGCTGGTGGGCAGGCGCGGCAGGTTGAGCCGGTCGAAGACGTTGTACCGGCTCCCGCCGATCGCGGCCGCAGCCGCGACGAGCACGGCGAACAGCAGCGACCACGCCCAGACGGCCAGGCCCTGGCGACCACCGTCGAAGCGCGCCATGCGCCCGGCGACGTAGCCACCGCAGTACCAGGAGACCCCCAGGACGATCAGCAGCAGGATGCCGCCCCCGATGCCGATCGTCTTCGCGCTTCCGTTCGCGGCGTCCTTGACCTGCGACAGGCCGATGGCGACGCCGGCGGCGACGAGCAGCGCGGTGAGGATCGCGGCCAGGCCGGCGGCAGAGAGGAAGCCGAACAAGGCGGCGCCCCACGAGATGCCGCCGACCTGCAGGCGCTGGCGCTCGCGCACGGCCGTCATCGTGTCGCGCCCCACCACCGGCCCCCGGGTCCGCTGATCGGCGACGGTCTCGCGCTCGCCCACGGGCGCGGCCGCTGCCGCGGTCTCGTCGCGATTGAAGCGCGACTCCCGGTCATGCTGACGCAGCGCCGCCTCCTCGCGGTCGCGCACGTCGGCGCGGTCTTCCACTGCGACCCCTCCCGCCGGCTTGGCCGGCGCTCTGTCGGTCGTGCTGCCAGAACGCCTGAATCGCTCGAACATCGTGTCCTCCCTCTTGGCGGATGCCAGAACCCCGCGGTGTCCCGCCGCGGGTGTCACGAGGGACCGTTCCCGTTCAGACGATGTGAAAACTGCGACGTTCTACGGGCGGCCGCCGCCGGGCCACGCCTGGAGACGCTCGGCGAGCCGGTTCATCCCACGCTCCCGTGCGGCCTGCGCCGCCCCGGCGGCGTCGAGCGGGCCGTCGGGCGGGCGATCGACCGCGATGTGCCGCAGCGTCGCGATCGCCCGGAAGGCGCGCAGCTCCGCCCCTGCGTCGCGCAGCGCCCCGACCACGCGTGGGCGCATCCCCGGCACCCCGCGCCCGGCGGCCTCCAACAGCGCGTCGAGGCTCCCGTGCTCGCGCAGGAGATCACGGGCGGTCTTCTCGCCGATGCCCTTCGCGCCCGGCAAGCCGTCGGACGGGTCGCCGCGCAACGCGATGAAGTCGGGCACCTGGGCGGGATCGATGCCGTAGCGCTCGCGGACGCCGTCCGGGCCGATCTCCACCGGGCCGTCCTTTCCGCCTCCGCCGGGGAACAGCACCGTCACCTGCTCGCCCACGCACTGGAACATGTCGCGGTCGCCGGTGAACAGCAGCGCTTCGCCGCCTGCCTGCGTCTCGATCGTCGCCAGGCTGCCGAGCAGGTCGTCGGCCTCGAGCTCCTCGTCCCACAGGACCTGCCAGCCGAAGGCGCCGAAGAACGCCCGCGCGTCCGCCCACTGCGGGCTCAGCTCGTCGGGCATCGGGGGGCGGTCGGCGTGATAGCCGGGATACAGCTCGACGCGGTAGTTCGCCGCCTCGGCGCCGAAGCACAGCACCACGGCCCGCGGCGCGTGGCGCTCGACGGCCTGCAGGACGAGGTTCGCGGTCCCCAGGAGCGCGTTGACCGGCCGGCCGTCCGCTCCCGTGATCGACTTCGGCAGCGCGAAGAACGCGCGGTACAGGAGCGAGGGGGCGTCGACGGCGAGCAGCGGAGCGGGCATCAGGCGCTTAACCGTATGGGTCGGGGCCAGCCACGACGCGCCCGCGCCCCGATCCCTAGGCTGCCGCGCATGCTCACCATCAACGGCATCGATGACCTGAAGTCGAAGGTCGGCGAGGAGCTGGGTGTCAGCGACTGGCACGAGGTCACCCAGGAGGCGGTCGACGCCTTCGCGGTCGCGACCGAGGACCACCAGTGGATCCACGTCGATCCCGAGCGGGCGAAGGAGACGCCGTTCGGCGGGACCATCGCCCACGGCCTCTACACCCTCTCGCTCGGCCCGAAGTTCAGCTACTCGCTGTTCACCATCGAGGACGTCGCCTTCGGCCTGAACTACGGCTACGGCAAGGTTCGCTTCCCCGCGCCGCTGCCCGTCGGCTCGAAGGTGCGCATGCGCGCCGCGCTGTCGAGCGTCGAGGACGTTCCGGGCGGGGTCCAGATCACGGTCACGCAGACGTTCGAGCGCGACGGCGCCGAGAAGCCGGTCTGCGTCGCCGAGTCGCTGGCGCGGGTGTTCAACGGCGGGTAGCGCCATCGGGCCATGCGCACGGTGTCGGCCACCCGCTATGTGACCCCGCTGCGCGAGGGCGGGTCGATGCCCGGGCTGGTGGAGGCCGACGACGACGGTCTGTACGTCCTGAAGTTCCGCGGCGCCGGCCAGGGCGCCCAGGCGCTGGTGGCCGAGCTCGTCGCCGGCGAGATCGGACGCGCGCTCGGCCTGCCGGTTCCGGAGATCGTGCTGATCGAGCTCGACGCGGGCCTGGGCCGCGCGGAGCCCGACCCCGAGATCCAGGACCTGATCGCCGCGAGCGACGGCCTCAACCTGGGCATGGACTTCCTCCCGGGGGCGCTGGCCTTCGGCCCCCTCGCCGGCGCCGAGCTGGACCCGGAGCTCGCCGCCGGCGTGGTCTGGTTCGACGCGCTGGTTACGAACATCGACCGCACGCCGCGCAACCCGAACCTGCTCGTGTGGCACGACCGCCTGTGGCTCATCGACCACGGCGCCGCCCTCTACCTCCATCATGGCGACGCAGACCCGGTGGCGCGCGCGGGCGAGCCCTTCGCGCCGATCCGCGACCACGTGCTGCTGCCGTGGGCGGGCTCGATCGCCGAGGCCGACGCGCGCCTCCCACCGCTCCTGGACGAGGATGTCATCGCCGCGATCTTCGAGCAAGTACCGGAGTCGTGGCTGCCCGCCGCAGCGCGGGCCGTGCAGGCCGAGTACCTCGTGCGCCGCCTGCAGGAGCCGCGCGCGTTCGCCACCGAGGCCGAGGAGGCCCGTGCCCGAGCCTGACGAGTTCCAGTACGCGGTGTGGCGCGTCGTCCCCGACGTCGAGCGCGGCGAGTCCCTCAACGCCGGCGTCGTCCTCTTCTGCCGCCGCCGTGGCTTCCTGGCGGCGCGGGTCGGCCTCGACGCGACGCGGCTCGCGGCACTGGCGCCGGACGCCGACGTGGAGGCGGTCGCGCGGCACCTCGCCGAGCTCGCCGCCATCGCCGCCGGCGAGCCCGAGGGCGGCGCGATGGCCCGCCTGCCCCAGTCCGAGCGCTTCCACTGGCTCGTCGCGCCCTCCAGCACGGTCGTCCAGCCCTCGCCCGTCCACACCGGCCTGAGCGGCGAGCCCGAGGCGATGCTCGAGCGGCTGTTCCAGCGCCTGGTGGCCTAAGAACCTGTTTCAGAAAGCCGGCACCGTCAGGAAACCGTCTCGCGGCGCCGGACGCCACCCGCCGACTTGCGAAGGCCACCAGCATTCGCTGCGCCGGCGGGTGGCGTCCGACATCCACGATCCGGCTCCCTGACGCCACCGCCTGATCCTAAAACAGGTTCTTAGACGCCCTCCGCGGGCTGCTACCCGACGCGCACCTCGGGCCCGGCCACCGGACCCAGCACGACGCGGTACACACCGGGCCCGGGCGCGCGCACGCTGTAGCGCCCGCCGCTGCCGATCGTCAGGTCTGCGGCGGTGCGCCAGGTGGGGCCGTCCCGCACCTCGAGCTTCGCCCACGTCCCGGGGCGCGCCGGCTCGAAGCTCCCGGCGATGATCGCCGCGCGCCGGGCCGCTACCGCGGCGGCCCGGGCGCCGGGGGCCGTGCCGCCCGTGGACGGCGTGCTCGGCGTGGACGGGGCGGGCGGGACGGCGGCCGGCGGCGTCGCGGGCTTCTGAACCGACGACGAGACCGACGTGAAGTAGGCCCAGGTGTCCCAGAGGCCGAACGCCTGGCGCAGCTGGGGGCCGGTGACGGCCACGGTGCCCTTCGTGCCCATGACCACCGCGCGGACGACCCGCGGCGAGGTCCCGCGCTGGATGACCTTGATCCGCTTGAAGCGCCCGAGCACGAACCGCCCGAGCGCCTTCTTGGCCTGGGTCATGGTCAGGCGGATCGGGATCGCCCATACGTGCTTGGGCGACGCGTTGTCGTAGGGGTCGTCGACCCCCTTGAGCCACGGCTGTGGCTGCGAGCCCACGAACGAGTTCTCGATGTTCTCGGTGTGCCCGCCCGACGTGGAGAAGAAGTAGGTCGTGACCGGCCTGCCCAGGAACGTCACGACCTCGCCCCGCGTCGCGGCGACCGCGGCATCGGTGGAGGGGAACTCCGCGAGCGCGCCTTTGTAGACCTGCGAGCGCTCGTCGGCGTACTGGTCGAAGCCGTCGCCGCCCTTGCTGGTGGTCACGGCGTAGGTCCGCGCGGCCACCGCCTGCGCCTTCAGCGCCTCGGCCGGCCACGTCGACGGGCTCTCGCCGCTGACGACGCCGCGAACGTAGTCCTCGAGGTCGAGCGCGTTGATCGCGTTGACGCCGGAGCCGGACGGGCGCACCTCGATCGCGCCGCGGTAGAGGCCGTTGCGCACGCCGGGGGTCGACGTGCCCTTGAGCAGGACCGTGCCGTTGGGGGGCGCCTCCAGGCGCATCGGCGGGACCGACGTGAAGAGCGCCTTGTCGCCGTCCTTGACGACGAGGCCGTCGCCGCCCTGGGTGACGGTGTAGGTCTTGGTCACATCGAGCGGCTGGCCCCCTGCCGTCTGGGCGCCCGTGATGACCGCGCTGCGGCGGCCGGTTTGCAGCAGGACGCGCACGTCGGGGTTGCTGTCCAGGCTCCCGAGCGACGTTCCCGTGTAGTAATGGCCGAGGATGAAGCGGTAGTCCTCGCCGTGCAGCGCGTAGCCGTAGGCGCCGTACTGGCTCATGCCGATCCCGTGCCCGAATCCGGCGCCCCTGATGACCAGCTGCGACGCGGCCTGCGCACGGGAGGCCAACGTGAGGAGAAGCACCATCAGCGCCGCAAGCAGGACGAGAGAGGGCTTGCCCATCGTGGGCTGCCAACGCGTATGGGCCGCCGGAGTTGCGCTGGTAGGTTGGGAGGAGGCGATCACGTGAGCGGGCTTCCGGGTAGAGCGGGCGGACGATGAGCGGGCGACGGGCATCGGATCTCTTCGTGGAGTGCCTGGAGGCCGAGGGCGTCAAGTACGTCTTCGGGATCCCGGGCGAG
>JAOPZW010000369.1 GCA_025963905.1 Solirubrobacterales bacterium | reverse complement strand
TGTCACCGCCAAGCTCGACGGTGACCAGTACGTGCTCAACGGCCGGAAGTACTGGCCGTGCAACGTGGCGGGCTGGGACGGCCAGGGCGCCAACACGAGCATCGTCGTCGTGCGCACCGACCCCGACAAGGGCGGCACCGAGGGTCTGTCGGCGATCATGGTCGACCGCGGGACGCCCGGCGTCTCGTTCAAGCTCATCAGCAAGGTCGGCCACCGGCTGACCCCGAACGCGGAGATCGTGTTCGACAACGCCCGCGTGCCCGCGGCCAACCTCCTCGAGGGCACGCGCGGCAACGGCGACCTGCTCATCAACCGCAACTTCGCATGGTCGGGCCCGGTCGCCGGGATCGCCGCGGTCGGCGTCGCGCGCGCGGCCTACGAGGCTGCGCTGGACTGGGCGAAGACGTACACGGCCGGCGGCCCTAACCCAATCATCAGCCACCAGTACCCTGCCTATGTCCTCGGTGACGTCGCGGCAAGCATCGAGGCCTGCAGGTACTTCTGCTGGAAGACCGCCCACTACCTCGACCAGCACGACTATCACGGCGAGCTGATCGGCGCGATGTGCAAGATCCACTGCACGGAGCTGCTGTTCGACGCCGTCTACAAGTGCATGCAGGTCGTCGGCGTCAACAGCGTCGACAAGCAGCACATGTTCGAGAAGTACCTGCGCGAGGCGACGATCTTGCCGCTCTACGACGCCGGGAACTTCGGGATGCAGCGCCGCCGGGTGCACGGCGTCATGGCCCATCCGTCGTTCAACCCGCGCGCGCTCATGGACGATGAGCCGATCGAGTTCACGAAGGAGATGGAGATGATCGACACGATCACCGGTTCGGAGCGCGAGCTCGCGGCCACCCGCTAGCTCGTCATACCAGCGCTACGCCATCTCGTCGCCGGGCTGCCCGGCGGCGAGGAGGCGCCGCGCGTAGAACTGGGCGAACCGGCCTGCGCGCGTTCCGAGCCAGCCGGCGAACGCGTCCTCGAAGCCGGCCCGGCGCCAGTGGAGCTTGCGCGCCTGATGCGCGGCATAGCGCTTGGGATCGCAGGCATGGACCTGGCGGTCGAGCAGGAAGCGCTGAACCGCGACGCCGCAGTCGGCGCAGACGCCGTATCCGAATGTCCGCTGGACCACGCCGTTGATCATAGGATGGCGGCGCGGCTCATCTAGCATCGGGGGTATGCCTCACCCCACCACGACCGCGATCGGCACCTGGAGCGGCGGGCGCTTCATGCACTTCGGCGAGCCGCTCGACGACGATCGCCTCGTTTCGCTTCTGCGCCCCGGGAACGGCATCGACACCGTCATGACGGCGGACGCCTACGGCGCGGGGGAGGCCGACGTCATGCTCGGCCGCGCGCTCGCCGGGCTCGACCGGGACGAGTTCGTCGCCGTCGGCGCCGTCGGGCACGACTTCTACGAGGGCGAGCGCGCGGGCGCGAAGGGCTACCCGCGCTTCACCGACCCGCGGCTGCGCGGGCCGGCGGACTACGCCGGCTACCTGCGGATGGCGACCGAGCGCTCGCTGGAGCGGTGCGGCCTGGACCGCTTCGACCTCCTGCTGCTGCACAACCCCGACCGCACGGGCTACACGAGCGAGGCGGTGTGGGACGGGATGGCGGCGCTGCGCGACGCCGGCCTGACCGACCTGATCGGCGTCGCCCCGGGGCCCGCCAACGGCTTCACGCTGGACCTGCTCGAGTCGCTGGAGCGCTTCGGCGATCGCATCGACTGGGCGATGGTCATCCTCAACCCGCTGGAGCCCTGGCCGGGCGAGCTCGTGCTCGACGCCGCCGCCGCGCGCGACGTCCGCGTCATCACGCGCGTCGTCGACTACGGCGGGCTGTTCTGGGACGACGTGAGCGCCGAGACCGGCTTTCGCAAGTTCGACCACCGCAGCTTCCGCCCCGAGGGCTGGGTCGCCGCCGGGCTCGAGCGCCTGGCGCCGATGCGGCCCATCGCCGAGCGCCACCGCCTCACGATGCTGCAGCTCGCCTGCCGGTGGAACCTCGCCCACGAGGCCGTCGCCTGCGTCGCCCCGACGCTGATCCAGGAGACGGGGGAGAACGCCAAGCCGATCGAGGACAAGCGCGCCGAGCTGGCCGCCGTCACGGCGGCGCCGGTGCTGAGCCCCGAGGAGGTCGCCGAGCTGCGCCGCCTCGGCGACAACACCGGCTCGATGGCGCTCAAGGGCGCCGCACCGGGCTACGACGGTCCCGTCGTGGCCGACCGCTGGCCGCTGGAGCCGGAGCTCGTCGAGCTCGGCCGCCGCCACGGCATCGACGCCGAGCGCGACCTCGCGCAGGCCTGATCGCTAGCCGTCCAGGCCTTCGAGCCAGCGCAGGACGTCTTCGCCGGTCATCTCGAAGCGCTGCGCCGGAAGCCGGGCGATGACGTCGAACGTCATGCGCCGGTAGAAGCGCCCCGCGAGGGCCGGGCTCCCCGTCGCGTCGCGCAGCACGAGCCACGCGAGGGTCGAAGCGCCGGGGCCGGTGAGCGACCAGGCGAGCGGCATGGCGCGCTCGTCGTCCGTGGCGATCGCGCTGCGGGTCCCGTCCCGCTCGACCCAGACGTGCGAACCCGTTGCATCGCGCACCCCGACGTAGCGGACAGGTCCGGTGTGCGAGGTCGGGCCGGGCGATGTGGTGGAGCGCATGCCCGTATTGCAGGGCCCGCTCCTGAGCGCCACCTAAGCCGTGGCTGATCAGCTGCTGAGAGCCGACGCCTTCGACCGCCGGGCCGCCCGCTTGGGCAGGTACAGGTCGGTGATGGTGCCCGTCGCGGCCTCGGCGGCCAGCCCGATCGTCTCGGACAGCGTGGGGTGGGGGTGGATGGTCAGCGCGAGGTCCTCGGCGTCTGCGCCCATCTCGATGGCGTGGCCGAGCTCGGCCATGAGCTCCCCGGCGTTCACCCCGACGATCCCGGCGCCGAGCACGCGGCGGGTGTCCGGATCGACGAGCAGCTTGGTGACGCCCTCGGAGCGGCCGAGGCCCAGCGCGCGACCCGAGGCCGCCCACGGGAAGGTCGCCTTCTCCACCTCGATGCCGCGCGCCGCCGCGTCCGACTCGGTGAGGCCCGTCCACGCGACCTCGGGGTCGGTGTAGGCGACCGACGGGATCGTCCGCGCGTCGAAGGCGACGTTCTGGCCGGCGATCACCTCGGCCGCGACCTTCGCCTCGTGAAACGCCTTGTGCGCGAGCATGGGCTCGCCGACGATGTCGCCGACGGCGAAGATGTGGCCGACGTTCGTGCGCATCTGCTCGTCGACGCCGATGAACCCGCGCTCGTCCACCGCGACGCCCGCCGCCTCGGCGTTCAGCGAGGCGCCGTTGGGGCGCCGGCCGACGGCGACGAGGATCCGATCGAACGTCGCGGGCTCCGGCCCGCCATCGAAGGTCACGTGCAGGCCGTCGGCCGCGGCCTCGACCGCGGTGACCGTCACGCCGAGATGCACGGCGTCATAGCGGTCCTTGATGCGGCGGTGGAGCGGGCGGACGATGTCGGCGTCGGCGCCGGGGATGATCTGGTCGAGCATCTCGACGACGGTCACGCCGGCGCCGAGCGCGTCGTAGACCGTGGCCATCTCCAGGCCGATGATGCCGCCCCCGATGACCAGCAGGCGCGCGGGAACGTCCTCGACGTCGAGCGC
>JAOPZW010000306.1 GCA_025963905.1 Solirubrobacterales bacterium | reverse complement strand
CTACGGGCGCGGGTCGGTCGTCTCCACGATGCGCTGGGTCCGCTCGACCTTGGCGACGACGTGGAAGCGCACCGTACGCTGGACGACCTCCTCGACCTCGGGCATCTCGTGACCGGGGACGACGACGAAGGTGTGCGAGTTGCTGCGCACGCCCTCGTACTCCTCGAAGGTCATCTGGACGAGGTCCGCGCAAGCGCGGTTGCCGCACTCGCACACGAACGAGACCATCTCGGGATCGCCGGGCAGGCGGCGCAGATCGGCCTCGAGCTGCTCGTTGATCTCGCGGAAGCGGCTCTCGTTGCGGGCGATCCGGGCCTCGCGGGCGGCGTCGTCCATCCCCCGATTGTACGGCGGGGGGGTCAGGGCGCCGTGCGCAGCGCCAGGATGGCGATGTCGTCGCGGGGCTCGCCGCCCTGCCGTTCGACCGCCATGCGCGCCACGGCCTCGACCACCGTCGCGATCGGCTTACCGGCGTGGGTGGCGAGGACCTCGCGCAGGCGACGCTCACCAGCGGTCGCGTCCTCGCCCCGCAGCTCGACCACGCCGTCGGTGTACAGCAGCAGCAGCTCGCCCGGCCCCAGGCGCACGTCGCGCTCCTCGAAGCGCGGCTCGCGCAGCGCCCCGACGAGCGTCCCGGGGATGGCGATCTCCTCCACCGCGCCGCCGGCGCGCACGAGCAGCGCGGGGAGGTGGCCCCCGTTGCTCAGCGTCAGCAGCGCCTCGTTCGCGCCGGGGCACAGCCGCGCGTAGAGCACCGTGCAGAAGCGCATGCCCGAGTCGGCCTGGGTCAGCAGCGCGTCGTTGAGGAGGTTCAGGTTCTCGACCGGGGTGCCGTCGCGCAGGGCGGCCGCGCGCAGCGTGTGGCGGCTCAGCGAGGTGATGGCCGCCGCCTCCGGGCCCTTGCCCGACACGTCGCCGATGAGCGCCGTCCATGCGCCGTCACGGGAGGGGAAGACGTCGTAGAAGTCGCCGCCGACCTCGTTCTGGTCGCCTGCCGCGCGGTAGTGGGCGGCGACCTCCATGCCCGGGATCTCCGGCAGGCGGTCCGGCAGCAGGCTGCGCTGCAGCGTCTGGGCGATGTGCGAGCGCTCGGTGTACAGGCGGGCGTTCTCGACGGCCAGCGCGGCGCGCGAGGCGAGCGCCTCGGCGAGCGCGACGTCGGCGTCGTCGAACCTGCGCCCCGACTCGGCGGCGATGAGCGTGAACGCGCCCAGCAGGCGCTCCGGCGTACGCAGCGGCACCACCAGCGAGGAGTGCAGCCCCAGCGTGCTCAGCAGGCGCAGGTGCTCGTCGTCGTGGGCGATGGCGGCCAGGACGTCGGGGGTGATCTCGGCGATGAGCTCCGTCCGCCCGGTGCGCAGCACGCGCGGGACGCCCACCTCGTCGCCGGCGCGCGGGGGATAGCGCTCGGAGAACTCCCACGCCAGCGCCTCCAGCGAGGGCACCGCATGGGCGACGGCCAGCGTCGACAGGCGGCCCCCCGGCTCGACCATCGTGATCGCAGACCAGTCCGCGATCGCGGGCACGGCCTCGCGCACGACCGCCCGCAGCGTCGTCTCGTAGTCCATCGACGCCGACATGCGCGCGCTGGCGCCGGCGAGGAACTCCATGCGCCGGCCCGCCGCCTCGGCCGCGCCGCGCGCCGCCTCCGCCTCCTCCTGCGAGCTCTCGGCGCGGACGAGGGCGGCCTCGGCGACGGCGCGGGAGGTCAGCGCCTCACGCGCGAGCTTCAACCGCTCCTCCTCGGCGGCGCGCTGGGCGGTGACCTCCAGCACGACGGCGCCGATGCCGAGCGTCTCGCCGTCCTGGCCGGTGACGGGGTAGTAGCTGGCGAGCCAGTGGCGGGTGACCCCGGGGCGCGCCGGCGTCTCGCCGCTCACCTCCACGTTGAGGAGCGGCCGTCCGGTGGCGAGGATCTCGCGGAACCAGCACGCGACGGTGTCGCCGAGCTCGGGCACGACCTCATGGAGCGTGCGCCCGACGTGGTCCTCCGCGCTGCGCCCGTTGATGGCCGCCAGCGTGGCGTTGACCCTCCGAAAGCGCAGGTCGGTGTCCCAGAAGGCCAGGCCGACCGGCGCGTTGGCGAACAGGGTGTCGAGGAGGGCCGCGTTGCTGGGCATCGGTGAGCGGCTACCCGCCGGTGCGAAAACTAGAGCGCCATTGCGCCCGTCCCAGCGAACGACGCCGCTTCAGCCCCATCTCTTAGCCGCCAGTTTTTCGCGCTCCCGACGTTCCAGCGTGTGAAGACGCTCCGGGCCGGAGACCCGGGGCCGATCTTGGGTCCACCGGAGAGAGAGACGCGTTGCGCAACTCGAGGCTGGTCGGGAGGGTCGTCGCGGTCGCCGCCTTCATGGTGGCGGTCGCGCTGGTCGTCGCCGTCCTGCTGGGCTCGGGCAGTGGCGACTACACCGTCAAGGCGCGCTTCCAGAACGCCAGCCAGCTCGTCAAGGGCAACAACGTGCAGGTCTCCGGGGTGGCGGTCGGCTCGGTCACGGACATCGAGCTCACGCCCGACGGCCAGGCCGAGGTCACGATGCAGATCCGGGACGGTACCTACACGCCGCTGCGCCGCGGCACCCAGGCCGTCGTGCGCCAGGCGTCGCTGTCGGGCGTCGCCAACCGCTATGTCGACCTGCGCATGCCGCCCGGCACGAGCCAGGCGACGATCCCCGACGGCGGGGTGATCGACCAGTCCAACACCACGACGGCGGTCGACCTCGACCAGCTGTTCAACACCTTCGACCCCAAGACGCGCCAGGCGCTCAGCGGCGTCATCCGCGGCTACGCCGGCTCCTACGCCGGGCGCGGACAGCAGGCCAACGCCGGATGGGCGTACCTCAACCCCGCGCTGGCGTCCTCGAGCCGCCTGTTCAGCGAGCTCAACGCCGACACGCCGCTGCTCGAGCGCTTCATCACCTCGTCCTCGAAGCTCGTCACCGACGTCGCCCAGCGCCGCAACGACCTCGCGGGGCTCGTCGACAACCTGGCGACCACGACGGGGGCGATCGGGCGCAAGCAGCAGTCCCTGTCGGACGCGATCGGCCAGTTCCCCGGCTTCATGCGCCGCGCGAACACCACGTTCGTCAACCTGCGCGCGACGCTGAACGACCTCGAGCCGCTCGTGAACGAGTCGAAGCCCGTGGCGCGCAAGCTGCGCCCCTTCCTGGCCGAGCTGCGTCCGCTGGCCCGCAACGCGCGCCCGACGCTCGCCGACCTGTCGCGGCTGGTGCGCTCGCCGGGCAGCGCCAACGACCTCATCGACCTGATGAACTCGTCCGTCCCGGTGCGGGACATCGCGGTCGCCGGCGCCCAGCGCAACGGCAAGAACCGCGAGGGCGCGCTGCCGGCGACCACGCGGGCGCTGGCGCAGGGCGCCCCCGAGCTGGCCACCGCCCGCCCCTACGCGCCGGAGCTCACCGGCTGGTTCGACGACTTCAGCCATTCGGGCATCTACGACGCGCTGGGCGGCGCCAGCCGCGCGGCGCCCAACGTCAACCTGTTCGCCAACGTCAACGGCGTCCTGGCCCCGCTGCTGGACCCGCTCGCACAGCAGGCGGCCTACAAGAAGAACCTGTCGCTGAACCAGCGCGCCCGCTGCCCGGGCTCCCTCGAGCGCGGCGCGCTGTGGAAGCCGACGCCGGACTTCCCGTGTGATGCGAGCCAGGGGCCGCTGGGCCGATGAGGCGCGCACTGGGCATCGCCGCCGTCCTTGCCGCGATCGGAGCGTTCGTCGTGCTGTCGACGGGCGCCGGCCACGGCCCCGAGAAGGGCAAGTACTGGGTCGAGTTCGACAACGCCTTCGGGCTGATCCAGGGCGGCGATCTGAAGATCGCCGGCGTGCGGGCCGGCACGATCACCGACATCAAGCTCGACCAGCGCACGAAGCACGCGCTGATCGGCTTCAAGGTCACCCAGAATGGCTTCGGCTCTCTGCGCACCGACGTCCATTGCGAGTCGCGCCCGCAGTCCCTGATCGGCGAGTACTACGTCGACTGCCTCCCCGGCACGGCCACGACCGAGCTCAAGCCGGGCGCGACGATCCCGGTCACGCACACCGGCTCCACGGTCGCGCCGGACCTCGTCAACAACATCCTCCGCCGGCCCTACAACGAGCGCCTGAGCATCATCCTGTCGAGCCTCGGGGCCGGCGTCGCGGGCAACGCGGACAGCCTCAACGCCGCCGTGCGCCGGGCGAGCCCGGCCCTGCGCGAGACGGACAAGACGCTGGCGATCCTGGCCCGCCAGAACCAGATCCTCGGCGATCTGGCAGTGAACGCCGACCGGGTCATCGGCGACCTGAACAACAACCGCAAGGACGTCGGGCGCTTCGTCGTGCAGGCGCGCAACACGGCAACCGCGTCGGCGCAGCGGCGCAACGACATCGCGGCGGGCTTCAAGCGCCTGCCGGGCTTCCTGGCCCAGCTGCAGCCCGCGATGAAGTCGCTCGGCGACGTCGCGGACCAGCAGACCCCGGCGCTGCGCAACCTCGACGCCTCCTCCAAGGACCTCACGACGTTCTTCAACCGCCTGGCCCCGTTCAGCGACGCGTCGCGCCCCGCGATCCGGTCGCTGGGCAAGGCGTCGGCGACCGGCGACCGCGCGCTGCAGGCGGCGGTGCCCACCGTGAACGAGCTCAACCGCTTCTCCCAGGGCACGCCGGAGCTCGCCAAGAACCTGGCGATCGTGCTCCAGCACCTCGACGACCGCAAGTACGCGGTCGAGAAGGACCCGCGCAGCCCGGGCGGCCAGGGCTACACGGGCCTGGAGGCGCTCCTGCAGTACGTCTACGACCAGGCGCTCTCGACGAACGTCTTCGATCAGAACAACCACATCCTCAAGCTGGCGCTGATCGCCGGCGGCAACTGCTCCAAGTACGCCGACGTCGCGCGCGCCAAGACGTTCGGCTCCGAGTGCGCCGCCGCGCTGGGTCCGAACCAGCCGGGCATCAACTTCCCCGACAGCACCGAGTTCCAGAAGATGGACCCGCAGGCGCGCGCGGTCCAGCGCCGCATCAACGGCGACCGCCAGACGCCGCAGGTCAACACGCCGGCGCCGGGCGCGGTCGGCCAGCTGCCCACTCCGCAGGCGGCGCCCCAGGTCCCCACGCCGCCGGTCCAGGCGCCCAGCCTGCCGTCGCT
>JAOPZW010000305.1 GCA_025963905.1 Solirubrobacterales bacterium | reverse complement strand
AGGCGGCGCTCGACGCCGGCGCCGTCGAGCCCGGCCTCGCCTGCTTGCGCCTGGCCGCGGCGGAGGCGCGCGCGTGCGGGGACGGCCGGCTGCGGGCTCGGGCGCTCGGCGTGCTCGGCGCCGCGCTCGTTCACGCCGTCCGCAGCCGTGACGAGGAGGGCGCCGCGGTCCTGCACGAGGCGCTGGTGCTGGCCGACGACAATGGCGATCGGGCGGTCGCCGTCGCCGCGTGCCGTGAGCTCGGCTACGTCGACGTCCAGGCCGGGCGCACCGCCTCCGCCGGGCGCTGGCTGGCACGCGCCACCGAGCTCGGGCGCGACGACGCCGAGCGCTGCGCGGTGCTCGGCGTGCGCGGCATGGCGCTCTCCGACCGCGCCTACTACGCGGCAGCGCTCGACCTTCTGGGCCAGTCCGTTGCCGCGGCGCGGCGCAGCGACCGGATGCGTCAGGCCGCGTGGTCGCTGTCGCTGGTGGGGCGCGCGCACATGCTGCGCGGCGAGCTCGACCTGGCCGGTGTCGCGCTCGACGAGAGCCTCGAGCTCGTGGAGCGCGAGCGGTGGACGGCGTTCCGGCCCTGGCCCGAGGCCCTGCGCGCCGAGCTGGACCTGCGGCGCGGCTCGCCCGAGGCGGCGGCGGATCGAACCGATCGGGCCTTCCGGCTGGCGTGTCAGCTCGGCGATCCGTGCTGGGAGGGCATGGCCGCTCGCGTACGCGCGCTGATCAGCGCCGCTCACGGGGACGGCGCGGCGGCGCACGCTCTGCTCGCGGACGCGCGCGCTCGCGCGACGCGCGTCGGCGACCCGTACCAGTGGATGCACGCCCACATCCTCGACGCGCTGGCGGGAGTCGCGATCGAGATCGGCGCGCCGGACGCCGAGGCCGTGATCGAGGCGCTCGCGCGGCTCGCCGCGCGCACGGGCATGCGCGAGCTCGTCGTGCGCGCCCAGGTGCATCGCGCGCAGCTGGGCGACCCGCGCGCACGCGATGCCGCGCGGCTGCTCGGCTCCGAGATCGACAACCCCGCCCTCGACCGCCTGCTGGCGCCCGCCGTGGCCACCTGACGCCTCACACGCTCGCTCACACGCCCGGCCGGTGAGATGGCGGCATCGTCAAGCAGCCAAGGAGGTCGTCGTGCCGTTCATCAACGTCAAGGTCATGGGGGGCGTGCTGTCCCAGGATCAGAGGACCGACATCGCCGAGCGGATGACGGAGGCGTTCGTCGCCGTCGCCGGGGAGCCGGCGCGGCCGGTCACGTGGGTCGTCGTCGAGGAGGTCGGGGGCGGCGGCGACTGGACCATGGGCGGCAACGTCGTCACCACCGAGGCGGTGAAGGACCTGCTGGCCGGCACGCCGGCGTAGGACCTGCTGGCCGGCACGCCGGCGTAGGGGGCGCGGCTGACGGCCGGTGGCGACGCGTCAGCGTCCCCGCCGGCCGTCGAGAGCCCGATCGCTACTCGGCCAGCGCCTCCGCGCCGCGCAGGCGCCGGGCGACCCACGGCCACGCGTCGGCGCGTGCGAACGCGATGCGGGCGCCGAGGGCCGCCAGCAGGGCGGCGGCGCCCCCGAGCATGAGCCCGGCGCGCGGCCCGGCGGCGCCGGCCAGCCAGCCGATCAGCGGGGCGCCGATCGGGGTCGAGCCGAGGAAGACCACCGAGTACAGGGCCATCACGCGGCCGCGGAGCGCCGGTCCGGCGGCGAGCTGCAGCGAGGAGTTGACGCCGGCGGCGAACGTGACGCTCGCCATCCCGAGCGGGACCAGCGCGGCGATCTGCCACTCGAGGGTGGGGGCGAGGGCCGCGAGCAGCTGGGCGATCCCGAAGAGCGCGGCCGCGCCGGTCAGCAGCTGCGGTCCGGTCCGGCCGCGCGCTCCCGAGGCCAGCGCGCCGGCGACCGAGCCGATGCCCATGGCGCTCGTCAGCAGCGCGTAGGTCGAGGCGGTGCCGTGCCAGGTGAAGCGCGCCAGCAGCGGCAGCAGCACCTGGAAGTTGAAGGCCAGCGTGCCGACGACGACCATCATGCCGAGCGGGATCCGCAGCTCGGGCCGGCGCAGCACCTCACGCACGGCGGCGCGCACCTGTCCGCAGGCGCGCTCGGCGCGCGCGTCGCGGTAGAGCGCGGCGGGATCCATCCCGCGCAGCGCGAGGAACATCGCGGCGAAGGAGAGGGCGTTGACGCCGAAGCAGATCGAGACGCCGGCGAGCGCGATGGTCAAGCCCGCCAGAGCGGGACCGACGATGCGCGCGGTGTGGACGATCACGCTGTTGAGCGAGACGGCGTTGACCACGAGCTCGGGGCCGACCATCTCGGAGACGAAGCTCTGGCGTGCCGGGTTGTCGACGGCGAGGACGGTGCCGCGAACGAGGATGAGGGCGTAGACCATCCAGAGCTGCACGGCGCCGGTTGCGGTCAGCAGCCAGAGCGTCAGCGCGGGGATCGCCATCAGGCTCTGCGTCAGCATCAGCAGGCGCCGGCGGTCGTGGCGGTCGGCGAGCACGCCGCCCAGCGCGCCGAGCAGCAGGATCGGGAGGAACTGGAGGCCCGCGGCGACGCCGACGCCGAAACCGCTGCCGGTGAGGTGGACCAGCAGCCACATCTCGGCGACGGTCTGCATCCACGTACCGCTGATGGAGACCACCTGGCCGGCGAAGTAGCGCCGGTAGTTCGGGACCGCGAGGGAGCTCAGGGAGCGTCGCAGAGCGACCGTCAGGACCGCTCACCGTCCTGGAGCAGCGCTTCGAGCAGGTCCGCCGCGCGGGCCAGCGTCGCCCGGTCCTCGGCCGGAAGCGCGCGCAGGCGCCGCGCGAGGAAGGCGTCCTTGCGCGTGCGGATGTGGACGAGCAGCGCCGTGCCCTCGTCGGTGATCGACAGGACGCACGAGCGGGCGTCCCCCGGGGCCGCAGTACGCGCGATCAGCCCCTGCTCCTCGAGCTTGGCGATCAGGCGCGTGGCGGTCGGTCGCTGGATGCGCTCGTGCTCGGCGAGGCGGCTCGGGGTCAGCGGCCCGTGGCGCTCGACGGTGCCGAGCGCCGCGATCAGGGTGGGGGCGAGGTCGGCTCCCGCTTCCTGGCGCAGCCGCCGCGCCGTCCGCGCCAGCACGACGCGCAGGCGGTCGGTGAGGGCGGGAATGGTCGGCGGGACGGACGAGATGGTTCGCACTGCTAATGAGTTTAGCGAACTATCCGTTCAACTCCGCTGCGATCGCGTCGAACGCCTCGAGGGTGGGTGCCACGAGCGGGTGCCGGCCACCGGGTGGCAGGAGGGCGTAGACGTCGCGCGTGGGGCCGGTCCCCGCGATGGGGCGGAGGGCAAGCTCCTGGAACGCCTCGGCGAGCAGCTGGGGGGCGAGGGTCACGGCCAGGCCCCGGGCGATCAGGGCGCGGATGGCGAGCTGATCGTGCGTGATCGACACGAGGTTGGGCTCGAAGCCGGCGGCCCGGCAGGCACTGACGATCAACCCGTCGGTCAACGCGGCGGTCCAGTCGTCGTCGCTGAGGTCGGCGAGATCCACCACGGAGCGGTCGGCCAGGCGATGGTCCGGAGCGAGCGCGACCATGAACCGCTCGCGAAAGAGGTCGCGGCGTTCGACCCCGGGTGGCTCGTGCCGCGGGCGAGCGGTGTCCTGGAAGGCGAGCGCGAGGTGCAGCTCACCGGACCGCACGCGCGCGGGCAGGTCCTCCGTTCCCTCGTCGACGGCGATCCTGGTGTCGGGGTATCGGAGGCGTACGCGCGCGACGGCGGCCGGGACGAACCCGGCCAGGGCGGTGGGGAACGCCCCGATGCGCAGCCGCGCGCGCCGGCCCGTTGCGGAGGCGGCCAGCTGGGCGTCGGCCAGCTGGAGGCGCTCGGCGATGGCATCGGCGTGCTCGAGCAGGATCTCGCCCTCCCGGCTGAGCCGGAGGCCGCCCGGCTCGCGCTCGAGGAGCCGGACGCCGATCTCGCGTTCCAGCGCAGCCACCTGGTTGGAGACCGCCGGCTGCGACAGCGCGAGCTCGCGGGCGGCGCGGGAGAACGACCGCTGGTGGGCGACCGCGCGGAAGGTGAGCACCCGCCGGGGATCCATAGCGTCAGGTTATCGAACTGCTAAAACCATGATTGGACGCTATGGCGCTCGGCGTTCAGACTGACCTCCATGTTCACCATCGCCTACGTTTTCAGCCAGAGCCAGATGCGCCGCTCCCTCGTGGGCGCGCTCGCCACCGACCCCGTCATGCCCGAGTGCCGGCGGCGCACCCGTCTCTCAACCCGCCGGACACGGCTCGCCAACGAAGGAGCACAGAACGCATGAACGCCGTTCCCACGATCGACCTCAACGACGGGCGCACGATCCCGCAGCTCGGCTTCGGCGTCTTCCAGATCGATCCGGCGGAGACCGTGGAGGCCGTGAGTCGCGCCCTGGACGTGGGCTACCGGCACATCGACACGGCGGAGATGTACGGCAACGAGAAGGAGGTCGGCGAGGCCGTCCGCGGCTCCGGCCTCGACCGGTCCGAGGTCTTCGTCACCAGCAAGCTCAACAACGGCTTCCACCGCCCGGACGACGCGCGCCGGGCGTTCGACCGGTCGCTGAGCGACCTGGGCTTCGACTATGTCGACCTCTTCCTCATCCACTGGCCCCTGCCGACGCTCTACGACGGCGACTACGTGTCGACGTGGAAGACGCTGGAGGAGTTCCAGCGGGACGGTCGCGCCCGCTCCATCGGCGTCTCGAACTTCCAGGTCGACCATCTCCGGCGCCTCGCAGCCGAGACCGACGTGGTGCCGGCCGTGAACCAGATCGAGCTGCACCCCTACCTCCTCAACGAGGAGGTCCGCGCGTACGGCGAGGCGCACGGCATCGCGACCCAGGCGTGGTCGCCGATCGCGCAGGGCGAGGTCCTGGACGATCCGGCGATCACCGCCATCGCCGACAGGCTCGACCGGTCACCGGCACAGGTGGTCCTGCGCTGGCACATCCAGCGCGGCAGCATCGTCTTCCCGAAGTCGACGACCCCCGCGCGGATCAAGGAGAACTTCGAGCTGTTCGACTTCCGGCTCGAGCCCGACGACGTCGAGACGATCGCCGCGCTCGACCGGGGCGAGGCCGGCCGGACCGGCCCGAACCCCGACGCGTTCGCCTACGTCCCCGCGTGACGCCCGCCACGGCGCGGCTCTTCCTTGCGCGCAGGGGCGCGGGGCCTACTTCCCGCTGCACGGTGATCGACGTCGAGACCCACGCTGACAGAGACATCCCGCGCAGCGAGGTGGACGCGGCGCGCCGCCGGCTCGCCACGCTGGACGACTACGTCGACGAGCCCGTCCTCAGCGCGCGGCTGACGCTGCGCCGCGTCAAGCCGACCGCCGACCGCGGCTACGTCGCCGACGCGAGCGTGAGCTTGAACGGCCGGCTGGTCGCGGCCCACACGACCGGGCGCAGCTCGGGCGAGGCGGCCGAGGCGGTCGCCGACCGCCTGCGCCGCCAGGTGCGCCGCATGGTCGGCGCCGAGGTGGCGCTGCGCAACGAGCCGCGGGTGATCGGGGACGCGCTCGCCGCGCTCGGCCCGGAGGTGCGCTACCGGCCCGAGACGCAGCTCAAGCCGCCCGAGGGGCGCGAGATCGTCCACCGGCGCCCCTACCTGGACGTGCCGCTGTCGACGCTCGAAGCCGCCGCCGAGCTGCTGGACACCGACGTCGAGTTCTTCCTCTTCCGCCATGTGCGCACCGGCGAGGACGTGGTCGTCCACCGGCGCGACGACGGCCGGATCGGCCTCCTCTACCCGCCGGGGAGCGCGCTCGCCGACGAGAACGACGTCGTCGTCGCGCGACCCAGCCGCTACGACCGCCCCCGGACGCTGTCCGAGGCGCGCGAGGAGATGGACCTGGCCAACCACCGCTTCGTGTACTTCATCGACGCGGCCGACGGCCGCGGAAAGGTGATCTACCTTCGCCACGACGGCGACTACGGGCTGGTCGAGCCTGGATGAGAAGCGGGCAGCAGGGCTTGCCCGCGGCGGCGCGCGATCTACTTCTCTGTCGCTATGGACCCTCTGAGCCTGCTGTGGCTGTTCTTCATCCTGGCCTCGCTCCAGCCGTCGGTGCAGCGGCAGATGCTGCTCCTGGCGCGCCGCCGCGCGCTGGCGGCGATCTCGCGCGAGCGCGGCTCCACAGTGATCACCCTGATCCACCGCCAGGAGTCGATGAGCCTGCTCGGCTTCCCGATCGTCCGCTACATCGACATCGACGACGCGGAGGGAATCCTGCGGGCGATCCACGACACGCCGTCCGGGCAGCCGATCGAGATCATCCTGCACACCCCCGGCGGGCTGGTCGTCGCGGCGCGCCAGATCGCCTCCGCGCTGGCTGATCACGACGCCCCGGTGACCGCGGTCGTCCCACACTACGCGATGAGCGGCGGAACGCTCATCGCGCTGGCGTGCGACGAGATCGTGGTCGACGCGCACTCCTCCCTCGGGCCGGTCGACCCGCAGCTCAACCAGGGCCCGGCGGCGTCGCTCGTCGCCGTCGCCGAGCGCCCCGGCGACCATGATGACCAGACGCTGATCCTGGCCGACGTCGGGCGCAAGGCCATCGTGCAGGTGGAGGGGTTCACGCGGCGGCTGCTCGAGCGCCACATGGCCCCCGATCGCGCGAAGGACGTGGCGCGGATCCTTGCGACCGGCGTGTTCACGCACGACCACCCGCTCCAGGCCGCGGAGCTCCAGGCGCTGGGCCTGCCGACGCGTGTGGGCGTGCCCGAGCCCGAGCGCAAGCTGATGACGCTCTACCCGCAGCCGCGCGGGCGCCCGCCCACGGTCGAGTACGTGCCCGGCCCGCCGAGCGGTCCGTCCCTGCCCGCGCGCCGCGGGGTGCCGCGCGGCGACCGGCGGGGGGCCCC
>JAOPZW010000268.1 GCA_025963905.1 Solirubrobacterales bacterium | reverse complement strand
GGCGCCGTTGAGCCCGACCGCTTCACCGAGCCCCGGTGCGCGCTACGTTGGAGACGCATGCGCGTCGCCGAGCTCTGGAGGTATCCGGTCAAGTCGCTTCAGGGTGAGCGGCTCGAGTCCGCGGACGTGTCACCCGAGGGGCTCGAAGGCGATCGCCGGTTCGCGATCTACGACGTCGAGACCGGCTTCGGGCTCACCGGCCGGCGCGTGCCGGAGCTGCTGTTCGCCACGGCGCGGCTGCTGGACGACGGCGGGGCGGAGATCACGCTGCCCGACGGCTCGGTGGCCACCGACGACGCTGCGCTCTCGGCGTGGCTCGGACGGCCCGTGACGCTGCGCGGCCGCCGCCGAAGTCGCCCGGCGCTACGAGAACCCGGCCGACTTCGAGCGCGAGGCGACGAGCAAGTGGAGGCCCTTCGTCGGAGCCGCGGGCGCCTTCCACGACTCGTCGCGCGCGCGGGTTTCGCTGGTTTCGACCGGCACCATCGGAGCGTGGGATCGCCGTCGGTTCCGGTCCAACGTGCTGCTCGACGGCCAAGGAGAGGATGCGCTCGTCGGCTCGGAGGTCACACTCGGCGGCGCCGTGCTGGACGTGAGCATGCGGATGGAGCGCTGCGTCATGACGACTCGCCCGCAGCCCGGCGGCATCGAACGCGATCTCGACGTGCTGCGCACGATCGCCCGCGAGCGCGACGCCTGCCTGGCGATCGGAGCCCTCGTGACGCAGGCGGGCACCGTGCGCGTCGGGGACGAGCTGGGAGCTGGGTAGGAGGGGGGCGGGGGCCTGGGATGCGCGGCCCGCGCCGCGCCGCGCGGCGGTGCCGTCAGGAGCGCGGGAGCGCCGGCCGTCCCGCTCCGGTGAACCGCTTCTCGCGCTCTGCGGCGAGCGTCGTCGCGGCGCGGCCGGCGGTGAGCACCTCGAGGACGCGCCCGACGTCGGTCATCGAGAGCAGGCCGGTTGCGCGGCCGCCGACCAGCACGAGCGCTCGGTGCAGCGCGTGCTGCGCCAGCTCGGGGACTCGGCGAGATCGCGGGCGGCGTCGACGACGAGGACCTCGTCGCGAGGGCGCGTCCGTTCGCGTACGAGGACCCGCGGCCACTGGTCCCGTGGCACGGGCAGAGCGTCCCGGAACGAGATCAGTCCGACGGTCTCGCCGTCCATGACGACGGGGTACGCGGTGTGCCGGTGCGCGAAGAAGATCTCGTCGATGAACCGCTGCAGGCTCATGCCGGCGTCGACGCGGACGCCCGTCATGGCCATGCGCGCTTCGGCCATGTTCACCTCAGCCTCGGCCGCGCTCAACAGGAAGAACCCGATGAAGGCGAGCCACAGGCCGCCGAACGCTCCCCCAAAAGCGGCGACGAAGAAGCCGGGGACGATCAAGATGATCCCGAAGCCCTGCCCGGCCGCCGCTGCGACGCGGGTCGCCGCTCTTCGATCGCCGGTGGCCCGCCACAACAGCGCAGCCGTCGACCGCCGACGGGAGCGGCACCAGGATCGCGAGGCCGAGGCATACCGCACCGATGACCAGAGACACGGCCGGTCCGGCCGCGGCGATGCGCAGTTCGGCGCGGGCGCTGGGGATCTCCCCGCGGAACCGCGCGACGCCCCCGAAGACCCACAACGTGATGCCGTCGATCGCCACCCCCTCGCGCTGTGCCTGCAGGGCGTGCCCGAGCTCGTGCAGGAACAGGGACAGGAAGAACAGCAGCGCCGAGACGACCGCCATCGCCAGGTAGGTGCCGTCGCTCAGGCCCGGGTTGCTGTCAGGAAAGACGCCTGCCGCGAGCGACCAGACGATGAGCGCAACGACCAGCAGCCAGCTCCAGTTCGCACCGACCTCGATGCCGGCGACGCGGCCCAGTCGAAAGGTGGGGGTCATGGAGTTGGCGCGCTCAGGCCTCTGTCGTGGTTGTCGTCAGACCGGCCGATGCCCCCCGCAAGCCGCGGCGACCGCCGCCGCGCTTGTCGTCGCGGGCCGGCGGCATACCGCAGTGACGAAAGGGCCCGCAAGGTCAGGAGCGCAGCAACGATGGCGCAGAACGTCGCGGACTTCGTGATCGACCGGCTCGGCGCCTGGGGCGTTCGCCGGCTGTACGGATATCCCGGCGATGGCATCAACGGCTTCATGAGCGCGCTGCGGCGAGCCGGTGACCGCTTCGAGTTCGTCCAGGCCCGCCACGAGGAGAACGCGGCGCTGATGGCGTGCGCGCACGCGAAGTTCGGCGGCGGCCTCGGCGTCTGCCTGGTCACGTCGGGTCCCGGTGCGATCCATGCGCTCAACGGGCTCTACGACGCGAGGCTCGATCACCAGCCGGTGCTCGCGATTGCGGGCCAGCAGCCCCGGTCCGTGCTGGGCTCCGCCTACGGCCAGGAGGTCGACCTCGGCACCCTGTTCAAGGACGTCGCGCACGAGTACGTGCAGACGGCGATGCACCCGGCGCAGATGTTGCACCTGGTCGACCGCGCCGCTCGGATAGCGCTGGCCGACCGCACGGTCACCTGTCTCATCGTGCCCAACGACCTTCAGGAGGCCGAGATCGGGGCCGCCTCGTCGCAGGGGCGAGCCAGGCCACGGCCGAGCGCCGACTTCACGATCCCGAAGGTCATCCCCGACGAGGCCGACCTGCACCGGGCGGCCGACCTGCTCAACGCCGGCCGCCGGCCGGCGATGCTCGTCGGCCAGGGCGCACTGCACGCGACCGACGAGGTGAGCGCCGTCGCCAGGCGCCTCGGTGCCGGCGTGGCAAAGGCGCTCCTCGGCAAGGCGGTGCTCCCCGACGACGAGCGCTGGGTCACGGGAGCGATCGGCCTGCTCGGCACGAGGCCGAGCTGGAAGCTGATGCAGGAGTGCGACACGCTCCTGATCGTCGGCTCGAACATGCCCTACTCGGAGTTCCTGCCGCCCGAGGGACAGGCGCGCGGAGTCCAGATCGACATCGACGGCCGCCTCATCGGCCTGAGGTATCCGACCGAGGTCAACCTCGTCGGCGACAGCGCGGCGACCCTGCGGGCCCTGCTGCCGCTGCTCGACACGCGCCGCGACGACGCCTGGCGGCGCCGCGTCGAGTCGTGGGTCGAGGACTGGTGGAAGGTCGTCGAGGCGCGCGCGATGCACGAGGCCCAGCCGCTCAATCCCCAGCGCGTGTTCTGGGAGCTCTCCGCCCAGCTGCCCGACGACGCGATCGTCACGTGCGACTGCGGCACGGCGACGGCCTGGTACGCGCGCGACGTCCGGCTGCGCCCCGGGATGCTCGCCTCGCTCTCAGGCAACCTGCTCACCATGGGCTCGGGCGTGCCCTACGCGATCGCGGCGAAGCTCGTCCACCCCGACCGTCCGGTCGTCGCGCTCGTCGGCGACGGTGCGATGCAGATGAACGGCAACAGCGAGCTGGTCACGGTCGCCCAGCACTGGGAGGAGTGGTCCGACCCGCGACTCGTCGTCCTCGTCCTCAACAACTCCGAGCTCAACTTCGTCAGCTGGGAGCAGCGGGCGACGCACGGCGATGCCAAGTTCGAGGCCTCGCAGGAGCTGCCGTACTTCCCGTACGCGCGCTACGCCGAGCTGCTCAACCTCGAGGGCATCCTCGTCGAGGATCCCGCCGACGTCGAGCTGGCCTGGCGCGAGGCATTCGCCGCGGAGCGGCCGGTGGTGCTCGAGGCGATCGTGGACCCGGACGTCCCGCCGCTGCCGCCCCACATCACCTTCAACCAGGCGGCGTCGATGACGAAGGCGTTGCTGAAGGGCGACCCCGACGCGGCGGGGATCATCCGCCAGAGCATGCGCGAGGTCGCGGCCGGCATCGCGCCGGGCGTCGCGCGCACGCGCACGGAGTAGGACTCAGCGCCCGCCGAGACCGGCCTTCCGGCACGCGGCGCGGACGTCCCCCAGCACGTCGGCGGGGATGGGGTCCGCGCTGTGGCAGAAGCGGAGCGCCCGGGCGCCACAGGCGTGGATGCTCGCTCCCCCGGTGGTGCTCGGCACGGTCGCGTCGACGCATCCCGGCGTGCTCGCACCCGCGCCGCGCCACGACGCCGCCACGACGATCGCGATCAGGGCGGCCGTGAGGATCCCGAGGACGAGCAGCAGGACCCGGCGCTCGCGCCTCGTCGCGGAGCGCAGCGACGTGTGCTGGCGCTGCCAGTGGCCCTCCAGCGGCATCGGCCGAGTCTACGCCCGGCTCGAGCAGGCCCGGCTTGGACCGTCAGGCCGATCGGCGGACCCGCGGTTTGGCCATACGTCGATACCGGGCGAGGACCCTGGCGCGGCAGGCTCAGGCGCCTCTTCACACGACAGGAGGAACGACGCGGATGTGGTCGGCGTACCCCACATGGCTGAACCCGGGCGACAACGCCTGGCAGATGACCGCCGCGACGCTCGTCGGCCTGATGAGCGTGCCAGGACTCGTCGTCCTCTACGGCGGCGTCATGCAGAAGCGCTGGTCGGTG
>JAOPZW010000243.1 GCA_025963905.1 Solirubrobacterales bacterium | reverse complement strand
GTCGTCCAGCAGCGGGCCACCGGAGTTGCCGGGGTTGATCGGGGCGTCGGTCTGGATGGCGTCGTCGATGCCGAAGCCGTTCGGTGCCTGGATGTGGCGGCCCAGCGCCGACACGATGCCCTCCGTCGCGGTGCGGTCCAGCCCGAACGGGTTGCCGATGGCCACGACGTTGTCGCCCACGCGCGCACCGCGCGAGTCGGCGAGCTGCAGCGGCTTGGTGCCGGCGGGGGCGGAGCCCGCGGGCAGCCGGACCACGGCCAGGTCGCTCGAGGGATCGCTCCCCAGGACCGTGCCGGTGATGTCGCGGCCCTCGGTCCCGAAGCGGACGGTGACGGTACGGGCGGTGTCGACGACGTGCGCGTTGGTGACCACCGTGGTGTCGTCCTGCACGAGGAAGCCGGTGCCCGACCCGCTGTCGGTGCGGATCGAGACGACCGCGGGGCTGGCGGCGGCGTAGATCGCGCCGGCGCGCGTCTGGCCCGGGCGCGGCTTCAGCGGCGCGCTCGAGACGCTCGGCAGCGCCACCGGCGCGCCCGCGACATGGTCCGAGGTCCCGTTGCCCAGGGCGAAGGCGCCCGCGGCAAGCGCGACGACGCCAAGCCCGGCGGCTGCGCCCCACAGCCGGCGCCGTGACCGCGCCGGCGCGCGGGGAGCAGCAGCGGGCGCCTCGGCCGCGAGCTCGGTCTCGGCCTCCGACTGGGGCGCGGACGGCCGCTCCGGGCGCTCGCTGCGGGACTGCTCGGACTCCTCGCGCCATGGGCCGGACCACAGATGCCGGGGGGATCTCATCGCGTGGAAGCTAGGAGGTGCCCCTTAGCAGGAAGTAAGAACTTCGCAGGGCCTGCGCGACGCTACGAGTGTGTCAGCCGCCGCGCCCAGTCCTCGAGCGTGGCCACATGGGCGGCGGTGAGCCCGGTGGGCGGCTCGGTGGGAACGAGCAGCGTCGGCGCGCGCCGGCGCGCCGCCCACGCCTCGCAGGCGTCGGTGATGGCGTCGTCGATCCAGGCCAGCGGTCGTTGACCCGCGTGCGCGTCGATGGCGTCGAGCTTCCAGTGGGCGCCCGTGTCGCCCGGGGCGCGGGCGAAGCTGAGAAACGGCAACGGGCCGGGTAGGGCGAGGGCGTGCGGGAGGTGGTCGTTGGCACGCTCCTCCCAGCCGCTGCACCAGACGAGGTCGTAGCTCTCGGCGAGGCGGGGAAGGTGCTCGCCGGCCGCGGCCGAAAGGAAATGGAGCATGCCGTCGACGTTCACCCAGCGTCCCGCTGGACGCCTGTCCGATTCGAACCCGAACAGCGAGATCACGCCGTCGATGTCAACGAAGAGCAGTGGTTTGTCGCCTGTGTGCGGCGGTTTCGACATGCGGTACCTCGGTCGGCGCGAGCGGCGGCGGGCTCCGCTACCCTCTCCGTTCGCGGCTGGCTCAAGCGGGTGTTGCAGGGTGCCGATGACCGGGGGGACCGTCGGCTTCTCGATTGTGCCCCCGCCGTCATGCCCGTGATCTTCGCCTAAATGACCCTGCATCTCGGCATCCTCCTCGCGCTCTTCTGCGCCTTCCTGACGAACCTCGGGTTCTTCTACAAGCACCGCGGCGCGTGTGAGGCACCCCCCGTCGACGTCCGCCACCCGCTCGCGACGGCCAAGGGCCTCTGGGGCTCGAAGTGGTTCGCGATCGGCATGGGGATCGGCGCAGGTGGCTGGATGTTCCACGTCGCGGCCGTCTCGCTGGCGCCGCTGTCGGTCGTCCAGGTCGTGCTCTCCGGCGGCGTCGTGCTCATCGCCGTCATGGCGGACCGGCTGTTCGGGTTCGACGTCGGCCGGCGCCAGTGGTGGGGCCTGGCCCTCACCGCGATCGGGCTCATCCTCCTCGGCGTCACGATGCCGACGCCGGGCAGCTCGCACTCCACCTTCTCCCTCGCGGCGATGATCGCCTTCGAGGCCGGGCTGTTCGGCATCGGCGCGCTGCTCATCCTCGGTCCGCGCGCCGGCGCGCCCGCCGAGCACCATGGCGTCATGCTCGCCGCCGCCTCCGGCGTCCTGTTCGGTGTCTGCAACGTCGCGGTGAAGGGGCTCACGGGCGTCGTCGGCTCCGGCGGCGTCCTCGGGCTGGTCAGCCCCTGGCTGTTGGTGGCGGCCGTCGGCTCCGCCGCCGCCTTCTACGCCTCGGCCCGCAGCCTGCAGGACGGCGACGCCGTCTCGGTCATCGCCATCACCGGCACCGCGGCCAACATCTCGACGATCGCGGGCGGCATCATCGTCTTCGGCGACCCGATGCCCGGCGACGCGTTCGGCATCGTGCTCCAGGGCATCGCGTTCGTCCTCGTGATCGTCGCCTCGGCGCTCACCCCCGCGCCGGTCCGCTCGGCGCGCGCAGCCGCCGCGGCGTAACCGCGCCCAGCGGCCCCCCCGGCAGCGCGCCGGGCACCACGTCCGGGCCGTCGCCGGCCGGGGACTGTGCCAATCCGGCCAATCATTCTTGGCCGTTCCGGCGCCCTGGTATTGCCAGGGCCGTCACCGTTCCACTACGGTTGTACGAACCGGACGAATCCGTGACGAAGTGGAGAAGAGAGGCCGATGGCGACGACCGACCATGCATCGACGCGCGAGGACCTTCAGGAGCTGGCCAAGCGCCATCTCTGGATGCACTTCAGCCGCATGGGCGCCTACGCCGACCATGACGTCCCCATCATCGTGCGCGGCGAAGGCTGTTACGTCTGGGACGACAAGGGCAAACGTTACTTCGACGGCCTGAGCTCCCTGTTCTGCACGCAGATCGGCCACGGCCGCGCCGACGTCGCCCAGGCGGGCGCCGATCAGGCCAAGGAGCTGGGCTACTTCCCGACGTGGTCCTACGCCCATCCCCGGGCCATCGAGCTGGCCGCGCGGATCGCGGGTCTCGCGCCGGGGGACCTCAACCGGGTCTTCTTCACCTCCGGCGGCGGGGAGGCCGTCGAGTCCGCGCTGAAGCTCGTCCGTCAGTACCACAAGCTGACCGGTCACCCGAACAAGACGAAGGTCATCGCCCGCAAGGTCGCCTACCACGGCACCACGCTCGGCGCGCTGTCCGCGACCGGCGTCACCGATCTGCGTCAGCCGTTCGAGCCCTTGACGCCGGGCGGGTGCCACGTGGCCAACACGAACCTCTATCGCCTGGCGCCCGGGTACGGGGCCGAGAATCTCGCCGAGGCCGTGCTCGAGTGCATCGAGTTCGAGGGCCCCGACACGGTGGGGGCCGTCATCCTGGAGCCCGTCCAGAATGCCGGCGGCTGCTTCACCCCGCCGGAGGGCTACTTCCAGCGCGTCCGCGAGATCTGCGACGAGCACGACATCGTGATGATCTCGGACGAGGTCATCTGCTCGTGGGGGCGCCTCGGCGAGTGGTTCGGCGCCCAGCGCTACGACTACCAGCCCGACATCATCACGACGGCCAAGGGCATCACGTCGGCCTACGCCCCGATGGGGGCGATGATCGCCTCCGACCGCATGATGGAGCCGTTCCTGCAGGGCTCGACCTCCTTCGCGCACGGCTTCACGTTCGCCGGGCACCCCGTCGCCGCCGCCGTCGCGCTGGCCAACATCGACGTCCTCGAGCACGAGGGCGTGCTGGAGAACGTGCGCGAGCACGAGGCCGGCTTCCGCGCGATGCTCGAGTCCCTGCGCGACATCGAGATCGTCGGCGACGTCCGCGGCGCCGGCTACTTCCACGCGATCGAACTCGTCCGCGACCGCGATACCAAGCAGTCGTTCGACCACCAGGAGTCCGAGATCCTCCTGCGCGGGTTCCTCAGCGGCGAGCTGTTCCGCCGCGGGCTCATCTGCCGCGCCGACGACCGCGGCGATCCGGTGATCCAGCTCAGTCCTCCGCTGATCGCGGGCCCCGAGCACTTCGAGGAGATGGAGAGCGTGCTGCGCCCGGTGCTCGAGGAGGCCACGCGCCGCATGGTTCACAAGGCCTGACGATGCTGAGCGTCCGCGAAGTCCTCGGTGACCTGGACGTCCGGGTGCTCGCCGGCGAGGACCACCTCGACGTGCCGGTGCGCTGGGTGCACATCTCCGAGCTGCGCGACCCGACGCCGTTCCTGTCCGGAGGCGAGCTGCTGCTCACGACCGGGATGGGGCTCGACACGCCCAAGCGCCAGCGCGACTTCGTGGCGACACTGGACGACCACGGCCTCGCCGGCCTGGGCCTCGGGACGGGCTTCGGCCACGCCAAGGTGCCCAAGGCGCTGGTCGACGCCGCCAAGGAGCGGGACTTCCCGCTCTTCGAGGTGCCCTACGAGCTGCCGTTCATCGCGATCACGGAACGGGCGTTCACGCGGCTGGTCAACGAGCAGTACGCGCTCCTGCAGCGGTCGATCGCCGCCCAGGAGCGCCTGCAGCGCATCGTGCTCTCCGAACGCGGCCTCGACGCGATCGCCGGCGCGCTCGCCACGCTCATCGGCGGCGCGGCGCTGGTCTTCGACGGGCGCGGCGAGCTGCAGGCCCAGCACACGTTCCGCCGCGAGCTCGACGAGGAGGCCGTGCGAGCGGTCGGCAAGGAGCTGCGCGACCGCGCCCGGCACGGGGAGGGCCGCGGCTTCGTGCCCGGGCACCCCGACTTCGCCTCCCGCGGCCTCGCGTTGCCCGTCGGCTCCGCCGACACGCCGGACCGTGGGGTGCCGCAGGCCTGGCTCGTCGCCGTCAAGGACACCGGCGGGCTGGCCGAGATCGACCGCCTGATCCTCCACCAGGCGGTCACCGTCGTCGCGCTCGAGCTGCTGCGCCGGCGCGTGGCGGACTCCACCGAGCGCCGGCTCGCCGGCGACGTGCTGTCCGCCCTCGTCAGCGGCGAGCTCGAAGGGCTCGACCTGGGCCGCCGCCTGGAGCCCTTCGGCCTCGGGGGCCGCGTGAGTGCCCTCGTGCTCGCCCCCGGCGACCGCGAGCTCGACCGCTGGGAGGCGGCCCTGGGCGACGCGCTGCGCAGCGAGGCGGTGAGCGGTCTCGTGGCCGTCTCGGGCCGCTTCGTCGTGGCGCTGCTGCCCGGCTACCTCGACGACGAGCTCTTCGAGCTGGCCGAGCGCCTCGTGACCCGGGCGAGCGACGGCCTCGGCCCCCGCCCGCCCGCCGGAGCCGGCCGCGCCGTCGCCGCCGGGCGCGCCCGCGAGACCTACCACGAGGCCCGCTGTGCCCTGGAGGCGCGCGAGCTCGGCGGCGGGGTCGCCAACGGCGCCCGGAACGGCTCGGCCGCGCGGGCTGGCTCTCAGACCGTGGCCAACTACCGCGACCTCGGCTCCTTCCAGCTTCTGCTCTCCCTGCAGGACACCGATGCGCTCCGCCTGTTCTGCGAGTCGCTGCTGGGTCCGATCGAGCACGGCGAGGGCCACTACGGTGGAGAGCTGATGCGCTCGCTCGAGGCGTTCATCGAGTCCAACGGGCAGTGGGAGGCCGCGGCCCGGCGCCTGTACTGCCACCGCCACACGCTGCGCTACCGGATCCGGAAGATCGAGGAGCTCACCGGGCGCGACCTGGGCTCCGCGCGTGACCGCATCGAGTTCTGGCTCGCGCTCCGCGGGCGGGAGATCGTCCAGCCGCCGCACCCGGAGGCCGTGTGAGCTCCTCCACCATCGTTTCCACCCCCATCCGCAGCGAGGTGCCCAAGTGAAGGTCGGCGTCCCCACCGAGATCAAGACCGACGAGTACCGCGTCGCGCTGACCCCCGCCGGGGTGCGGGAGCTCAGCGACCACGGGCACGAGATCTTCGTCCAGTCGGGGGCGGGCCTCGGCTCCGCCATCGGCGACGACCAGTACGCCGAGCAGGGCGCCACGATCGTGCCAGACGCCGACACGGTCTTCGGCGAATCCGAGCTGATCGTGAAGGTCAAGGAGCCCCAGCCGGTCGAGGTCGCGCGGCTCGAGCCTCGCCATACGCTGTTCACCTACCTCCACCTGGCGCCGGATCCCGAGCTGACGCGGATGCTGCTGGACTCGGGGGCGACGTGCATCGCCTACGAGACCGTCGAGGATCGCGACGGGCGCCTGCCGCTGCTGGCGCCGATGAGCGAGGTGGCCGGCAAGATCGCCACGCAGGCGGGCGCGTTCATGCTGGAGAAGCCCCTCGGCGGGCGCGGGATGCTCCTGGGCGGGGTGCCGGGAGTGGCCGCGGGCAAGGTGATGGTGATCGGCGGCGGCGTCGTCGGCCAGAACGCGGCGGAGATCGCGATCGGGATGGGCGCGGAGACCTACGTGTACGACAAGAGCATCGATCGCCTGCGCGAGCTCGAAGTGCTGCTCAACGGGCGCTGCTCGACGTGCTTCGCCTCGACGCTGGAGATCGAGCAGCGTCTGCCCGAGATCGACCTCGTCGTCGGCGCGGTGCTCGTCCACGGCGCCAAGGCGCCGCACGTCGTGACGCGCGAGCAGCTGAAGATCATGAAGCGCAACGCGGTGATGGTCGACGTCTCGATCGACCAGGGCGGCTGCTTCGAGACCTCGCGCCCCACGACGCATAGCGACCCCACCTACGAGGTCGACGGGATCATCCATTACTGCGTCGCGAACATGCCCGGGGCGGTGCCGATCACGAGCACCTACGCGCTGACCAACGCGACGATGCCCTACGTGGTCAAGCTGGCGGACCGGGGCGCCCTGCGGGCGCTGGCCGACGACCCCGGGTTCATGCGCGGCCTCAACGTCGCCGCGGGCCGGCTCACCTACGAGCCCGTCGCGCGCGACCAGGGCCTGGACTACACCCCGCCGCAGGAGGCGCTCGCGGTCGTCCCGGCCTGAGGCCGGCCGCCCCCGCAACGCTGCTACCATCACGCGCCGCATGCCCACCACCAGCCAGCTCGTTCGCAAGGGTCGCAACCCCAAGGCCAAGAAGCTCTCCACCCCGGGCCTCAAGTCCGGCAAGGGGCGCAAGAAGAAGGTCGCCGCTCCCCAGCGGCGCGGCGTGTGCACCCGCGTGTACACAACGACCCCCAAGAAGCCGAACTCCGCGCTGCGCAAGGTGGCCCGCGTCCGCATCACCGGCTCCATCGAGGTCACCGCCTACATCCCCGGCGAGGGCCACAACCTGCAGGAGCACTCCGTCGTGCTCGTGCGCGGCGGCCGCGTCAAGGACCTCCCGGGCGTGCGCTACAAGGTCGTCCGCGGCACCCTGGACGCCGCCGGCGTGAGCGATCGCAAGAAGGCGCGCTCGCAGTACGGCGTCAAGAAGAAGTAGAGGAACCCATGCCCCGTCGCGCCGCCGCCCAGATCCGGCCCATCGAGCCGGACGCCATCCACCGCTCGCGCCTCGTCCAGCAGGTCATCAACAAGGTGATGCTGGACGGCAAGAAGTCGACGGCCGAAGCGATCGTGTACGACGCGCTCGCCATCATCAGCGAGAAGTCCGGCAACGATCCCGTCGAAGCCCTCGAGGCATCCATCAAGATCCTCACGCCCGTCCTCGAGGTCCGCTCCCGCCGCGTCGGCGGTGCGACCTACCAGGTGCCCGTCGAGGTGCCCGCCCGCCGGGCGCGCACGCTCGCCGTCCGCTGGCTCGTCGAGTTCGCCCGCAATCGCCGCGAGCGGACCATGGCCCAGCGCCTGGCCAACGAGCTGCTCGACGCGCAGTCCCAGCAGGGCGGCGCGTACAAGCGCAAGGACGACATCTACCGCATGGCGCAGGCCAACAAGGCCTTCGCGCATTACCGCTGGTAGCGGGCGCCGGTCCGCCCTCGGACGGACTCAGGCGGCTGCGTTCGGCCGCCTGACTGTGTCCTCACCTTGCCGATAGCTCCGCTATCGGCTGCGGTTGCGTCCTTGTCAGGCGGCCGTGCTCACCGCCTGAGCCTCGCCCGAGGGCGGCCCGACACCCACTACCAGCTAGGTGCTGGCGGGACGGGTCTTCAAAGGGGTGAGACCTCGGCATCTCGATGCGTCACCCACCGTGCCGCGCCTCCGCCCAGTCCCGGCCGCCGCCCCCGGGGACGACGTTTCCCTCACGCGCCGATTCGTCCCGCCGCGGCCCCAGGGACGCGACACCCGCTGCCAGCTAGGTGCTGGCGGGACGGTCTTCAAGAGGGTGGGACTCGGCGTCTCGGCGCCGCTCCGGTGCCTCGCGCACCGTCCCGGTCGACGCGAGCAGCATCACGCCGCCGGCGATGACGAGCAGGATGCCTCCGAGCGTCTCGGCGTAGTACCCGACGCGCGGCGCTGCGCGGGCGTCGGAGTAGAGGACGCCGACCTGGCCGGTGTCGTTGAGGTGCGGCAGGTCGCCGACGAGCGAGATGAGCAGGCCCGCGATCCCGCAGACGACGAGGGCCGCCATGGCGGGACGCGCCCCGCGCAAAGCGCCGGCGGTCATGGCGACGGCGAAGGCGGCGAGCAGCACGAGCGCCGGGCCGTGGCGGTCCGCGCCGCTGAGCTCGGTGTCGAGGTTGGCGAGCCGGGAGGTGGTCCCGACGGTGATCTGGATGATGGTCGAAAACGTCGCTACGACCAGCAGCAGTGCGCCGACGAGCGCGGTCGCCGCCAGGGCGGCGCGGAGGGCGGAGGGGCCGACAAAACCGGCGGGGAGGCGTGCATGCATCCTGCTATAGTCACGCGTCGCCTGCCGGGATGTCGCGCTCATCCGCGCGACCCCCGCGGCGGCTCACAGCGCCAGGATGGAGACCTCGAGCACATAGCGCGATCTGCGGCTCCACCGAGTGACGTGCGCGCGGGCCCGAGGGGCCCGTTCTTTTTGCCCACACCCAGATCCACCCCCCTTTCTCATGCCCCGCAAGTACTCCCTCCAGAAGACCCGGAACATCGGGATCATGGCTCACATCGACGCCGGTAAGACGACGACGACCGAGCGCATCCTCTATTACACGGGCCGCACCTACAAGATCGGTGAGGTGCACGAGGGCGCCGCGACGATGGACTGGATGGAGCAGGAGCAGGAGCGCGGCATCACGATCACGTCGGCGGCGACGACGTGCGAGTGGCGCGACCACCGCATCAACATCATCGACACGCCGGGCCACGTGGACTTCACGGTCGAGGTCGAGCGCTCGCTGCGCGTCCTCGACGGCGCGATCGCGCTGTTCGACTCCGTCGCCGGCGTCGAGCCGCAGTCGGAGACCGTCTGGCGCCAGGCCGACAAGTACCACGTCCCGCGCATCGCGTTCATCAACAAGATGGACCGCATCGGCGCCGACTTC
Organism: Solirubrobacterales bacterium; assembly: GCA_025963905.1. Lineage (GTDB taxonomy): Bacteria > Actinomycetota > Thermoleophilia > Solirubrobacterales > Solirubrobacteraceae > JAOPZW01. The sequence continues at coordinate 5,972 of JAOPZW010000243.1, read as the reverse complement.
GAGCGCTCCGTGCAGACCATGATCGACCGCCTCGGCGCCAACGCGGTGCCGGTCCAGCTGCCGATCGGCTCCGAGTCGGAGTTCCGGGGCATCATCGACCTCGTCGGGATGAAGGCCATCCTGTACAAGGACGAGCTGGGCAAGGACTTCGACGTCATCGAGATCCCGGCCGAGCACGCCGACCGTGCCGCCGTCGCCCGCGAGCACCTCCTCGAGGAGGTCTCGCACTTCGACGACGGCCTCGTGGAGCTCATCCTCGAGGAGGCCGAGATCCCCGTCGATCGCCTCAAGGAGGCGATCCGCAAGGCGACGCTCGAGATCGCGCTGACGCCCGTCTTCTGCGGCTCGGCGTTCAAGAACAAGGGCGTCCAGCCGCTGCTCGACGCGGTGCTCGACTACCTGCCCTCGCCGCTGGACGTGCCGCCCGTCGAGGGCACGCTCGTGCTCAAGGGCGGCGACGACGGCGAGGTCGCCGTGCGTCACGCCGACGACAGCGAGCCCTTCGCCGCGCTGGCGTTCAAGATCATGGCCGACCCCTTCGTCGGCAAGCTCACCTACTTCCGGGTCTACTCGGGCAAGCTCTCGGCCGGCTCGCGCGTGCTCAACGTGACGAGCGGCAAGACCGAGCGCGTCGGGCGCATCCTGATGATGCACGCCAACGATCGCGAGGAGCTGCAGGAGGTCTACGCGGGCGACATCGCCGCGGGCGTCGGCATCAAGCAGATCGTCACCGGCGACACCCTGGCGGCGCCCGACGCGCCGATCAAGCTCGAGAACATCGACTTCCCCGAGCCGGTCATCAAGGTCGCCGTCGAGCCGCGGACGAAGTCCGACCAGGAGAAGATGTCGATCGCCCTGGGCCGCCTGGCCGAGGAGGACCCCACCTTCCAGGTGCAGACCAACGAGGAGACCGGTCAGACCGAGATCTCCGGCATGGGCGAGCTGCACCTCGAGATCCTCGTGGATCGCATGAAGCGCGAGTTCCACGTGGAGGCCAACGTCGGCAAGCCGCAAGTCTCCTACCGCGAGACCGTGCGCGGCGTCGCCGAGAAGGTCGAGGGCAAGTTCATCCGCCAGACCGGCGGCTCGGGCCAGTACGGCGTCGTCTACATCAACATGGAGCCGGCGCCCGGCGAGGGCTTCGACTTCGTCTCCAAGATCAAGGGCGGCGCGATCCCGACGGAGTTCATCCCCGCCGTGGAGAAGGGCTGCGAGGAGGCCATGGGCACCGGCGTCAAGGCCGGCTACCCGATGGTCGACGTCCGCGTCACCCTCATCGACGGCAAGTACCACGACACGGACTCCTCGGAGATCGCGTTCAAGGTCGCCGGCTCGCTGGCCTTCAAGGAGGCCGCCCGCCGCGCCAAGCCGGTCCTGCTGGAGCCCATCTTCAAGGTCGAGGTCGTGACGCCCGAGGAGTTCATGGGCGACGTGATCGGCGACCTGAACCGCCGCCGCGGGCGGGTTGACGGCATGGAGCCGCGCGGCAATGCCCAGGTCATCAACGCCCACGTCCCGCTGAGCGAGATGTTCGGGTACGTGACCGACCTGCGGTCCAACACGCAGGGCCGCGCAACCTCCACCATGCAGTTCGAGCGGTACGAGGAAGTGCCGCCAAACATCGCCGAGAAGATCGTCGAGCACCGCTCGGGTGAGCCGGTCCCGGCCTAGGCCGGCGGGACCGCATCCCAGGTGGTATTGAGATAGCTTTCCCTGGTTCGCCCAAAACCTGGCGGGCCGCCCCCAGAGCACCAGACTTCAAGACAGGAGCGAACAGAAGTGGCCAAGCAGAAGTTCGAGCGCGACAAGCCGCACGTCAACGTCGGGACCATCGGTCATATCGACCACGGGAAGACGACGCTGACGGCTGCCATCACCACCGTCCTGGCGGAGAAGATGGGCGGCGAGGCGAGGAGCTTCGCGGAGATCGACAACGCTCCTGAGGAGAAGGAGCGCGGGATCACCATCGCCACGTCTCACGTCGAGTACCAGACCGAGGCGCGCCACTACGCTCACGTCGATTGTCCGGGCCACGCGGACTACGTCAAGAACATGATCACGGGCGCCGCGCAGATGGACGGCGCGATCCTGGTCGTGTCGGCCGCCGACGGCCCCATGCCGCAGACGCGCGAGCACATCCTGCTCGCCCGCCAGGTCGGCGTCCCCTACATCGTCGTCTTCCTCAACAAGGTCGACATGGTCGACGACGAGGAGCTCCTCGAGCTCGTCGAGGTCGAGGTTCGCGACCTGCTGTCCGAGTACGACTTCCCCGGCGACGACATCCCATTCGTCAAGGGCTCGGCGCTGAAGGCGCTGGAGGGCGACGACGACGCCAAGCAGGCGATCTTCGAGCTCGCCGACCAGCTCGACACCTACATCCCCGAGCCGGTGCGCGACCTCGACAAGCCGTTCCTGATGCCGGTCGAGGACGTCTTCTCGATCACCGGCCGCGGCACGGTCGCCACGGGTCGCATCGAGCAGGGCATCGTCCACACCGGCGACACGGTCGAGATCGTCGGCGTCAAGGACACGACGACCACCGTCGTGACCGGCGTCGAGATGTTCCGCAAGATCCTCGACCAGGGCCAGGCCGGCGACAACGTCGGCTGCCTCCTGCGCGGCACCAAGCGCGAGGACATCGAGCGCGGCCAGGTGCTGTGCAAGCCCGGGTCGATCACGCCGCACACGAAGTTCAAGGCCGAGGTCTACGTCCTCAAGAAGGAGGAGGGCGGCCGTCACACGCCGTTCTTCACGGGCTACCGCCCGCAGTTCTACTTCCGCACCACCGATGTGACGGGCGTCGCCAAGCTGCCCGAGGGCGTCGAGATGGTCATGCCCGGCGACAACGTCCAGATGGAGATCGAGCTCATCCAGCCGATCGCCATGGACCAGGGCCTGCGGTTCGCCATCCGCGAGGGTGGCCGCACGGTCGGCTCGGGCGTGGTGTCGGAGATCGTCGAGTAAGTGATTCCCGGCGGAGGGCCGCGCCTGCGGGCGCGCCCTCCGCCAGTGTTTCTGCCGGATACGAGCAGGACCAAGGGGGCGGGCCCCGGTCGGTCAACGGGATCCGCCCTCAAGCACGCAAGAAGCCAGAACAAACCTCACACCAGACACCAGACGGAAAGCAGATGGCAGCCGCCACACAGAACAAGATCCGCATCCGGCTCAAGGCCTACGACCACTCGGCCATCGAGACGGCGGCGAAGGAGATCGTCGACACGGCGACGCGCACGGGCGCGACGGTGTCCGGCCCTGTGCCCCTGCCCACGGAGAAGAACGTCTACTGCGTGATCCGGTCCCCGTTCAAGGACAAGGACTCCCGCGAGCACTTCGAGATCCGCACGCACAAGCGCCTGATCGACATCCATCAGCCGACGCCGAAGACGGTCGACTCGCTCCAGCGGCTCGACCACCTTCCCGCCGGCGTCGACATCGAGATCCGTCTGGCGGGCTGATCGATGGCTGCGATCCTCGCCAAGAAGCTCGGCATGACCCAGGTCTTCCTCGACGACGGCCGGATCGAGCGCGTGACGGTGCTCGAGGCGGGCCCCTGCCCGGTCACCGCGATCCGCACGCACGACCGCGACGGCTACGAGGCCGTCCAGCTGGCGTTCGGCGTGACCAAGGAGAAGCACCTGACCCGCGCGCAGCTCGGCCACCTCAAGAAGGCCGACGCCGGGCCGCACCGCCACCTGGCGGAGTTCCGCGACGAGGCCGGCGAGCTGCAGGTCGGCGAGACGGTCACGGTCGAGGCGTTCGAGCCCGGACAGAGCGTCAAGATCTCCGGCAAGTCCAAGGGCAAGGGCTTCCAGGGTACGGTCAAGCGCCACAACTTCTCCCGCGGTCCCGTCAGCCACGGCTCGCACAACGTGCGCGCTCCGGGCTCGATCGGCGCCGCCGCCTACCCGGCGCGCGTCTTCAAGGGCATCCGCGGCCCCGGCCAGATGGGGAACAAGCGCGTGACGCAGCGCGGCCTGGAGGTCGTGCTGGTCGACGCCGCCCAGAACCTGCTGATGGTGCGCGGCTCGGTTCCCGGCGCGCGCAACGGCATCGTGGAGGTCCGCACCGATGGCTAAGGCACCCGTCCTCGGCGGCACGAAGAACGTCGACCTCGACGACGTCGCGTTCGGCGCTCGCTTCAACGGCCCGCTCGTCCACGAGTCGGTCCGGGCGGAGCTCAACGCTCGCCGGCGCGGCACCGCCTCGACGAAGACCCGCGGCCTCGTGTCCGGCGGCGGGGCGAAGCCGTGGCGTCAGAAGGGCACCGGCCGCGCCCGCGCCGGATCGTCGCGCTCGCCGATCTGGACCGGTGGCGGCGTCACCTTCGGCCCGCAGCCGCGCAGCTACACCTTCAAGGTCAACCGCAAGGAGCGCCGCGCCGCGCTGCGCAGCGCGCTGTCGATCCACTCCGACCGCGGGACGCTCGCCGTCCTCGATCCGTCGGGCTTCGACACGCCCTCCACGCGCCAGGCCGCCGGCCTCATCGCCGAGTGGGCCGACGGGGGCTCCGTCCTGGTCGTCCTCACCGACGAGCAGGCCCGCGTCGCGCTGTCGTTCCGCAACCTCGACCGCGTGTCGGTCGTCTCGGCCACGGCCGTGGGCATCGTCGACATCGTCGGCGCGGTCTCGCTGCTGGCCACCGAGGAGGCGCTCGACCAGCTGACGAGGCGCGCCAAGGGCGAGAAGATCGCCGGCGCCTCGGAGGAGGCCGACTGACATGGATCACAGCCAGGTCATCATCCGCCCGGTCGTCAGCGAGAAGAGCTACGTGCTCGCCGCCAACGACAAGTACACGTTCCGCGTCCACCCCGACGCCCACAAGACGCAGATCCGCCAGGCCGTCGAGGCGCTGTTCGATGTCAAGGTCGTCGAGGTGCGCACGCTGTCGGTCAAGTCCAAGCCCAAGCGCCGCGGGATCACCGCCGGTCGCACGCGGTCGTGGAAGAAGGCGATCGTTCAGGTGCGCGCGGGCGACACCATCCCGATCTTCCAGGGCCTCGAGGGCCTCGAGGGGTAACCATGGCCATCCGCAAGCCCAAGCCCACGAGCCCGGGTCGTCGCTTCTCGACGTACCCGGACTTCGCGGAAATCACGAAGTCCGAGCCCGAGAAGAGCCTCGTCGAGGGACTCAAGAAGACCGGTGGCCGCAACGCCAACGGCCGCAAGACCTCGCGCCATCGCGGCGGCGGGGCCAAGCGCCTGTACCGCCGGATCGACTTCAAGCGCCGCAAGGACGGGATCCCCGCCAAGGTCGCGGCCATCGAGTACGACCCCAACCGGACGTCGTACATCGCTCTGCTCCACTACGCCGACGGCGAGAAGCGCTACATCCTGGCCCCGAGCCGCCTGTCGGTCGGCATGATCGTGCAGTCGGGCCCCGACGCCGAGATCAGCGTGGGCAACTGCCTGCCGCTGGCGAACATGCCGACGGGCACCGTGATCCACAACGTCGAGCTCGAGCCCGGCCGCGGCGGCCAGATGGCCCGCTCGGCCGGCGCCGCCGTCCAGCTCATGGCCAAGGAGGGCGAGATGGCGACGCTGCGCCTGCCCTCCGGCGAGATGCGCCTCGTGCGCGCCGAGTGCCGCGCAACCGTCGGCACCATCGGCAACGCCGACCACCAGAACGTCAAGGTCGGCAAGGCGGGCCGCAAGCGCCACATGGGCGTGCGGCCCCAGACGCGCGGCACCGCGATGAACCCGGTCGACCACCCGCACGGTGGCGGCGAGGGCTCGACGACCCCCGGTCGTCACCCGGTGACGCCTTGGGGCGTGCCCACGCTGGGCTACCGCACCCGGAAGAAGAACAAGACGTCAGATCGCTACATCGTCCGTGGCCGGCGCCGCGGCAAGAAGGGCAGGTAGGCGGTGACCCGTTCCAGCAAGAAGGGCCCGTGGGTCGAGGAGCGACTGATGTCGCGCATCGAGGCCATGAACTCGGCCAATCAGAAGCAGATGCTCAAGACGTGGTCGCG
>JAOPZW010000191.1 GCA_025963905.1 Solirubrobacterales bacterium | reverse complement strand
TCTCTGGCTTCACGATGCGGGCGGAGGGATTCGAACCCCCACGGCCGAAGCCACCGGCTCCTAAGGCCGGCGTGTCTACCGGTTCCACCACGCCCGCAGGCGGGCGAACTTGCGCGCGCGCCCGGCCTGGATTGTATGGTCCGCGGCGGGGATGGCAGAGGATCGGGACATCATCATCGAGCGGCCCAACCGGGCCAAGGCGTCGAGCAAGCTCACGCGGTCGGTCGTCGTGCTGCTTTTGCTCGTCTCCATCGGGCTCATGCTGATCGTGACGCTCGGTGGCTGGAGCGTTCTCGAGGGCGCGAAGATCCTGCAGGTCGCGTACATCGCGCTGTACCTCCTGTTCGCCTTCTACGTCCTGCGCTGGAACCGGGGCGTCCTTCCGGTCACGGCGGCGCTGGCCATCGTGCTCCTGATCTTCGCGGCGGTCGCAGGCCCCGCCTGGTTCGACCGCGACAAGACAGGCTTCACGAACCCGGCCATCGGAGCCGACACCCTCGGTCTCGTGACGCTGCTGCTCGTTCCGGTGCAGGCGCTGCTCATCGCGTTTGCGATGCAGGGCTTCCTCCAGGCCTGGAACGTCGAGGTCGAGCGCCGCCCGGACGGCTCGACCCGCGCGGTCGGCCAGATGGCCTGACCGCGGCGCCCCGTAGCATGGTGGCCACCTGCCCGGGTGGCGGAACGGTAGACGCCGGGGCCTCAAAAGCCCCTGTCCCTCGGGACGTGCGGGTTCGAATCCCGCCCCGGGTACTTCGCCGGCACTCGGTAGGCGGTCCGATCCTCGCGACCCGAGCGACGCCGCCGCCACCCTCCCCCGCCTGGAGATCCATGCCCGCACCGGTAGACCCGCCGCGCCCGCCAGACCTGCCGCACGAGCTCGAGCCGGGCGATCCGGCGCTCGAGGACCAGGGCCGCTACGACGAGCTGCTGATCTCCGAGCCCGACTGGGCCGGGCGCGAGCTGCGCGGGGTCCAGTGCGACGAGGTGCGCATCGCCGGCGGCGACCTGAGCGGCGCCGCGATGAAGGACGGTGGGTTCGCGGACACCGTGATCGAGCGGGCCAACCTCGCCACGCTGCACGCCGAGCGGGCGTCGCTCATGCGCGTGCGCCTCACCGGCTGCCGGATGACCGGCGTGCAATGGACGGAGAGCACGCTGCGCGACGTCGTCGTCGAGGACTGCCGGATGGACCTCGCCTCGCTGCGCTTCTCGCGGCTCGAGCGCGTCCTGTTCCGCGACTGCGTGATGACCGGCCTCGATCTGTACGAGACCTCGCTGACCCACGTCGTCTTCGAGCGCTGCGACCTGCGCGAGACCGAGCTGCGCGGCGCGCGCTTCAACCGCTCGCTGCTGCACGGGTGCGACCTGGAGGGCATCCGCGGCGTCGAGGGCCTCAAGGGCGCCTCGCTCCCCTGGCCGGACCTCGTGCAGCTCGCCGGCCCGATGGCCGCCGCGCTGGGGATCGAGACCGCCGAGTAGCGTCCCCGGGGTACTCTGGGGACGCGAGCGAAGGAGGGACATCCGGCGTGATCGATCACGTCAACAACCTCAAGCTGCAGCATCTCGTCGAGCTCAGCAAGCTCGGAGACGGCTGCAGCGATCTCGAGCGCGAGATCGAGGGCTGGCTCGCCGAGCATGACGTGGTCTTCTCCGGGAGCACGATTCCTTTCGTGCTGATGCCGCATTTCGTGTCCCCCGGCCAGGTCCGCCGGATCCGCCACGCCGTCGCCTGCCTGAGCGACGTGCTCAACCGCTTCTGCGACGCCTACCCCGACGAGCCTGGGCTGCAGGAGGAGCTGGCGCTCTCCGCCCACGAGGACGCGCTCGTGCGCCTGGACCCGGGCTTCCCGCACCCTGTGCGGATCTGCCGCCTGGACGCCTTCCTGCAGGGCTACGACGTGAAGTTCCTGGAGTTCAACGCCGACTCGCCCGCCGGGATCGGCTACACCGACATCCTTTACGAGGGCCTGCGCCGCGCGATCGACCTTCCCCGCGTGCGCGCCGAGTTCGACACCGCCTACACCCCGATGCTGCCCGAGCTGCTGGCGACCCTGCTCGACGCCTACCAGCACATGCGCGCCGGCCGGCCGGACCTGCCCGAGCAACCGCGGCTGGGCATCGTCGACGCCGCCGGGTCGCCCTCGGTGCCCGAGTTCCGGATCATCTGCGCGGCGGCCGGTGAGCAGGGGCTGGAGGCGTCGTTCGGCACGCTCGACGACCTGACCTACGACGGGTCGCTGCTGCGCCTGCACGGCGAGCCGGTCCACCTCGTCCAGCGTCGCGCGCTCCTCGAGGACGTCGCCGAGGGCGACCTGTTGGCGGCGATCCGCGACGGGCGCGTGTGCTGTGTCAACCCGTTCCGCAGTCGCGTCGCCAACAACAAGAAGCTGTTCGCGCTGCTCGGCGACCCGCGCTTCGCCCACCTCGTCGCCGGCGAGGAGGCCGACGTGATCCGGGCGACGATCCCGTGGACGCGAGTCCTGCGCCCGGGACGCACCTCCTACGGCGACTGGGTCGTCGACCTGCTGCAGTTCGTCTCCGACAACCGCGAGCGCCTCGTGCTCAAGCCCGCCTCCGACTACGGCGGCCAAGGCGTGGCGCTCGGGATCGAGACGGACCCTTCGACGTGGGACGGGCTCATCGCGGGGCATGCCGCAGGCGGCGACTTCGTCGTCCAGGAGTACATCCCGGTGCCCGAGGAGATGTTCCCGACGGTCGAGGACGGGCACATCCAGATGCGCCTCAAGCGCTTCAACATCAACCCGTTCGGCATCGGCGGGCGCTACGCCGGGATGATCACGCGCATCTCCGACCGCGCGGTCATCAACGTCTCCGCGGGCGGCGGGCTGCTGCCCAGCGTCGTCGGCCGGCACAAGCGCCGCCTGCTCGCCGAGGACGATCCCGAGGAGATGATCCATGAGACCGCATGAGCGCCCGGCGCCCGCGCCGCTGAAGGGCGGCTACGACGTCGACGAGAACGCGATCCGGTTCTCGAACTACTTCCACGTGCTGCGGGAGCTCGTGCACCTGACGTGCGGGTGGCTGCCGCTCGTGCCGCGCTTCGAGGACAAGCTGGCGCTGGGCGAGCACCTCCACGACGACGCCCGCGCGGTGACGAAGGTCAAGCGCCGCCTGTACGAGCTGCGCCATCCCTCCGACTACCCGGGGGCACCCGGCGCAGAGCTGACGACGCTGCTGGACGCCATGAACGCCGCGGGCAAGCCGCAGGAGTACCTCGACGTCGCCTACGGGCAGGTCAAGCCGGCGCTCGCGCGGGCGATCCGCACCCACCTCGACGCACTGGACCCGGTCATCGACGAGCCGAGTCTGCGCCTGCTCCAGCAAGTCCTCGCCCGCCAGGACCGCCACGGCCTCGAGATCGCCCACGCCCCGGACGGCGCGCCACCGGGCTTCGCCGACCTCGGCGCGCTGGAGATCCGCCTGCGCGAGGAGCGCCCGTTGACGGTCATGGCGCCGCTGGTCGAGCCCGCGCGCGACGCGTTCGTCGAGGTCACGGCCGACGGCGACCCGTACCTGACCGACGAGCTCTACGTCAACGGCGACGAGAACCATGTCCCGCTGGCGCCCGAGGAGCAGCACCACTTCTTCCACGGCCTGATGGACGCCGAGCTGTCCGCGGCCGAGCTCATGGCGCGCAACAGCCACGAGCATCCCGAGATGCCGTGGGACTTCCACGTCGACATGGCCCGCCAGACGTGGGACGAGGTCCGCCACGCCAAGGTCCACGACATCCTCATGCGCACCGAGCTGGGCTGCGCGTGGGGCGATCATCCCGTCGGCTTCGCCTACTTCAGGTCGATCTACGCCTATGACCTCCTCGGTCGCCTCGTGCTCTTCAACGGGACCAGCGAGCAGAAGGCCATGTGGCGCCACTCCCACCGGCGCAAGGTGCTGCTCGAGCAGGGCCAGGACATGGTCGCGATGGTGTTCGACTACCTGCTCGCCGACGAGGTGCCCCACGTCCACAACGGCGTGCGCTGGGGCTCGTACCTGCTGGGCGGCGACGAGGCGGCCTACCGCGAGAAGGTGCGCGAGCTGCGCGGTGACCTCGACCGCACGGGCAAGCCGGTCGCGCGCTGACCGGCGGGCCGGTCCCCGGCGCGCGGCGGCCTATTGCCACCCCCATGCGCAACACGCTCGACGATGACGACCGCAAGCTCCTGGAGGCGCCGAACTTCGCCCACGTCGCCACGATTCGCCGTGATGGCGCCCCGCAGGTGGTCCCCGTGTGGGTCGATGTCGACGGCGATCGCGTGCTCCTGAACTCGGTCGAGGGCCGTTCGTGGCCGAAGAACCTCGAGCGCGACCCGCGCGTCACGCTCACGGTGACCAACATGGAGAACTCCTACGAGTACCTCACGATCCGCGGGCACGTGGCGGAGAAGACGACCGAGGGCGCCGACGAGCACATCGACAAGCTGGCGAAGAAGTACCTCGGCACGGAGGAATATCCGTACCGCCGGCCGGACGAGACGCGCGTGAAGATCGCGGTGGAGCCCGACGCGGTCCACCGCCAGGGCTAGCCGACGAGGTCCAGCAGCTCCTCGGCGATCGCAGGGCCGGCGACCAGGATGCCCGCGGCGAGCGCGTCGCGCGCCGGGAGCTCCCGGACCGCCAGCCCGGCGGCGGCGCACAGCATCGAGCCGGCGGCGACGTCCCAGACCGCGATCCCGCGCTCGTAGTAGGCGTCGTAGCGCCCGGCCGCGGTCCAGGCGAGATCGAGCGCCGCGCTGCCCATGCGGCGGATGTCGCGCACGCGAGGAAGCACGCGGGCGATGACCTCGGCCTGGCGCGCGCGCACGCCGGCGTCGTAGCCGAAGCCGGTGGCGACGAGCGCCGTGGCGAGATCCTCGCGGCCGGAGGGCTCGAGCGCGCGCCCGTTGAGCAGGGCGGTGCCGCCGGTCGTCTCGAAGAGCTCCTGGCGCAGCGGGTCCCAGACGACGCCGACGCGATGCTCGCAGGCGACGCTCACGCACCACTGCGGCAGCCCGAAGAGGTAGTTCGTCGTGCCGTCGAGCGGGTCGACCACCCAGCGCAGGCCGGTCGTGCCCGGCACGTCGTCGCCCTCCTCGCCGAGGATGCCGTCACCCGGGCGCCGCCGGGTCAGCACCTCGCGGATCGCGCGTTCGGCGGCCAGGTCGGCCTCGCTGACGAGGTCCGTCGCCGAGGACTTCGAGCGCACGCCGACCGGGCCCGTCGCGCTCTCGTAGCGCGCGACCAGGATGTCACCTGCGACGCGTGCGGCCTCGACGGCGACGTCCCGCAGCTCGGCGAGCTCGCCGGCGGCCATCACACCGGCGGCCGGCGGTCGGTCCAGGGGCGCGCGGCCTCGAGCTGGGCGCTCAGCGCCAGGAGGGTCGCCTCGCCGTCGCGCGGCCCCGCCAGCTGAACGGCGAGCGGGAGGCCGGCGGCGTCGAACCCCGCCGGCACCGATGCGGCCGGCTGGCCGATCGCGTTCCAGACGCCGTACCACGGGACCTTCGCGGCCGACGCGTTGATGCTCCACAGCGCGCTGCGTCCCTGCAGCCGTCCGACGCGGAACGGACCGCCCGCGGGACCGGGCATGAGCACGACGTCGGCGTGGTCGAAGATCGCGTTGACGCGCGCGGCGACCGCCGCCTCGCCGGCACGGGCCTTGGCCAGCGCGCCGTCGCCCACGAGCCCGCCGAGCCGCGCCATCCCGCGCGTGCGGCGCTCCAGGCGCTCGGGATGCGTCATCGCGGCCGCGTCGTCGCGGATGCCGCGGAAGTAGCGCGTCACCGTGTTGAGGAACGCCGCGGGCCCGTAGTCGACCTCGCGCTCGACGACCTCGTGCCCGAGCGAGCGCAGGAGCGAAGCGGTGTCCTCGATCGCCCGGCGCTGGTCGGCGCCGAGCTTCGTGACCGTGCCGGGCGGCGGCTTCAGCGACACGGCGATGCGCAGGCGCCCGGGGCCGGCGGCCGCGGCGGCGGCGAAGCCGCCCGGCGGGCCGC
>JAOPZW010000188.1 GCA_025963905.1 Solirubrobacterales bacterium | reverse complement strand
GAGCTTCCTCCCGACGACACGGTCCTGGCGCGCTGCGTCGACGGCGTGCGCTGGCACCGCTGCCTGCGCTGCGACTCCTGGCTCCCGATCGATGCTCCCGTCGCGCCCACCCGCGAGCTGCCCCCGCCTCGCGACGAGATCGACCTGCCGCTCCGCGGCAAGCCGCTGCGCGACAAGATCGTCCTGAGGCTGATCGCGGTCAACCGGGCCCTGCATTTCGTGGTGCTCGGCGCGATCGCGGCCTTCGTCTTCGTCTTCGCCTCACACCGTGCCGCGGTGCGAGACCGGACGTTCCGCATCATCGCCGACCTGCAGACCGGCACGAGCACCGGCCGGCCGTCCGGGCACGGTCTCGTCCACGACATCGAACGCGCCTTCTCACTGCAGTCGAGCACGCTGCGGCTCGTCGGCGCCGTCCTCGCGGTGTACGCGATCGTCGAGGGGATCGAAGCGGTCGGGCTGTGGTACCAGCGCCGGTGGGCGGAGTACCTCACCTTCCTCGTCACCACCTCGCTGCTCCCACTCGAGGTCTACGAGCTGGCCAACAGGTTGTCGCCGCTCAAGGTCGTGACGTTCGTGATCAACGTGGCGGTCGTCGCCTACCTCCTGTTCGCCAAGCGCCTGTTCGGCCTGCGCGGGGGCGTGGCCGCCGAGCGCCGCGAACGCGACGAGGACGTCGGCTGGCACGCGCTCGAGCGCAACGCGCCGGAGGCCGTCTCGCGCGCCGGGTGACCCGCGGCCCCCGCGCCTACCGCTTCACGCGCTCGCGCAGGACATGCTTCTGCGTCTTGCCGGTCGCCGTCTTGGGCAGCGCGTCGACGACCTCGATGCGCTTGGGCACCTTGTAGCCGGCCAGGCGGTCGCGGAGGAACGCCCGCAGCTCGTCGCCTTGGGGCGTGTGACCGCCGCGGACGACGACGAAGGCGACCGGGACCTCCCCCCAGCGCTCATCCGGCGCACCGACGACGGCGGCGTCGGAGAGGTCGGGGTGCTCGAGAAGCGCGTGCTCGACCTCGATCGTCGCGATGTTCTCGCCGCCGGAGATCACCACGTCCTTGAGGCGGTCGCGCAGCTCCACGTAGCCGTCCGGATGCATGACGGCGAGGTCGCCGGTATGGAACCAGCCGCCGCGGAACGCCTCCTCCGTGGCGGCCGGGTCGCGGTAGTAGCCAAGCATGACGTTGTTGCCGCGCAGGACGACCTCGCCCAGCGTGCGCCCGTCGCGGGGCACGTCGCGCAGGTCGGCGTCCACGACGCGCATCGGCTGACTGACGACGGTCGCCACGCCTTGGCGGGCCCGCAGCTGGGCTTGCTCGGCGTCGGAGCGCTCATCCCAGTCCGGGTTCCAGGCGCAGACGGCGATCGGCCCATAGCTCTCGGTCAGCCCGTAGAGGTGCGTGACCGCCACATTCAGCGCCGCGGCGCGCTCGAGCAGCGCCGGCGCCGGCGGGGCGCCGCCCACGAACAGCCGCACCGGCTCTGGGCACGGCGCGGCGCTTTCGGCCTCGAGCAGCATCGAGACGACGGTCGGGGCGGCGCACAGGTGCGTGATGCCGTCGTCGCGGATCGCCGCCCACGCCGCCTCGGCCTCGAAGCTGGCCAGGCAGACGTGCTTGGCGCCGGTCGCGGTGACCGCCCACGGGTACGCCCATCCGTTGCAGTGGAACATCGGCAGCGTCCAGAGGTACGCGCTGGACGGCGAGAGCGCGGCCTCGGCGATGACGCCAAGCGCGTGCAGGTAGGCGCCGCGATGCGACGTCATGACGCCCTTCGGCCGCCCGGTCGTCCCCGACGTGTAGTTGATCGACAGGAGCGTCCGCTCGTCGGCGGGCACGGCGAGCGGACGGGGTCGAGCGGCGGCGAGCTGCTGGTCGTAGCCGTCGTCGGCCCAGACGAGGCGCGGCGCCCGGCGCCCGAGCCGTTCGATGGCATCTTCGAGGGCCGCGCGCGCCGTGGCGTGACCGACCACGACCGCGGCGCCGCTGTGCTCCAGGATCGACGCCACCTCCGGCGCAGCCAGGCGAGTGTTGATCGGAACGAGCACCGCGCCCGCGCCTGGCACGGCGTAGTGCAGCTCCAGCATCGCCGCCACGTTGGGCAGCACGGTGGCGACTCGATCGCCAGCGGCGACGCCAAGCTCATCGCCTAGCACTCCGACCGTCCGGCGGACCCGCTCGTGGTGCTCGGCGTACGACCAGCTCCGCTCGCCATCCCGCACCGCCGGCCGCGTCGCCCACACGTCGGCGCTCCGTTCGAGGAACGCGAGCGGCGAGAGCGGCGCGTCGGACACGGCGCCGGGCGCGCCGGTGGAGTTCGACCACATGTCGAGCACATGATCCCCCGTGGGCGCATCAGTCTGCCGTCCGACGTGTCAGATTGCCCCCGGCCCGTGCGACCTTCGCCTCGAATGCCCTCTGAGCCGGACGACCTGCTGCTGCGGCGCTATGCCGATGCCCGCGACGGCGGCGACCTCGAGCTGGCGGGCGAGATCTGGAAGCAGCTGGCCGTCAACAACTTCGACCGCGTCACGCAGCTCGTCAAGGCGTTCCGCTTCTCCCCCGGCGGGCGCGGCATCCCGGAGCACGAGTGGGGCAGCGCCGCAAGCGAGGCCTACCTGCGTGTCGTCGCGATGGGCGCGGGCTTTCGCACGCGCGAGGCCGGGCGCTTCTACGCCGCCCTCGTCACCTGCGTGCAGAACTCGTGCCGCGACTTCGGCCGCAAGGAGCTTCGCCACGACAGGCGCGCCGCCGGGAGCATCGACACGACCTTCGAGCCCGACGGCGAGGCCGGCCCGTTCGACGCTGCGCTCGCCGCGTACGACGCCCATCTGCGCGACCAGGCCGGCGATGCGGTCGCGGCTGAGCGCAGCCGGGTCGAGGCCGAAGAGCTCGTCGAGTGGGCGATCAGCCGGGTCGCCAACGACAACCACCGCGGAGTGCTCGAGCTGACGTGGCTGCAGAAGCTGCCCGCCGAGGAGATCGCCGAGCAGCTGGGCATCTCGCTGGACAATGTGTATGCCCGCCGCAGCCGCGGCGGCAAGGAACTGGAGAGGATCCTTCGTGACCTCCGATCGTGACCGCGCCCTGAGCGAGTTCATCGACGCCTGGAACGCCGGCCGG
>JAOPZW010000152.1 GCA_025963905.1 Solirubrobacterales bacterium | reverse complement strand
TGGGGCCGGCCTGGGCGGGGGCGTCGCCTTCGGGCTGGGCGTCGGCACGGCCGGGCTTCCCTTCACGGGCGGCTTCGGGCAGACGGCCTCGGTCATCGGACCGACGATCATCACCACCGCGCCGTCGTCGTTCATCAACACCAACAACCAGGTGTCCGCCGGCAGCAACCTGAGCGGGGGCCAGGCCGCCCCATGAGACTCCGCCTCCCTACCCGAACGGGTTTCGCGGCGGCGGCGAGCATCGCCGCCGCCGGGCTGATCGGCGTCGCCGGCCCGGTGGCCGGCGCGAGCGCCGCGACCCCTCCCGCGGGATCTGGGGCTCCCAACGTCCAGCCGCCCGCGAACCTCCAGCTGCCCGCGAACCTCCAGCCGCCCCCCTCCACGTTCGTCCCCCCAAAGGTCGGACCGCTCAGCGTGGACATCGCCCCGATCATCGTCAACGGGCAGACCGTGAACCCGGCCCTGCACGTCCTGGTGCCGGGTATGTCGGCGGCCCCGATCACATCGACGCCGCCCGCGAAGCCGCACGCCTGACGTCGGCGCGCCGTCGCGCCCGGACCCAACGTCCGGGCGCGACGACTTCGCCGCTCAAGCGCCCGTCCGTCGAGCTCGAGCGCGCCGATGAGGCACCGCTTGGCGCCCGGGGCGTTCGGCCGGTCGGCGGGACGCAACAGTCCCGCGGGACAGGTCGCGGGGACCGCCTACGGCACCAATATGCCAGTTGGAGTTCGGCTGGGAAACGGGCCAGAGAGGCGCCGAGCCCAACACAAATCTCGCGGGTGGGCCACCCGGGCCGCCCGGAAGAGGAGGCAGCCCCGATGCAGTCCACTTTGAAGCGCTTGGCGGCCGTAGCCGCCCTGGGCACGATCGGCATCCTCGCGCCGGCGGCCGGCGCGAGCGCCGCGGCCACACCCGCCGCCCCTGCGACATCCGCCGCCACACGCGGCGCCACCGGCTACCTCGCCGGCGCTCTGGTCTCCGGGGGCTTCTGGGGAGGACCCGCCGCTTTTGGCCTGGGCGTTGGCACGGCCGGGCTTCCCGTTGGGTTCGGTCAAGCGGCCTCGGTCATCGGACCGACGATCATCACCACCGCGCCGTCGTCGTTCATCAACACCAACAACCAGGTGTCCGCCGGCAGCAACCTGAGCGGGGGCCAGGCCGCCCCGCTGTGACTCCGTCGAGCGTTGCGTAGCGCTTCTTCCTGAGGGACCTGTCAGCTGGTCGGCTGGACGCATACAGGCCCGCTGGACAGGTCGCGGGGGCCGCGTGCCACACCACTATGTCCGTCGGGAGTTTCGGCTGCGGCACCGCCCGGAGAGGCACCGAGCCCAGAACACAGATCGCGGGTGGGCCGGCCCGGCCGCCCGCAAGGAGGAGGCACCCTCGATGCAGTCCACCCTGAAGCGCCTGGCGGCCGTAGCCGCCGTAGGCACCATTGGCATCCTCGCGCCGGCGGCCGGCGCGAGCGCCGCGGTCGCCACCGACCCTGCAACAGCCGCCTTCCCGGGCGCCGATCTTCCGGGGTTCGGCTTCCTCGCCGGAACTCTCGTCTCGGGGGGTGGCCCGGGCGACAACGTCGCCTTCGCCCTGAGCTTGCGTCCCGTGCCCATCTTGGTCCGCCCCGGCGTGGGGCACGCGACCACGGTCGTCGGACCGACGATCATCACCACCACGCCGTCGACGTTCATCAACACGAACAACCAGGTGTCGCCGGCGACACAGGCCGCCCCGTAAGACGCCCCGTGCCCACTCGAGCGGCGTCCGCGGCCGCGGCGACCGTCGCTGCCGCGCGGCCCGCCATCGTCGTCGCGCCCGGGACGCCAAGCGGTCGGGCGCGGCGACCTCGCGGCCGAGACGCGCCTTTCGGTCGTACCCGCTTGTAGCCCGGCCGGGGCCCTTGAGCCGGTCGGCGGGAAGCAACAGGCCCGCGGGACAGGTCGCGCGAACCGTCCGCGGCACCAGTATCTGAGTTCGGAGAGTTCGGCTGAGACACGGCCCCGGATGAGGAGGAGGCACACCCCGATGCAAGCCACCCTGAAGCGCCTGGCGGCCGTGGCCGCCCTAGGCACGATCGGCATCCTCACGCCGGCGGCCGGCGCGAGCGCCGCGGTCACGCCCGTCGACCCTGCGGCATCCGCCGTCCGGGAGGCCGGCTTCCCGGCGGGGAGCGGCGTCCTCGAGGGCGCCTTCGCGGGGGGCGTCTGGGGACACGACATCGCCTTCGGTCAGGGCGTTGCCGTGGATGCGACCCCCCTCCTCGATGGCGTGGGGCAGGTGGCCACGGTCACCGGACCGGTGGTCCTCACCGGCGCGCCGATCCTGGTCATCAACGCGAACAACCAGAGTGCCGCCGGCGACAACGTGGACGGGGTCCAGGTCGCCCCGTGAGACTCCGCATGCCCGTCAGTCGTAGAACTCGGGCGCCTGCTTGAAGCCTGGCCAGGCGTCGGGGTCGTGGCCCGTGACGACCATCGATCCCGACCGCCCCGCGATGCGGTGCAGCTTGCGCACCGAGCGCACCGCATCGACGGCCGAGGCGAGGAAGCCCGGCAGGGCCTTCTCCTCCCAGTGGTCCATCGTGTAGGCGGCATCCACCGTCAGCAGCAACGAGCCCGTCCTGGGCAGCGTGATCTCGAACGACTGGTGCCCCGGCGCGTGGCCCGGCGAGCGCCACATGCGGATGACGCCGTCGCCGTAGAGGTCGTAACCGTCGTCGCCCTCCTCGAGCAGCACCCACGGGACGCCCGGCTTGTCGTAGTCGGCCTGGATGTATCCGCCGGCGGCGAACCAGTCGGGCGCGTGGCCGTACTCGTACTCCGTCCGGGTGGCGACGACCTGCGCGTTGGGGAACTCGTCGAGCGCGCCGACCGCGCCGGTGTGATCGAGGTGCAGGTGCGACTGGAGGATGAACGCGACGTCGGCGGGGTCGAAGCCGGCGTTGCGCAGCGCCGGGACGCACGCCTGGTCGGGCGTCATCCGTGGCTCGTAGACCTCCGTGATCGCGCCCCAATGGCCGACCGGGTCGGTCGCGCACTCCGCGGCGTTCCCGCCGTCGATCACGACATTGCCCCTCGGATGCGTGACGAGGAACCACGGCACCGGGATCTCGTACTCCTCGCCGAGCCCCTGGTTCATCTTGATGTTCTCGACGTGGCAGCCGAGCGTGCCGCACTCGAACATGTACAGGCGGATGTCGTCGGCCATCGCCGCTCCTTTCACCAGTTGGTCATTGACGCGTTGAGGATGTGGGCGATGTCGGTCTCGGAGACGTCGCGGGGCGAGCCGACGAGCAGCCGCTGCTGCTTCATCGTCCCCTCCACCAGGGCCGGCACGTCGTCCTCGGTGTAGCCGAGCTCGGCGATGCCGCGCGGCGCGCCGATATCGCGCATGAGCGCGCGCAGGACATCGGGCAGCGTGTCCGGCCCGGGGTTGTACAGCGGCTCGCCGGCCAGCAGCTCGGCGACCCGGTGGTGGCGCTCGGGCATCGCGTCGTAGGTGAAGCGGAACGCGGCCGGCGCCGTCACGATCACCGAGTGCCCGTGCGGGACGAACGGGTGGTCGTCGGGGTAGCCGGGGGGCTGGTACTCGTGCTTGAGGCTCGCGATCGGATACGCGCACGAGTGCGGGATGTGCACGCCCGCCGAGCCGAACCCGACGCCCGCCATGCTCGCGCCGAGCATCATCGCGCCGCGCGCCTCGACGTCGCCGGCGTCTGCCACCGCCCTGCGCAGGAACCTGCCGCCGTACTCGAGCGCCTTGGCCGACCACACGTCGGCGACGGGGTTGGAGCCCTGGTAGGGCGGGCGGTCGTCGGGAGTCGCCGGGCGCTCGCGCTGGTCGTAGGGGCGCGCGAGGTAGGACTCGGCCGCGTGGCAGATCACGTCGAGTCCGGTCGACGACGTGACCTCGGGCGGCAGCGTGCGGACGAGCTCGGGGTCGACGATGCCCTGGGTCGGGCGCAGGTAGCGGTGCGATATGCCGCTCTTGACCCTCTGCTCGGGGATGTCCAGCACCGCGACCGTGGTCGCCTCCGACCCGGTGCCCGACGTGGTCGGGATGGCGAGGTGCGGGCGCAGCGGCGACGGCGGCTTGCTGCCCCCGCCGACGGGCGGGTTGACGTAGTCCATGACCGGCGCGGGGTGCGTGGTGATGAGATTCGCGACCTTCGCCGTGTCGATGCTCGACCCCCCGCCGACGGACACGAAGCCGTCGACGCCCGCCTCGAGCGCGAAGTCGGCCGCGTCCTGGAAGGAGTCGACGGTGGGCTCGACGCGCACGCGGTCGTAGACGACGACCTCGATGCCTTCGCGCTCGATGAGCTCCCTGATCCGGTCGGGGTGCCCGAGCGCGCGAACGCCCGGGTCGGTGACGAGCAGGGCGCGCGTCACGCCGAGGCGCTTCAGCTCCCAGCCGGCGTCGGCGGCGGCGCCGGGGCCGAACTTGATCGGCGTGGCCTCGAGCGTGAAGACGGTCTCGTGATCGAACGCTGCCATGCCGCTCTCCCCTCGTGGCGACTCCGGGTACGTCGAGGGTTCCTACCCGGAGGATCAGGTCACTACTGCTCCGTTGGTCCACGACGGACGTCGCGCGCCACGCAAGCATGGGGAACACATGTGCGGCATCACCGGATGGGTCTCCTTCGACCGCGACCTGACGCGACAGCGGGACACGATCGAAGCGATGACCGAGACGATGGCCTGCCGCGGGCCGGATGCCTCGGGAACCTGGCTCGGAGGGCCGGCCGCCCTCGGCCACCGCAGGCTCGCCGTCATCGACATCGAGGGCGGCACGCAGCCGATGTCGGTCCTCACGAACGACGGCGAGGTCGCGCTCGTCTACAGCGGCGAGGCCTACAACTTCGTCGAGCTGCGCGAGGAGCTGCGCAGGGCCGGCGAGCGGTTCGAGACGTCCAGCGACACCGAAGTCGTGCTGCGCGGCTACCTGCGCTGGGGCGAGGCGCTGGCCGAGCGGCTGAACGGCATGTACGCGTTCGCGATCTGGGACTCCAGGGAGCGCAAGCTGGTGCTGATCCGCGACCGGCTGGGCATCAAGCCGCTCTACTTCTTCCACACGTGCGACGGCGTGCTCTTCGGCTCGGAGCCCAAGGCGATCCTGGCCAATCCGCTCGCGCGGCGCGAGGTCGACGCCGACGGGCTGCGCGAGCTGTTCGCGTTCGCGAAGTC
>JAOPZW010000065.1 GCA_025963905.1 Solirubrobacterales bacterium | reverse complement strand
GCATGACGACCTTCGTCCAGCCGTTGTCGCGCCGGTCGAAGTGCTCGTAGGCCTCAGGCGCGTCACCGAGACCGACGCGATGGGAGACGATGAACGACGGCTGCGCCTTGCCCTCGTGGATCAGGTCGCGCAGGTAGCGGTTGTAGCGCTTGACCGGGCACTGGCCCGTGCCCATCTGCTGACCGCGGAACCAGAACATCCCGAAGTCGAAGACGACCTCGCCGTGCTTGGCCAGCTCGTCCGGGCCGCCCGGGTCGTACGGCACGTAGACGCCGACGACGCCGATGTGACCCGTGAACTTCACGGACTTCACGAGGCGGTTCAACGTCAGGTTGGGGTGCTCGTGGCCCTCCGGATCGTGCGCCTGGTAGCCGACGCACTCGCAGCCGCAGTCCGCTCCCAGCCCGCCCGTCAGCTCGTTCACGCGGTCGACCGGATCGACCTTCGAGTCGTCGATCGGGATGGCGCCGATCGACTCGGCGAGCGCCAGCCGGTCCGGATGGCGGTCGACCACCATGATCTGCTTGGCGCTCTTGAGCGTCGCCGAGTACGCCGCCATCAGCCCCACCGGCCCCGCGCCGTAGATCACCACGGACTCACCCGGCCGCAGGCCCGCCATCTCGGTTGCGTGGTAGCCGGTCGGGAAGATGTCGGCGACCATCACGTAGTCCTCCTGCTTCTCCCGTGCGTCCTCGGGCAGCAAGAGGCAGTTGAAGTCCGCCCACGGGACCCGCAGCAGCTCCGCCTGACCGCCCTCCCACGGACCCATGTCGGCGAAGCCGTAGGCCGCGCCCGCGATCTGCGGGTCGGGGTTGGCGATCAGGCAGTAGTTCGTCAGCCCGCGCTCGCAGTTCTGGCAATGACCGCAGGCGATGTTGAACGGCAGGCAGACCATGTCGCCGACCGAGACCATCTCGACCGCATCGCCGACCTCCACCACCTCGCCGAGGTTCTCGTGGCCGAAGACGCGGCCCGGCTCGAAGTCGGTCCGGCCTTCGTACATGTGGAGGTCGGACCCGCAGATGTTCGTGGTGGTGATCCGGACGATGGCATCGGTCGCGCGCTCGATGCGCGGATCGTCGACCTCCGAGACGCTCACGTCCCGGGGTCCGTTGTAGACGACGGCTTGCATCTGACGTTCTCCTCTCGGGTGCGGTCACACCCGGACTTAGGCCGTGCGCTGGGCGGGAAAAGAGCTCGCGCGGCCGCGCCGTGCTACGACACCGGCCGGCCGCGCCCGCGTCAGCCGACGTCGAAGACGTTCCCGCACACGCTGGTGTCGTCGGCGAACTCCGACGTGTGCCGGCGGTAGCGGGCGACCAGCTCGTAGCGCCCCCGGGCGCGAGCACGGAAGGCCACGGCGAAGCGGTGGCGCGCGCCGACCCGCGCGGTGTACACGCGGAGCGCGCGCCCGCCGGGCGGATGGACATCCACCGACACCAGCGCACCCCGCGGCAGCGGGTCGGCGGTGCCCGAGACACGCACGAGGTCGCCTGCCGCGACCGGGCCGGTGGGCCCGCGCAGCACGAGGTGCACGCCCCGGGGGAGCGAGAACGGCGCCGGATCGCGGACGACGATCGTCTGCGCGCCGTCCCGCACGGTCCAGGCGGCCTCGGCGGGATCGCCCGGCCACGGCGCCCAGCGATCGACGACGGCCTGCAGCCAGGTGCTCTGCCCCGGCTCCAGGTGCAGGACGGCGGTGAACGCCAGGGGCGACGAGCTCAGGTGCGGGCGCGCCCACGAGCCGTGGCAGGCGACCGCGGTCCGGCCGCCGATCGCCGACTGCGCCTGCAGGCCCGGCCCGACCGCCATGAGCGAGCCCGGGCTGCGCACGAGGACGTCGTGCGGGCTGCCATCCGCCCGGATGTCGAGCCGCACGGGCACGCGGCCGAAGAGGCCGCCCGTCTCCGGCGTCGCCGAGTGGGCGCTCAGGCGGAGCTTGGCGTCCGCCGGCGTGGCGGCAGCCGCCGCGACCAGCGCGCCGGCGAGCGCAGCGAGCACGACGCGGCGTAGGCGGCCCCCGGCGCCGCATTCGAGAGCCCCCAGGATCATCAGAGCTGCCATTCCTACCTGGTGGCGCCGACGGCACGCAAGTGGCCGCGCGGCCGTCGCGCGCTGCGGCGGGCGGGGCGCTCAGCGATCGGACAGCTCGCGGTCCTCCTCGAGCCAGGCGAGCCCGCGCGGCGTCAGCGTCCACGTGCCGTCGGGCAGCGCCACCGCGAGCCCATCGTCCGCGAGCGACTGCAGGTTCAGCGGCGTGCGCATGTCGTTGCTTCCTCGCCCGATCGCGTCGTCGACCGCGCTGACGGGCACCCCGACCGCGGGATCTCCGGTCCACAGGTCCCGCAGCGCGTTCATGACGTGCGCCAGGTCTCGCCGGCTCATGAGCAGATCGTCGCACCTCCCGATTCGGGCCCTCAGTGCGTCGGGGGCGGCGGAGCGCCCGCGGCCGGCGGGGCGCCGGTTGCGCCCAGCGGCGGCGCGGACGTCCCGGGCAGCGCGGGAGTCCCCGGGAGCACGGGCACGGCGGGGCCGAGGGGAGGGACGCTCACGGTGGGCAGCGGACGGACGGGCACGCCGCTCATCGCCGGGACCATGAAGTCGTGCCAGATCCGAGCGGGGATGCTGCCGCCGACGACATCCGCGAAGCCGCCGACGTCGTGCAGCGGGATCTCGGCCTGGGGGTAGCCGACCCACACGC
Source organism: Solirubrobacterales bacterium (assembly GCA_025963905.1). Lineage (GTDB taxonomy): Bacteria > Actinomycetota > Thermoleophilia > Solirubrobacterales > Solirubrobacteraceae > JAOPZW01. The sequence continues at coordinate 25,660 of JAOPZW010000065.1, read as the reverse complement.
AGGCGACGAGCTGGGGGACGAAGCCGCAGAACCACGCGTCCTTGAAGCTCTCGGCCGTTCCCGTCTTCCCGGCGGCGGGGCGTCCCGGATCCGCCGCGGTACCGGTCCCGCCGCGGATGACGCCCGTGAGCGCGTAGGTGACCTGCTCGGCCACGTGCCGCGCGAGGACCCGCGTCCCCCCGGGCCGCAGTCGCGCGAGCACCGCGCCGTCCGCCGAGCTGACGCGCCCGAGCACCTGGGCATCGTGGCGGATGCCGCCGGAGGCAAGCGTGCCGAACGCGTCCGTCATCTCCAGGGGCGAGACACCCTCGGGACCCAGCGTGATCGAGCACACGGGCCTGAGCGGAGACCGGATGCCCATGCGGTGCGCCATCTCGACGACGTGGCTCGGCCCGACGCGCATCACGACCTGGGCGAAGATGGTGTTCACCGAGTGCGCGATCCCCTCGAGCAGGCTCATCGTCCCGGTCGACTCGTCGGCGTAGTTGTGGACGATCCAGGGGCCGTTGGCGTTCAGGCAGCGGCGGGTCGTGATCGTCAGCGACGCCGGTCCGCTCCACACCGAGCTCAGCGGAATGCCCTGCTCCACGGCCGTCGTGAGCGTGAAGACCTTGAACGAGCTGCCGGCCTGGCGTCGCGACTGGGTGGCGAGGTTGAAACGCAGCCGCTCGTGCCCCGGCGTGGCTGCCGCCATCGCGCGGATGGCGCCGCTGCGCGGATCGATGGCCACCACCGCGGCGGCAGGATCGGCCCGGCGATGCAGCCAGCCCGCGATCGCGCGCGAGGCCAGGCCCTGAAGGCGCGGGTCGAGCGTGGTGTCGACGCGCAGCCCGCCGCTCCGCGCTCGCCTTGCTCCGTAGCGGCGGACGAGATCGCGCAGCACGGCGTCGAAGAACGTGGCGGCGCGGACCCGGCTGTAGCGGTCGCCGAGCCGGAGCCCCAGCGGGCGCGCGGCGGCGATCCGGTAGCGGGCGGCTGAGATCTCTCCCGCCTGGCGCAGTGCGGCGAGGACCTCGTTGCGCCGGCGGAGCGTGGCCCGCGGACGCCGGACCGGGTCATAGAGCGACGGCGCCTGCGGCAGGCCCGCGAGCAGCGCCGCCTGACCGAGCGAGAGGTCGCGCGCCGGTCGCGAGAAGTACGTTCTCGCGGCGGCCTCGACGCCGAACGCGTGGTGTCCGTAGAAGACGAGATTCAGGTACGCGGCCAGGATCCGGCCCCTCGAGGCCGATCGCGCGACGTCGACCGCCAGGCACGCCTCCCGGAGCTTGCGGGACAGGGTCATGCGCTCGCGACCGAGGTAGCGGTCGCGCACGAGCTGCTGGGTGATCGTCGAGCCGCCCTGCACGATCCGGCCGGTCCGCAGGTCGGCGAGCGCGGCGCGCGCGATCCCCGCGTAGTCGAGCGCCCCGTGCTGCCAGAAGCGCCGGTCCTCGATCGCCACCGTCGCCTTCGGCAGCCAGGGAGACATCCGCTCGAGGGGCACCGGTTCGCGGTTGCGCGTCGTGGGCACTGCCCCGAGCCGCGAGCCGTCCGCCGCGTAGATCAGGGAGTCGCTGCCCAACTGCAGCGGACGGGCCGACCCGCGGTCGCAGCCTGAGATGAGGCTCGGCGAGCGGGCGACGATCGCGAGCGCGCCGGCGCCCGCCGCCGCCGTCGCGAACAGCAGCACGGCGAGTCCAAGGAGGCGGCGGGCGCGCGCCCGGTGCCGCCGGCGTTCCCGGCGACGCCTCCGGCCAGGGCGAACGGCGGGCGGGTCGCCGTCCGAGCGCAGAGGGTCGGAGAGGTCTGCCACGTCGCTGCCTCCGGCTCGCGGCAGCCTCGGGCTGTCGCGGCGGCCGATGTCGGGAGTCGGCCCCGCATTGTCGCGCTCGGCGCGCGCCGGCGAGCGTCACCCTGCAGACGATCAGGCGCGGTCGATCAAGGGTTGGCGCGTGCCCCTAGGCTTGAGGTCGTGACCGCTCCGCCACGCCGCTCCTGCCTCTCGGTTCCCGGGTCCTCCGAGCGGATGCTCGCCAAGGCGGCGGAGGTGGGCGCGGACGAGCTGGTCGTGGATCTCGAGGATGCCGTGGCGCCGGCGGCGAAGGACGAGGCGCGCAGCCTGGTCGCGCGCACCCTGGCGTCCGAGGCCTGGCACGGGCTGCAGGCGAGCGTGCGCGTCAACGCTCCCGGCACGCCGTGGTGCCACGCCGACCTCGTCTCGCTCGTGAGCGCGCCGGCGCCACCGGCCGCCGTGGTGGTGCCGAAGGTCGAGAGCGCGGGCGACCTCGCGTTCGTGGAGCGGCTGCTCACCGGGGTGGAGCGCGCCGCAGGGCACGCCCGCCCCGTGCGGGTCCAGGCGCTGATCGAGACGGCGGCGGGCTTGTCGCGCGTAGGCGAGATCGCCGCGGCCTCCGAGCGGGTCGACGCACTGATCCTCGGCTATGCGGATCTCGCGGCGTCGCTCGGTCGCTCGGGCGCCGGGGCGGACGATCTCGACGGCTGGCGTCCGGCGCAGGAGGCGGTGCTCGTGGCAGCGCGCGCCAACGGGCTCCAGGCGATCGATGGTCCCCACCTCGGCGTCGCGCCCGACGCGCGCTTCCGGGCCGCGGCCACGCGGGCCCGGGATGCCGGCTTCGACGGCAAGTGGGCGATCCATCCGTCGCAGGTGGCGGCGCTGAACGAGCTGTTCACGCCCAGCGAGGCCGAGCTCGAGCATGCCCAGGCGGTCATCGCCGCGCTGGACGAGGCCGAGCGGGACGGCGGGCGGGGCGCGGTGGCCCTCGACGGGCAGATGCTCGACGAGGCGATCCGGGCGGCGGCGCTGCGGACGCTCTCGCGCGCGCCGGCGACGAGGGGCGGATGACCGGCGGGCGAGAGGTCGTCGCCGCGCCGAGCCTGAGCACGGGCGGCCCGTTCTTCGAGGACCTGCACGTGGGCGACGTGCTGGAGGCGGCGCCGGCGCTCACGCTGACCGACGGGCACGCTGCGCTGCACCAGGCGATCGTCGGCGACCGGCTGCGCCTCGCGCTCGACGCGACGCTGAGCGCGCGCGTCCTCGGCGCTCCCCGCCCTCTCGCCCACCCGGCCCTGGTGTGCGACATCGCGATCGGGCAGTCCACCCTCGTCACGCGGCGGGTCATCGCCAACCTGTTCTACCGCGGGCTGGTGCTGCGCCGCGCGCCGGTGATCGGCGACACGCTGCACACCACGACCGAGGTCGTGGCCCTGCGCCAGAACAGCGCGCGGCCCGGGCGGGCGGCGACCGGTCTCGCCGCGCTGCGCATCCGCACCACCGACCAGGAGCGGCGCCGCGTCCTCGACTTCTGGCGCTGCGCGATGCTCCCGCTGCGCGACCCGGCCGGCCGGACGGACCGCGCCGACGATCTCGACGCGATCCCCGCCGCGCTGGACCCCGGCGCGCTGCGCGCGGCCGTGGAGGACTGGGACCTGGACGCGTTCCGCCAGGCCGTGCCCGGGACGCACGCGGGCGAGCTCGCCGAGGGCGCGCGCTGGACCGTCGAGGGCGGAGATGTGGTCTCTGCGGCCCCGGAGCTCGCGCGGCTGAGCCTCAACGTCGCGATGGCCCACCACGACGCGACCTACGCGCAAGGCCGGCGGCTGGTCTACGGCGGCCACACGATCGGGATCGCGGCCGCGCAGGCCACGCGTGCGCTGCCGAACCTCGTGACCATCGTCGCCTGGCACGGGTGCGACCATCTCGCGCCGGTGTTCGAGGGCGACACGCTGCTCAGCGACCTCGAGCTCGAGCGGGTCGATCCGCTGCCGGGCGGCGGCGCGCTGGCGCACCTGCGCTCGCGCGTGCGCGCGGCTCGCGGTGATGACGCGCCGGTGGACGTGCTCGACTGGCGCTTCGTGGGAGTGATGGCATGAGCGAGGGGATCCTGTCGGGCCTGCGCGTGGTGGAGGGGTCGGCGTTCGTCGCGGCGCCGCTCGGGGGGATGACGCTGGCCCAGCTGGGCGCCGACGTGATCCGCTTCGACCAGGTCGGCGGTGGCCTGGACCACGAGCGCTGGCCGCTGGCGGCCGACGGCCAGAGCCTCTTCTGGGCCGGGCTCAACAAGGGCAAGCGGTCGATCGAGCTCGACCTGCGCACGGCGCAGGGCCGCGAGCTGGCCGCCGCCCTCGTCACCGCGCCCGGTCCTGACGCCGGCCTGTTCCTCACGAACTTCCCAGCGCGCGGCTGGTTGGCCTACGACGCCCTGCGCGCCCGTCGCGCGGACCTGGTCATGGTCGCCCTGACCGGCAACCCCGACGGCACCAGCGAGGTCGACTACACCGTCAACCCCGCGACGGGGTTCCCGTGGGCCACCGGCCCGCGCAACCTCGCCGAGCCGCTCAACAGCGTCCTCCCGGCGTGGGATGTCGCGATGGGCACGCTGGCGGCGGTCGGGCTCCTGTCGGCGGAGCGCCACAGGTCGCGCACCGGCGAGGGGCAGCTCATCCGCCTGTCGCTGTCGGATGTGGCGTTCGCGATGGTCGGCAACCTGGGACGGATCGCCGAGGCGCAGCTCGGCGGCCGCGACCAGCCCAAGGACGGGAACTACCTCTATGGCGCCTTCGGCCACGACTTCGTGACGCGCGACGACCGCCGCGTCATGGTCGTCGCGCTGACGGCGCGGCAATGGAAGGCGCTGAAGGAGGCGACCGCGATCGAGGAGGCGTGCGCCAGCATCGAGCAGGCGACCGGCCACGACCTGAGCACGGAGGCCGGCCGATTCGAGGCGCGCGACCTCATCGCCGCGCTGCTGCGACCGTGGTTCACGGGTCGCGACCTCGCGCATGTCCGCGCGGCGTTCGCGGGCACGGGCGTCTCGTGGGGGCCCTACCAGACGTTCAGCCAGCTCGTCACCGAGGATCCCCGCGCCTCGACCGCCAATCCCATGTTCGAGGAGGTCGAGCACCCCGGCGTGGGGACCTACCTCACGCCCGGGTCGCCCCTCGACTTCAGCGCCGTCGCGCGCCTTCCCGTGCGCCGTGCGCCACAGCTCGGCGAGCACACCGAGGCGATCCTGGCGGACGTCCTCGGCCTCAGCGCCACCGAGATCGGGCGCCTGCACGACGCCGGCATCGCCGGTGGTCCGGGGGCGCGACCGACCGGTCGCGCGGTCGGCCGCCCGTAGGACTGCTGTCCGTGTCCCCGCCGGAGCTGATGACGGTCGGGTTTTCGCACGAGGGCGGGATGGACATGGCGCTCTCGCAGGCGCTGCTGCGCGTGGTGGCCCGAGGCGACCGCGCGCCGCTCACGCGCATCTACCGCCCCGGGGCGACCGTGGCATTCGGCCGGCGGGACCGGTTCCGCCCCGGGTTCGCGGACGCGGCGGCCGTCGCGCGAGAGCTCGGGTTCACCCCGCTGTTGCGCGACGCGGGAGGGCTGGCCGCGCCCTACGACGAGCAGTCCGTGATCGTCGACCGCTTCAGCGTCGAGCCCGACATCGCCGAGGGGGTGCGCGAGCGCTTCGACGCGATGGCTGCAGCCGTCGCGGACGTCGTACGCGGCCTAGGACTCGACGCCCGGGTCGGCGCGGTCCCGGGCGAGTACTGCCCCGGGGAGCACAGCGTCAACATCGCCGGCGCGCTGAAGGTCGCGGGAGCCGCCCAGCGGGTCGTACGCGGCGCGGCCATGGTGAGCGTCGTGCTCGTCGTCGGATCCGGGGGACGGCTGCGCGAGGCGGTCGCGCGGATCTACGAGGCCCTCGAGCTGCCGGTGGACCCCGCGGTCACCGGGTCGCTGCGCGACGTCGCGCCGGCGCTGGAGGTCGACGACGTGATCACGGCGCTCCGCGAGCGGTTCACGCCCGGTGCGGTCGAGGTCGACCCGGACACTCCGCTGCTCGGCGCGGCCCGCGCGCTGATTCCACGCCATCTCGTCTGAAACCGCGGCCGGCGGGTACGCCTTCATCGGGTCCGAGAGAGGAGGCGTCTCATGTACAAGCAGGTCTACGATCCGGTGGCGAACTCGCTGGGGTGGTCCACCGTCTTCGCCGTGCTGCCCCTGGTCACGCTGTTCGTGCTGCTGGGCGGGTTGAAGGTCAAGGCGCAATGGGCGGCGCTCGCGTCGCTGGCGGTGGCGATCCTCGTCGCGCTCATCGTCTACTCCATGCCGGTCGGCCAGGCGTTCGACTCGGCGGCCGAGGGCGCGGTGTTCGGGCTGTTCCCGATCATGTGGATCGTCGTCAACGCGATCTGGATCTACAACATGACCCGGGAGAGCGGCCATTTCGCGGTGCTGCGGCGGTCGTTCGGGCGCGTCTCCGACGACGAGCGCATCCAGGCGGTCCTGATCGCCTTCTGCTTCGGAGCGCTCCTGGAGGCGCTGGCCGGCTTCGGCACGCCGGTCGCGATCTCGGCGGTCATGCTGATCGCGCTGGGCTTCCAGCCGATCAAGGCCGCCGCCGTGGGGCTGGTGGCCAACACGGCCCCGGTCGCCTTCGGCGCCATCGCGGTCCCGATCACGACGCTGGCGTCGGTGACCGGGATGCCCGAGAAGGACCTCGGCTCGATGGTCGGGCGCCAGACCCCGCTGCTCGCGCTCGTCGTTCCGCTGATCCTCGTCGCGATCGTCGACGGCCGCCGGGGCATCCGCCAGACGTGGCCCGCCGCCGTGGCGGGCGGGTTGGCGTTCGCGATCGCCCAGTTCGCGTGCTCGAACTACGTCTCGGTCGAGCTGACAGACATCGTCGCCTCGCTGGTTTCGGCCGGGGCGGTCGTCGCGCTCCTGCGCGTGTGGCAGCCGTCCGAGCACCTGCGCGCCCCGGAGATGGCCGCCGGCGGGCGTCCCGCCATGGCCGGCGGCTCGGTCGCGGACAGCCGCTTCGAGCAGGAGGCCGAGCGGCGGGCCGAGACGCCCGATAGCCGCGGAACCATGCTCGTCGCCTACGCCCCGTACCTCATCATCATCGTCGTCTTCGCGCTGGCGCAGATCAGCTGGCTGCCGTTCAAGGACTTCCTCGACCACCGCACGAAGCAGTTCGGCTGGCCTGGTCTCGACATCCTGAACGGGAAGGGCAAGGCGCCCACCTCGGAGACCTTCAAGTTCAACTGGGCCAACGCGGCCGGCACCCTGCTGCTCCTGTCCGGGCTCCTGACCATCCCGGTGCTGCGCCTCACCGCCGCGCGGGCGGCGCGAACGTGGGTCGCGAGCATCGTGCAGCTGCGCTCGGCGATCCTGACCGTCGCCGCCGTCCTGTCGCTGGCCTACGTCATGAACCTCTCGGGCCAGACGATCACGATCGGCCAGTGGCTGGCCGGCGCCGGCGCTGCGTTCGCGCTGCTCTCGCCGCTGCTCGGCTGGTTCGGCGTGGCGGTGACCGGCTCGGACACGTCGTCGAACTCGCTGTTCGGCGCCCTGCAGGTCGCCGCGGCGCACAAGGCCAATTTGTCGCCGACGCTGATGGCGGCCGCCAACAGCTCCGGCGGCGTGCTCGGGAAGATGGTCTCGCCGCAGAACCTGGCGATCGGCGCCGCCGCCGTCGGCATGGCCGGTCAGGAGGGCGAGATCTTCCGTAGGGTGATCGGCTGGAGCATCATCCTCATCGTGGTCATGTGCGTTCTCGTCTACCTCCAGAGCACCAGCGTGCTGTCGTGGATGGTCGTGTGAGCCAAGCGGAGGTTGCGACAGCGCCGCCGCCGGTGGCCGGGCGGCTGGTCGACGAGCTGCGCCGGATCTGCGGCGCCGAGCACGTGCTGACCGACCGCCACCAGCTGCGCACGTACGAGTCCGACGGGCTGCTCCAGTACCACGCGGTGCCCCGCGCGGCGGTGCTGCCGGGGACCGGGGAGGAGGTGGCGGCCGTGGTGCGCGCCTGCCACGGGGCCGGGGTCCCGTGGGTGGCGCGCGGCTCGGGCAGCGGCCTCTCCGGCGGGGCCCTGCCGGTCGAGGAGGGCGTGCTCGTCGTGCTCACGCGCCTGCGCCGGATCCTCGAGGTCGACCTGCCCAACCAGCGCGTGATCTGCGAGCCCGGCGTGACGAACACGGCGATCTCGGCGGCGGTCGGTCCGTCGCACTTCTACCCGCCCGACCCCTCCAGCCAGATCGTCTGCTCGATCGGCGGGAACGTCGCCGAGAACTCCGGCGGCGCGCACTGCTTCAAGTACGGCTTCACGACGAACTACGTGTGCGGGCTGGAGGTCGTGCTCGCCGACGGCTCGCTCGTCCATCTCGGGGGCAAGGAGCTCGACCGGCCCGGCTACGACCTGCACGGGGTCTTCGTCGGCTCGGAGGGCACGCTCGGGGTGGCGACGAAGATCACGCTGCGCGTCGTCCCGGCCCCCGAGGCGGTGCGGACGCTCGTCGCGTTCTTCGCGTCGCCCAGGGCCGCCGGGCACGCCGTCTCGGCGATCGTCTCCGCCGGCGTGGTCCCCGGAGCGATCGAGATGATGGACCGCCTGACGATCGACGCCTCCGAGAAGATGGCGCACGCGGGCTGGCCGGCCGACGCGGGGGCGGCCCTCATCGTCGAGCTCGACGGGCCCGAGAACGAGTGCGAGGCGCGCTTCGACGAGGTCAGCCGCCTGTGCGGCGAGGCGGGCGCGACCGGCGTCGTGATCGCGCGCGACGCCGCCGAGCGCGACGTCTTCTGGAAGATGCGCAAGGCGGCGTTCCCGGCCATGGGGCGCGTCAGCCCGAACTACTACGTCCAGGACAGCGTCGTCCCGCGCACGCGCCTGCCCGACGTCCTCGACCGCATCGACGAGCTCGCGCGCGAGTACGGGCTGCGGGTCGGCAACGTCTTCCACGCCGGCGACGGGAACCTGCACCCGCTCGTCTGCTACGACGCCCACACCCCGGGCGAGGCCGAGCGGGCCGAGGAGCTCGCCGGCCAGATCGTGGTCGCGTGCGTCGAGGCGGGCGGCTCGATCACCGGCGAGCACGGCGTCGGCGTCGACAAGAAGCGCTACATGCCGAAGATGTTCGCCGAGGACGACCTGGCCGCGTTCCAGAAGCTGCGCTGCGCCTTCGACCCCGACGGGCTCGCCAACCCGGGCAAGGTCATGCCGACGCCGCGGCTGTGCGGCGAGGTGCCGGGCCCGTACCGCGAGCACCCGCTCGAGCGCGCCGGCCTGGCCGAGCGCTTCTGACGCGATGGCCCAGGTCAGCCTGCACCGGATCGCACCCGAGAGCGCCGCCGAGGCGGCCGCGGCGCTGGGCGAGGCGGCGGCCGACGGGCGGCGCGTGCGCTTCCGCGGCGGCGGCACGAAGCTCGGCTGGGGGACCCCGGGGCCGCGGCCCGACGTCGAGCTGTCGACCGAGCGCCTGGACGCGATCGTCGAGCACAACGAGGGCGACCTCACCGCCGTCCTGCAGGCCGGCGTGCCGCTGGCCCGTGCGCAGGAGGCGTTCCGGGCTGCCGGGCAGATGCTCGCGCTCGACCCGCCGGACGGCGACGGCGCCGCCACGATCGGCGGCATCGTGGCGACCGCCGACAGCGGCCCGCTGCGCCACCGCCACAACACCGTCCGCGATCTCGTGCTCGGCGTTCAGATCGCACTCCCCGACGGGAGCGTCGCCCGTGCGGGATCGAAGGTCATCAAGAACGTCGCCGGCTATGACCTCGCCAAGCTGCTGAGCGGCTCGTTTGGGACGCTCGGCCTGATCACGGAGGTCAACGTCCGCCTGCATCCGCTGCCGCTCGAGACCGTCACGGCGGTCGGCCGTGGCGGGGACCCCTCGGCGCTGGCCGCGGCCGCATCGGATCTGGCCCACCGGCCGATCGAGGCCGAGGCGCTCGACGTCTCGTGGTCGGGCGACGCCGGTGCGGTGCTCGCGCGCTTCGGCGGCGCGTCGGCCCCTGAGCGGGCGCGCGCCGCGCTGGGCGTCCTGAGCGAGGCGGGGCTCGACGGCGAGGCCGTCGACGGCGACGGCCCGCTGTGGACGCGTCAGGCCGCAGCGCAGCGCTCGGCGGAGGCGATGGTCGTGCGCGTGTCGGCGACCCAGCAGGGCGTGGCTGCCGCGCTGGCCGCGGCCCGGGGCGCCGGAGGGAGCGCCGTCGGGCGCGCCGCGCTCGGGCTCGTCTGGATCGCGCTGGGGGAGGCGAGCCCCGAGGCTGTCCACGAGCTGCGCCGGCAGCTCGCGCCCGCTCCGTGCATCGTGCTCGACGCCCCCGGCGCGGTGCGCGAGGCGATCGACCCCTGGGACGAGTCGGACCCCGGCCGCCTCGACCTGATGCGCCGGGTCAAGGAGCGCTTCGACCCATGCGCCGTCTGCAACCCGGGGATCTTCGCGGGAGGGATCTGATGGCCACCGGCGCCTTCGACGACGTTCGCCCGCCCGACGCGGCGCTCATCGGCGACTGCGTGCACTGCGGGTTCTGCCTTCCCACGTGCCCCACGTACGTGCTGTGGGGCGAGGAGATGGACTCCCCGCGCGGCCGCATCGTGCTGATGCGCGCGGGCCACGAGGAGGGTCCCGAGCTGACCCTCTCGCAGGTGCAGGCGTGGGACAACTGCCTGGGCTGCATGGCGTGCGTGACCGCCTGCCCCTCGGGCGTCCAGTACGACAAGCTCATCGAGGACACCCGCCAGCAGGTCGAGCGCAGGTTCGCCCGCCCGCGGCTGGAGCGCCTGCGCCGGCGCGCGCCCTTCGCGCTCTTCCCGCATCCCGCGCGGCTGCGCGCGCTGGCGCCGCTGCTCTCCGCGCAGCGCGCGCTGCGCCTCGACCGGCTCGCCGCGCGCATCGGCGCGCTGGCGCCGCTCGTGGCCCTCGCGCCGCGCACGCCCCTGCGCGAGGCCTGGCGCCGGCTGCCGGAGCACACCCCCGCTGCCGGGCCGCGCCGCGGCCGCCTCGGCTTCCTGCAGGGCTGCGTCCAGCGCGTCTTCCTCTCCCACGTCAACGTCGCCACCGTCGGCGTGCTCGCCGCCGAGGGCTGGGACGTCTTCGCCCCCGCGCGCCCCGGCTGCTGCGGCGCGTTGGAGCTGCACACCGGCTACGGCGAGGAGGCGCAGGCCCGCGCGCGGCGGACCATCGCCGCCTTCGAGGACTGCGACGTCGTGGTCGTCAACGCGGCCGGCTGCGGCTCGGCCATGAAGGACTACGGGCACGTCCTGCGCGACGACCCCGAGTGGGCCGAGCGCGCGGCCGCCTTCGCCGCCCGCGTGCGCGACGTCACCGAGCTGCTCGCCGAGCAGGAGCCGGTGGCCGAGCGCCACCCCCTCGAGATGACGGTCGCCTACCACGATGCCTGCCACCTGGCGCACGCCCAGGGCGTGCGCGCCCAGCCTCGCGCGCTGCTGCGCCAGATCCCGGGACTCGAGCTGCGCGAGCCGGCCGAGTGGGAGCTGTGCTGCGGATCGGCCGGCGTCTACAACCTGCTCAAGCCGCAGCCGGCCGCCGAGCTCGGCGAGCGCAAGGCGCGCAACGTGCTGGACACCGGGGCGCACGCGGTCGCGGCCGCCAACCCCGGCTGCGCGCTGCAGATCGCGGCGCACACGAGAGCGCTCGGGCGCGAGCTGCCGGTGTACCACCCGATGGAGCTGCTCTACGCGTCGCTGACGAGGAGACCCCTGAACCCATGACGACGATCGAGACCCCGGGCGTTCAGCTGACACAGGCCCCCGAGGGGCGCCAGCGCGAGGTGCTCACGACGGAGGCGCTCACCTTCGTCGCGGACCTGGAGCGCCGCTTCGGCAGGCGGCGCGGCGAGCTGCTGGACGCGCGCGCGGAACGCCGCGCGCGCTGGGCGGCGGGCGAGCCGCTCGAGTTCCTGCCCGAGACACGGGAGATCCGCGAGGGCGACTGGAGCGTGCCGCCCGCGCCGCGGGATCTCCGCGACCGTCGCGTGGAGATCACCGGGCCGGTGGACCGCAAGATGATCATCAACGCGCTCAACTCCGGCGCGCGCGGGTTCATGGCGGACTTCGAGGACTCGCTGTCGCCGACGTGGTCCAACGTCGCCGACGGGCAGGTGAACCTCATCGACGCCATCGAGGGCACGATCGAGTTCACCGGTCCCGACGGCCGCGAGTACCGGCTGGGGGAGGAGACGGCGACGCTGCTCGTGCGCCCTCGCGGCTGGCACCTGGACGACAAGCACGTCGTGGTCGACGGCTCACCGATATCGGCCGCCTTCCTGGACGCCGGGCTCTTCCTCTTCCACAACGCCCGCCGGCTGGTCGACCGCGGCTCGGGGCCGTACTTCTACCTGCCCAAGATGGAGAGCCACCTCGAGGCGCGGCTGTGGAACGACGTCTTCGTGCACAGCGAGGAGGCGCTGGGGCTCGAGCGCGGCACGATCCGCGCCACGGTGCTCATCGAGACGCTGCCCGCGGCCTTCGAGATGGACGAGATCCTCTACGAGCTGCGCGAGCACGCGTCCGGCCTCAACGCCGGACGCTGGGATTACATCTTCTCGACGATCAAGACCTTCCGCGAGCGGCCGGAGTTCGTGCTGCCCGACCGCAACGACGTCAAGATGACCGTCCCGTTCATGCGCGCGTACGCCCTGCTGCTCGTGCGCACCTGCCACCGCCGCGGCGCCCACGCGATGGGCGGCATGGCGGCATTGATCCCGAGCCGCAAGGACCCCGAGGCCAACCAGAAGGCGATCGAGGCCGTGCGAGCCGACAAGGAGCGCGAGGCAGGCGACGGGTTCGACGGCACGTGGGTGGCACACCCCGACGTCGTGGCGACCGCGATGGCCGAGTTCGACAAGGTGCTGGGCGACCGTCCCAACCAGATCGACCGGCAGCGCGACGACGTCGAGGTCACCGCCGCCGACCTGCTCGACGTCGCGGCGACGCCGGGATCGATCACCGAGGCTGGGTTGCGCAACGACGTCAACGTCGGCATCCAGTACATCTCCTCGTGGCTCCGCGGGAACGGCGCGGCCGCCATCTACGGGCTCATGGAGGACGCCGCGACCGCCGAGATCGCCCGTTCGCAGGTCTGGCAGTGGATCCGCCACGGGGCGACCCTCGAGGACGGCCGCACGGTGACGCCCGAGCTCGTCAGCCGGCTCGCGGACGAGGAGCTCGAGCGGATCCGCACCGAGATCGGCGACGACGAGTGGTTCGAGCGCGAGGGGCGCCCCCGCGAGTCGCGCGAGCTCTTCGAGCAGGTCGCGCTCAGCGGCGAGGAGTTCGTCGAGTTCCTGACGCTGCCGGCGTACGAGCGGCTGCCGTGATGGGGGCCTTCAGGCAAACCGGCGGGTGAGTGCGACCAGGTACCGGCAGGGCGCGTCCGTGGCGTTGATGAAGGTGCACGGGGCGGGCGGGCCGAGTTGCAGGCAGTCGCCGGCGTCGAGCTCGTGGTCGGTGGAGCCCTCGCGGAAGCGCAGCCGGCCCTCGAGCACCCAGATCTGCTGGTGGATGAACGCGTAGGCGTCGGCGGGGTAGTCGACCTGCGCTCCGGCCGGGAGCACGACCTCGATGAGCTCGAGCGGCCGGCCCGCAGCCGGGGACACGGCACGCCGGCGGTAGCCGCTGGCGGGATCGGTCCACGTCGGTTGCTCGGCGGCGCGCACCAGCCGCCGGTCGATCCGCTCCGCATCGGCGACCAGCTCTGACAGGGTCATCCCGAGGGCTGCCGACAGGCGGCCGAGGAGCGCCGCGGTCGGCTGGGCGTTGCCACGCTCGATCTTGCCGATCATCGCGCGCGACACGCCGGAGCGCTCGGCGAGCGCTCCGACCGAGAGCCCACGGGCCGAACGGGCGGCCTGCACGCTGGAGGCGAGGGCCGGGGTCAGCTCATCGGTCATTGGTGACTACGATAGTCGCCAATATGGCTACTATGCGACGCATGAATCTGAGCGTGCGCACCGCGACGGCAGCAGACGCCGAGGCGTGCGCGGCGATCTACGCGCCCTACGTGACGGACACCGCGATCACGTTCGAGACGGTGCCCCCGCCGGCCGATGAGATGGCCCAGCGGATCATCGAGGCGACGCGCACCCACGCGTGGCTCGTCGCCGAGGACGACGGACGGATCGTGGGATACGCCTACGGTGGCCCGTTCCGGTCCCGCGCGGCCTACCGCTGGTCCTGCGAGGTGAGCGTCTACCTCGAGGTGGGGCGGCGACGCACCGGCGCCGGGCGGGCGCTCTACGAGGATCTCCTCAAGCGGCTGGCGGAACGCGGCTTCCAGACGGCCGTGGCGGGCATGACCCTGCCCAACGACGCCAGCATCGGCCTCCATCGCGCAATGGGCTTCGAGCCCGTCGGCACCTACCGGCGCATCGGCTGGAAGCACGGGGCCTGGCACGACGTCGCGTGGGTCCAGCGCCCGCTCGCCGACGGCGCCGACCTACCCGCAGGCCAGGACCCGGCCGAGCCCGCCTGAACGTCCTACACCGGCAGGCGCCGGAACAGCGCGCGCGGCAGATGCCGTAGCAGCGACATCACGACCCGCAGGAGCCGGGGCGTCCAGACGATCTCCGAGCGCCGGGCGAGGCCGTCGACGATGGCGGCGGCAACGGCTTCCGGCGTCGTCGAGAGCGGTGCAGGCCGCAGGCCGGCGGTCATCTTGGTGTGGACGAAGCCCGGTCGGACCACCGTGACGGTGACGCCGGTGGCGGCGAGCGCGTCCCCGAGGCCCTGGGAGAACGCGTCGAGCCCGGCCTTCGATGCGCCGTAGACGAAGTTCGACTTGCGCGCCCGCTCGCCGGCCACCGAGGACAGCACGACGATGGTCCCGTGACCCTGGTCGACCATCCGCCGGGCGATCGGCACGATGGCCGAGGCGGCCCCGACGAAGTTCGTCTCGAGCACCGCGGCGATCGCCGCGGGGTCGCTCGCCAACCCCACGTCGGCGCCGAGGGTGCCGAAGGCCACGAGGACGACATCGATGTCGCCGAGCCGGTCGAAGGCCGCGCGGGCGAGCTCCTCGTGCGCTGCGGTCGCGCGGGCGTCGAAGGCGATCACGTCGGCGTCGGCGCCGAGGACGCGCAGCTCCTCGGCGAGCGCAAGGGCCTGGTCGGGGTTCCGCGCGGCGAGCAGCACGCGCCGCGCCCGCCGGCCGACGAGCGCCCGGACCGTCGCCGCGGCGATGTCGGACGTGGCGCCGAGCACGAGCACCGACTGGACGGATCCGAGCGCGTCCCTCATCCGCGGCCGATCAGCGCCGGAAGGCGGCGCGCGAGGTCGGAGCGCATGACGCCGTCTGGATCGAGCGCCTCGCGGACCCGCCGCCAGGCCGCCAGCCGCGGGTACATGGCCGGCAGGAGGTCGGGGCGCAGGCGCGAGTCCTTGGCCAGGTACACGCGGCCGCCGGCCTCCGCCACGAGCTCGTCGAGCCGGTCGAGCACCGGGGCCAGCGCCGGGCGCCCCGCGGGGAGGTCCATGGCGAGGGTCCATCCCGGCATCGGGAACGACAGCGGACCGTGCTCGGGCCCGAAGCGCTTGAGGACGGCCAGGAGCGCAGGGGCGCCCGAGCGGTTCAGGACCTCGAGCGCCGTGCGCAGCGTGTCCTCTCGGCCGAAGGGCACCACGACCTGGTACTGGAGCAGCCCGGCGCGCCCGTACAGCCGGTTCCACCGGTCGAGGGCATCGAGCGGGAAGAAGAAGCGGTCCAGCGGGACGATCCGGCGCGCCGACCTCGGAGCGCGGCGGAAGTACAGCTCGTTGAAGGCGGCCACGGTCTCGTGCCGGACGAGACCCGACGGGAGCCACGGTGCGGACGCGAGGGCGCGTCTGTCGCGGCGCGCCAGCGGATCGGCGCGGTGGCGCGCCGGCAGCTCGTCGACCGTCGCGTGGTCGCCCCACATCGCCACCGAGCGCCCGAACCTGCGGCCACGCGCCAGGCAGTCGATCCAGGCGACCGTGTACTGGTGATGGCGGTCGCCGGCGCTCATGTGCTCCAGCGTCTCGTCGAGGTCCGCGGTCCGGCGCGTCGTCTCGGCGATCCAGCTCGTCGCGATCGGCGTGAGGGCGATGGTGGCCCGCGTGACGACGCCGGTCAGGCCCATGCCGCCGGTCGTCGCCCACAGCTCGTCGGGCGACCCGTCCGGCGTCAGGACGATGCGCTCGCCGCCGGGCGCCTCGAGCACGGCCGATCGGACATGGCGGCCGAAGGTCCCGTCTCGATGGTGGTTCTTCCCATGGACGTCGGCGGCGATCGCCCCGCCGAGCGTGACATGCCGGGTCCCCGGCACGACGGGCAGGAACCATCCCGACGGGACCAGCACGGCGAGGAGCCGGTCAAGCGACACGCCGGCGTCGGCGGTGACCAGGCCGTTGGCCGGATCGAACTCGTGGATGTCCCGCAGCCGCGTCGTGTCCAGGACGATGCCGCCGGCGTTCTGCGCAGCGTCCCCGTAGCTGCGGCCCAGCCCGCGCGGGATCACGCCACGCGGCGGTGCGCCGCCGAGCACGTCGGCGATGGCGCCGCCGTCCGCGGGCGACAGCACGTGTGCCCGGGTGGGGGCGGTGCCGCCCCAGCCGGTCAGGAGGCGTCCGGCCATCAGGCGGTGCCGAGGATGACGACCGTGGCGCAGGCGGCCCAGAGCGCGACGCTCGCCAGCACATGGCGGTCGCGCAGGATCAGCAGCGTCGGATCGGCGGTCTGCGCGGGGTCGCTCCGGATGGCGGTCACGACGCGAAGCATCCCGTAGACGACGAACGGCACGGTGATGAGCATCCACCGCGTCGGCGCGCCGTAGGCGGCATAGCCGACGTAGATGGCGAGCGTCGCGGCGGTGCTGGCGAGGATCGCCCGGTCCAGCTGGACGGGGGAGTAGCGGGCGAGGACGGGTCGCGCGGGAACGCCGGGGCGCAGCGGCCGCGCCAGCTCGCCCCGGCGCTTCGAGCAACCCAGGAACAGGGCCAGCGAGGCCGTGGCGATCAGCAGCCACGGGGATACCCGCACGTCGATCGCGACGCCTCCGCCGGCGGCGCGCAGGACGAAGCCCAGCGCGATGGCCACGAGGTCGATCACGATGATGCGCTTCAGCCCGTACGAGTAGGCGATCTGGAGCGCGAGGTAGGCCGCGACGATCGCGACCGAGCCGTCGCCGACGAGCCCGGCGATCAGCAGCGATGCGGCGGCGGCGACACCCCCGCAGACCAGTGCCGGCCGTGGCGACAGGGCGCCCCGTGCGATGGGGCGCCCGGCCGTGCGCGGATCGTGCCGGTCGACCTCGGCATCGCGGACGTCGTTGAGCAGGTAGGAGGCTCCGCTGGCCAGGCAGAACGCCACGGTCACCGCGGCGGCCGCGGCGAGCGACGCGGGGTCCAGCACCTTGCCGGCGAAGATCACGCCGGCCAGGACGACGGCGTTCTTGATCCACTGGCCCGGTCGCATGCACGCCACGACGAGCCGTGGCGTGCCGAGGCGGCGGCCCCGGACGCCGGCCGAGCCGGCGGGCGGCTCGGCGATCCGCTCCAGCGGCTGGCCAGGGATCTCGAGGGACCGGTCGATCGCCATGTGGCTACCTCGCGTAGACGGCGAAGAAGTCGCGGTCGTCGGGGGTCAGATACCGCTGCGCCGAGCGCTGCATCGCGGGTAGGAGGGGATGTGCGTCCTGCGCTCCGGTCGAGCCGTAGGTGTTGAGGGTCACCCAGTAGGAGTTGATGTCGAGCTCGACCGCGCGCACCGCCCCGGCGTGGATGAGGATCCGCGCGAGGCCCGCCACCCCGAGGGAGGGCCCTGCGGCGTAGAGCAGGTTCCCGTGGCGGTCGACGCCGACGCCGGAGCGCCACACCAGGACGGCGTTGCCGAGCGTGGCGCCCCACTGCGGCCCGTCGCTGAGGTTGGGGTTCGGCCGGCCGTGCTCGACGATCAGCGGCAGGTTCTGGCGTGCGAACGCCACCCCTGGCCCGGGGCGTGCGCCGCCGTGCCACGCACGGACGTCCATGCGCCCGTTCTTCATCCCGACGATCGTGCCCTGGCCGGCCACCATCGGTTCCAGCAGCCGCCCCTGGGCGAAGAAGCCCCCGCCGCTGTCCTTGTGCTTGAACCCGCTGTTGAACGTCGCCAGCAGCCTGCCGCGGGGTCCGGCCGGGACCTGGGCGGCGGCACCACGCGCCGCACCGCCCGGCGGCTCTCGCAGGCCCGGGTAGAGCGAGATCGCTGTCCGCCGATGGTTGAACCACGCGAGGCCTGCGACGACCCGCGGGTAATCGGGCGTCGGCCGGTAGGCGGCCACCAGCAGCGGTGGCTGCGGCGCCCTGGCGAACCGCGCCTGGGTGACGGTCCACACGCCCTCGCCTGGAAGCCCGGGCTGGATGATGGGCCGCACCCGAGGCGGCCTGACGACGGGAAGCCGGTGAGGCGTGTGGCGCCTTGACGCCGTGTGCGCGCCTCCTGCTCGCGACCCGCCTCGCGCCGGCGCGACCCCCACCGCGGGAAGCGTGAGCAGCGAAGGTCCGCCCTTGGCCGGTGCCGTGAACGAGTAGTACACGCGCTCGACCTCGGAGACGAGTCCGGCGCCGCCGTGATCGCGCACCCACTCCACCGTGCGGATGCCGAGGGTCGAGTTGGACGGCTGGCGCATCGCCTGCGCCCACGAGACGCCTGCGATCGCGGTGACCACGATGGCGGCGATCTCCACGATCGCAACGCCCAGCGGGGTGGCGCGGCGACCCGGGCCGCGAGCGACGGGTACCTGCCGACGGCGGCGCCGGCGCACGAGCGCCGTGACACCTCGCCACGTCAGCGCCACGGCCGCGACCAGGACGGCGACGATCGCTCCCACGCCGAGTCCCGGAGAGGCGGCCAGCCCGATGGCCGCCAGCGCCGCTCCCCCGCCGAGGGCCGCGACGACCCGCGGGATGCCTCGCAGCCTGGGCGGACGGCGCCGGCCGGCTCCGGACGGCTTGCTCAGCGCGGACCTGGTCAGGAGCGCCGGGGTCATGGCGCAGCCGTCAGCGACGCGATGCCGGGCGCCCGGGCGGCCGCGCGCAACACGCGCTCGGCGTCCGGGCGGTGGCGGAGGTACCGGTCGAGGAACGCCACCGCGACGCGCTCCACGACGCGGCGCTGGGGCAGTTGGATCGTGTACGGGTCCTCGTGCCCGGCTCCGAGCAGCCGCAGGAGGTACTTGGGCCGGGAGGCGGCGGCAAAGGCGGCGTACGTGCCGGCCGGCGGGTGGACGGCATCTGCCGTGCCCTGGACCGCGAGGAGCGGCGGGCTCCCGTGCCGCGGCAGGAAAGCCCCGTCGATGGCGGCGCCGGAGAACAGCAGCGCGGCCCGCACCCGCGGGTCGCGCTCGCGCCGGTCGTAGGCCACGGCCGAAGCCGTCGAAGCGCCGTCCGAGTGCCCACCGACGGCGATCTCCTGGGGATCGAGGAGGCCGTGCAGCGGCCCGCGTGCGGCGGCGCCGTCGCGCAGGAGCGCGGAGATCAGGAACCGAACGTCGCCCGGCTGGTTGACGATGTCGGATTCAACCGGCCCGCCGGGGGCGGTCGCGCGCTCCAGCGGGAAGGCGGGCGCCGCGACGACGAACCCGGCTCTCGCCCAGGCCCGCAACAGCAGCGCGTAGGTGCGCGGCAGCAGGCCGAAGCCGTGTCCGAACACCACCAGCGGGAACGGGCCGGCGGCTCGGGCCGCCGGCGCGCCGCGTGCGTCCGCACCCGACGGAGCGCCGAGCGCCGGATAGCGGACCTCGGTGACCAGCGTGCGCGCGACCACCCGTCCGTCGGCCTGTCGCACGCGGCGGGAGCGATCGACGAGTCGCAGCGTCCGCAGTCCGACCGCGAAGGGCCGGTGCCCCCGGGGCGTGCCGGCGCGCCCCGGGAGCGTCACCGGAGGGTTGCGCGGGGCAGCCGGCGTCACCCGGCCGCTGGGTGGCTGCTGCGCAGCACGGCCCAGCAGGATGACCCCGACCACCGCGCTCACGGCGAGGGCTGCTCCCGCCGCCGCGCCGGACACCCATTGGCGGGCGACGGTCACGCGCCACGCGGCAGCGCTCGGCAGCCGCCCCGGAACGCCGGCCGGCGACGCGCATGCTGACCTCATGGTGGAAGGCATCAGTCCCGCCCTTGCCTCGATCCGCCTCGGGGTTCCGAGGGTGGAGCCTCCCAGTCCTCTTCTAGCCGCGGCGCTTGTCTCATGTTGGCGCCGTGTTGTGATTGCGTGGATGTTCCCTGGGCGCGACGGCGCAAGTCAAACCGCTAGATCGCGGTGCGTCCGCCGTCGACCGCCACGGTGGCCCCGGTGACGTAGCTCGCGCCCGCGGACGCGAGGAACGCCACGACCTCGGCGATCTCCTCCGGCTGGGCGGCGCGGTTCATCGCTGTCGTGGCGCCGAGC
The DNA here is from genome assembly GCA_025963905.1 of Solirubrobacterales bacterium. Lineage (GTDB taxonomy): Bacteria > Actinomycetota > Thermoleophilia > Solirubrobacterales > Solirubrobacteraceae > JAOPZW01. The sequence goes on along the minus strand of JAOPZW010000065.1, from coordinate 5,481 downwards.
GTGTCGAACAGCTCGCGTGCCTCGGGCCGCGTGTAGATCGGACCCGCGGCAACGGTGTTGACGCGAACCCCCCTGGGGCTGAACTCTGCGGCCCACGCCCGCGTCAGCGACGCGATGGCCGCCTTGGTCGCGCCGTAGGCCGCGCCTCCGGCCAGGCCGAGGCTGCCGGACATGCTGCCGATGTTGATCACGGTGCCGCTGCCGCGCGCGGCCATCGCCGGCGCGAACGCCGCCACCAGGACGAACGGCGCGCGGACGTTGCTGGCGAACATGGCGTCGAAGGCGGACACGTCGAACGTCTCGGTCGGGCCCCACTCCGAGAACCCGGCGTTGTTGATCAGGATGTCGAGCTCGCCGACTTCCTCGGCCAGCTTCCTGACCGCCTCCGGGTCGCTGAGGTCGGCCGCGGCGAAGCGAGCGGTCCCGCCCTCGGCGGCGATCGCCGCCACCGTCTGCGCGCCGCGCTCGGCGCTGCGGCCGTGGACGACCACCTCGGCGCCGTCGCGCGCCAGCTGCAACGCGATCGCTCGGCCCAGGCCGGCCGTCGCGCCGGTGACCAGGGCGGTCTGGCCATCGAGGCCGTTGTGGGGGCTCTGCATGGTGGGCATGGCTGCTCCTTGGGTCGCGGAGGGAGTGACGGCGTCAAGCGTCCCGCTGAGCCGGGGTGCGCGCGTTAGCGCAAGCGCTAACGATTGGAACGGATCGCTGTAAGATCGGACAACCATGGTCACGTCGTCCGACAGCGCCGCCGTCCCGGCGTCGGTGCTGGGCCATCAAGACGCGATTCGCAGTGTCGGGGCCGCGCTGGTCGCCCGTCACGCCGAGATCGCCCAGGCGATGGTCGAGCGGATCGTCGCCGAGGTCCCGCTCTACCGGCGCGCGGATCGCGAGCTGCTCGAGGACGTCCTAGCCCTCTCGACCGCGACGGCCGAGATCCTGGGCAACGCGTTCGCGGCCGCGAGGGAGGTCGGCCGCGAGGACGTCCCGATCGTGCGGGAGCATGCCGCGAGACGCGTTCAGCAGGGCGTCGACCTGGAGGCGTTCCTGCACGCCTATCGGGCTGCGCTGTTCCGCTACTGGGACGCGTGCGCCGAGGAGGCGTCGCGCCTGGGCATCTCGCGCGAGGCGAGCCTCACGCTGGCGCGGTTCGCGCTCGACGCCATCGACACGGTCACCACGCACGCCGCAGAGGGCTACTTGCGCGAGGACGCTCGCCTGCGTGCCCAGACCGGACAGGCAGCCCGCGACCTCGTCGATCGGCTGATCGCCGGACAGGCGGTCGGAGATGCCCAGCGGCATCCGGCTGCCCCGGGGCTCGATCCCACGGGCAGCCTCGTGATGATCGTCGGCCGCGTGGAAGCGAGCGCCCTGCCCGTGGGCGACTCGCTGCAGGTCGCCCGGGACGTCCTCGGCGAAAGCATGGCGCTCGGGAGGACGCGGCCCCTCGTGACGATCCGTCAGGGCGAGATCGTGCTCGTCACCTCGGGGGCGACGACACGCCATGCGGTCTCACGGCTGCGGATGGCCCGCCGGCGGGCGGTGGACGAGCACGATGTCGACGCGCGCTACGGCATCAGCATCACGCCCACTGGATTTCCCGGCGTCCCCCGCGCGTACCGCGAGGCCACGCTCACGCTCTCCTACACCTCGCCGACCCGCCCGGTCGTCTCATTGGACGAGCTCTCCTCACTGGAGTGCGCGCTACTCGGCGCGGACGCCACGACGCGAGTGCTCATCGCCTCGAAGAGCCGCCCCCTGCTCGAGCTTCCCGACGACGACAGAGCCGTCGCGACGACGACGATCCGCGCGTTCGCGACCTGCGACATGAACATCGCCCGCGCTGCGCAGCAGCTCTACGTCCATCCCAACACGGTCCGCTACCGCCTGGCACGCATCGCCGAGGCCACCGGCCACGACCCGCGGACCTTCACCGGTCTGGCCGACCTCGTCTGCATGCTCGAGATCGGCGGCTAGCCTGGATCCATGGCTACCAAGACATGGTTCATCACGGGAACGTCGCGCGGCTTCGGTCGGGAGTGGGCGATCGCGGCGCTGGAGCGCGGCGATCGGGTGGTCGGGACCGCGCGGGATCCGGGCACGCTCGACGACCTGGTCGAGAAGTACGGCGACGCGCTGCTGGCGTTGCCGCTGGACGTGACCGATCGCGCGGCGGTGTTCGAGACGGTTCGCCGGGCGCATGAGCACTTCGGGCGGCTCGACATCGTGGTCAACAACGCCGGCTACGGGCAGTTCGGGATGGTTGAGGAGCTCAGCGAGCAGGAGGCGCGGGACCAGATCGAGACCAACCTGTTCGGGGCGTTGTGGGTGACGCAGGCTGCGTTGCCGTTGCTGCGCGAGCAAGGCGGCGGGCACTTCCTGCAGGTGTCGTCGATCGGCGGCATCTCCGCGTTTGGGGGCATCGGCATGTACCACGCGTCGAAGTGGGCGCTGGAGGGGATCAGCCAGGCGCTGGCCCAAGAGGTCGCGGCGTTCGGCATCCACGTCACGCTGATCGAGCCCGGCGGCTTCTCGACCGACTGGGGCGGCTCCTCGGCGCGGCACGCCGATCCGCTGGAGGCGTACCAGCCGATGCACGAGGCGGCGCAGCAGCGCCGCGCCGGCAACACCCCCGGTGACCCGACGGCGTCGGCCGAGGCGGTCATGCGCATCGTCGACGCCGACGAGCCCCCGTTGCGCGTCTTCTTCGGCACGGCGCCGCTGGGCATGGCCGAGCGGGACTACGAGCGCCGCCTGGCGACCTGGCGCGAGTGGCAGCCGGTCTCCGAGCTCGCCCAGGGCGGCAGCTAGGACGCCCACGACGACGACGGCGTCCGGCATGAAGCCGGGAGCGCCGCACCGGCGACGGCTCACTCCGTCCAGAGCGGGCGCCAGCCGCCGTGGGGCTTGGCGAGCTCGCGTGCCGCGGCCGGCCCCCAGCTGCCCTTGCGGTAGGAGTGAGTCTGCGGTGCGTGGTCGAGGAGCGGCTGGACGATGCGCCAGGCCTCTTCGACGGTGTCCTGGTGGGTGAAGAACTCGGTGTCGCCGGTCAGCGCCGCGTGGAAGAGCACTTCGTACGGAGTCGGGCCCTCACCGCCCTGCCGGGCGAACTCCATGTCGAGGTTGATCGGCTCGGGTCCTGACGCGTCGGCGCGGTGGGCTTCGAGGATCAGCCGAAGCCCGGTGTGCGGGTCGATCCTGAGCACGAGCTCGTTGGCCTCGGGTTGGTTGCGGCGACTCAGGAAGCTCGGCGGGGGTGGGGCGCGCAGGATGAAGCGCAGCTCGGTCTGGGTCATCCGCAGGTGCTTGCCGGCTCTGATGTGGACGGGGACGTCGCGCCACCGATCGTTGTCGATGCGCAAGTCGAGCGCCGCGTAGGTCTCGGTCGTCGAGCGCGCGGCGACTCCCTTGGTCGACCGGTAACCGCTGTACTGGCCGCGAACGTAGCGGGACGGGTCGGCGGTGGCGACCGCCTGGAACAGGCGATGGCGGGCCGCGTCGAGCGAGTCGCCGTCTTTCGGCGCGTCCATCGTCGCGGCGGCGAGGAGCTGCAGCAGGTGGTTGACGACGACGTCTCGCAGGGCGCCGACCGCGTCGTAGAAGCGGCCGCGGTCCTCCACCCCGAAGCTCTCGGCCATCGTGATCTGGATGCACGCGACGTGGTCGCGGTTCCAGACGGATTCGAGCATCGTGTTCGCGAACCGCAGGTAGAGCAACTCTTCAAGCCCGAGCTTCCCGAGGTAGTGATCGACGCGGAAGATCTGCTCCTCTCGAACCGAGCGGTGCAGGTCCGCGGCGAGCGCGCGGGCGGACGCGAGGTCGTGCCCGAACGGCTTCTCGACGACGACGCGCGCGTGCTCGGTCAGACCGGCCCCGGCGATTCCACTGACCACCCGACCGAACAGCGACGGCGGTGTCTCGAGATAGAAGAGCGGGCGCTTGGCCTTTTCGATCGCGGCACCGACGCGCTCGTACGTGGCCGAGTCGTCGAAGTCGCCCTGGACATATGAGAGGCGACCCGCGAGCGCGTCAAAGGTCTTGCTCTCGACGCGCTCGCCTCCCGCGCGGATCGCGTCGCGCATGTGCCGGCGAAGCGCGGCGGGCGACCAGTCGTCCACCGCGACCCCGACGATCGGACAGCCGAGCAGGCCCCGGCGCTCGAGCCGGTACAGCGATCGGAACGTCATCTCCTTCGCGAGGTCGCCGGTGATCCCGAACACGACGAACACATCGGCCTCAGCGGCGCACATGCCCGGCACCCTGCCACACGGCGAGGCGGCGCCACGAGTTCGCGCAACGGGCGGCTCCACGAGGGCTGCCGCGACGTCGCACATCGTCCGCGCCCGACCGTGGCGGCCGCGTGGCGGCTCGTCCACTCGTCCAGCGTCGCGGCCCAGCGCTCCCGAAACGCCCGCAATTTGCGGCGATCCTGCTGAGCGGGGGGAGAGAAGTGCCTACCGTTGCCCTAGGCCGAGGACACGGAAGTCCGAGGAGCACGGGGGAGGTCCAGCAATGCAGGAAGAGCTTGGGGGCGTCGGCGACGCCGCGGGCACGGGGCTCGGCGCGGAGGAGGCTGAGGCCCTGGTGATCGGGTTGATCGGTGCGCATGCGGAGTCGCTGCTGCGCGTCGCGCGACGCCATTCGCTGTGCGCCGATGACGCGCAGGACGCCTATCAGCGAGGGCTTGAGATCCTGCTGCGCCACGTGCGCCGCCTGGACCCCGATCGCGCGGCCGGGTGGCTGCACACGGTCGTCAAGCACGAGGCGATGGCGATCCGCCGCTCGCGCCAGCGGCTGCTCGGCGGCGGCGAGCTGGACGCCGACGCCCTGGAGTGCCGCACGACGCCGTCCCCCGAGGAGCGCGTGACGAGCTTCGAGCACGTCGCGCGCTCCGCGGAGGCGCTGCAGCGCCTTAAGCCCCAGGAGGTCCGCGCGATGTGGCTCAAGGCGGCGGGCAGCAGCTACCAGCAGATCTGCGAGACGACGGGCTGGAGTTACACGAAAGTCAATCGGTGTCTGGCCGAGGGTCGCAAGAGCTTCCTGGCGCGCTATGCGGGGATCGAGTCGGGGGCGGAGTGCGAGCGGTGGGCTGGGGTGCTGTCGGCGATGGTCGACGGCGAGGCGACCGCGGCGGAGCTGGTGGATGTCCGCCCGCACCTGCGCAACTGCCCGGCGTGCCGGGCGACGGTGCGCGAGCTGCGGCGCTCGTCGATGCCGCTGGCGGCGGTCTTCCCGGCGGCCGGCCTGGCGCTGGACGATGGCGCGGTCGAGCAGGCGGGCGGGCTGTTGGGCCGGCTGGCGGAGTGGGTGCTGACCAGCGCCCATGAGCGTGCGGTCGGCTCGGTGATGCGCGCCCAGGTGGTGCTCGACACGGTGACGGCGGGCAAGGTGGCGGCGGTGGCGGCGTCGGCGGCCGCGCTGGCGGGCGGTGGGGCAGCGGCGATGCACGACGCCACGGACGCGGCCGTGCCGGTGCCGCGGGCG
>JAOPZW010000062.1 GCA_025963905.1 Solirubrobacterales bacterium | reverse complement strand
AGCTCGGCGGCGTTGTCGGGCTTGACGCTGCCGCCGTAGAGGATGCGCGTGCGCCGGGCCTGCTCGCGGTCGCGGTCGGCGACGAGGGCGCGCACGAACGCGATGGCCTCCTGGGCCTGGTCGGGCGTGGCGACGAGGCCGGTGCCGATCGCCCAGATCGGCTCGTAGGCGATGACGACATCCCCCAGGCGGGCGGCGTCGAGCTTCTCCAGCCCCTCCTGCACCTGGTGGCGCAGCTTGCGCTCGGTATCCCCGCGCTCGCGCTCCTCCTCGGTCTCGCCGACGCACAGGATGACCGCCAGCCCGGCATTGAGCGCGGCGGGAACCTTCTCGCTCAGCGCCCGGTCGGTCTCGCAGAACAGCTCGCGCCGCTCGGAGTGCCCGACCACCACGCCGTGGACGTCGATCTCGGCGAGCATCGGCGCGCTGACCTCGCCCGTGAACGGCCCGAACGGCGCCTGGTGGACGTTCTGGGCGTAGACGGCCACGCGCGAGCCGCGCGTGGAGTCGACGAGCGCCTGCAGCGCGGTGAACGGCGCGCAGATCGCCACGTCGACGCCGTCGGCCGTCGAGACCCGGGGCAGTAAGCCCTGGATGAACGCCTCGGCCTCGGCGATCGTCTTGTGCATCTTCCAGTTGCCGGCGATGAATGGGGTGCGGCTGGCGTTCACTTGAGGACCTCGACTCCCGGGAGGGTCTTGCCCTCGATGAGCTCGAGCGACGCGCCGCCGCCCGTGGACAGATGGGTCACGCGGTCGGCGAGGCCGAACTGCGACAGGGCCGCGGCGCTGTCGCCGCCGCCGACGACGGTGGTGGCATCGGCCTCGGCGACGGCCTCGGCGACGGCGCGCGTGCCGGCCGCGAACGGCTCGAGCTCGAACGCGCCCATCGGGCCGTTCCAGAAGACGCTGCCGGCCTTGGCGATCTCGTCGGCGTAGGCCGCGGCCGTGCGCGGGCCGACGTCGAGGCCCATCCAGCCCTCGGGGACCTCGACGCCGTCGAGCTCGCGGCGCTGCGCGTCCGCCGCGAAGCGGTCGCCGAGCACGAGGTCGGTGGGCAGCAGCAGGCGGGCCTTGGTCTGGTCCCGCGCCGCGGCGAGCACCCGCTTGGCCGGCGCGACGCCGTCGGCCTCGCACAGCGAGTCCCCCACGCCGAGGCCCTGGGCCTTGAAGAACGGGAAGCACATCGCCCCGCCGACGAGCACGACGTCGGCGCGCTCCAGGAAGGTTTCGAGCACGCCGATCTTGTCGGTCACCTTGGCGCCGCCGACGATCGCGACGAGCGGCCGGGCCGGACGTTCGAGGATGCCGGTGAGCGTCTCGACCTCGCGCTGGAGCAGCAGCCCCGCGGCGCGCTCGGGGACGAGGTGAGCGACGCCCTCGGTGGAGGCGTGCGCCCGGTGCGCGGCCCCGAAGGCGTCGTTGACGTAGGCGTCGGCCAGTGCCGCGAACGCGCGGGCGAGCTCGGGGTCGTTCTTCGTCTCCCCCGGCTCGTAGCGCACGTTCTCGAGCATCAGGACTTGCGCCGGCTCCAGGTCGCGCGCGAGCGCCTCGACGTCGCTGCCCACGACGCCGGGCGCGAGCATCACCGCCGCGGCGCTGAGCTGGGCCAGGCGATCGGCCACCGGGCGCAGCGAGAGCTCGGGCTCGCGGTCCTTGGGCCGGCCGAGATGGGCGGCGAGGATGACCCGCGCTCCGCGATCGCGCAACAGCTGGATGGTCGGCAGCGCGGCGCGGATGCGGGTGTCGTCGGCGATCCGCGTCCCATCCAGCGGGACGTTGAAGTCCACGCGGACGAGGACGCGCTTGTCCTGCACATCGAGGTCGTCGAGAACCCTCACAGGACCTTCTGCACCAGGTCCACGACGCGGTTGGAGAAGCCCCACTCGTTGTCGTACCAGCTGACGACCTTGACGAGCGTCGCGTCCAGGACCGCCGTGAGGCCGCCGTCGACGATCGACGAATACGGGTCCTTCACGATGTCGGTGGAGACGATCGGGTCCTCGGTGTAGCGGAGGATCCCTTCGAGGTCGCCCGTGTCCGATGCCGCCCTGAAGGCGTCGTTGACCTCCTCGACGGTCGTCTCGCGCTCGGCCTCGAAGGTGAGGTCCACGACCGAGCCGGTCGGGACGGGGGCCCGGATCGCGAAGCCGTTGAGCCGGCCGTTGAGCTCGGGCAGCACCAGGCCGACGGCCTTCGCCGCGCCGCTCGACGTCGGCACGAGGTTGATCGCGGCGGCGCGGGCGCGGCGCAGGTCCGAGTGCGGCGCGTCGTGCAGGCGCTGATCGGCGGTGTAGGCGTGGATCGTGGTCATCAGGCCGTGCTTGATGCCGATCGCGTCGTTGATGACCTTGGCGAACGGCGCCAGGCAGTTCGTCGTGCACGACGCGTTGGAGATGATGTGGTGGGAGTCCTTGTCGTACTTGTCGAAGTTGACCCCCAGCACGACGGTGATGTCCTCGCCCGTGGCCGGCGCCGAGACGATGACCTTCTTCGCACCCGCCTCGAGGTGCTTGGCGGCGTCGGGGCGCTTGGTGAAGAAGCCGGTCGACTCGATCACGACGTCGACGCCCAGGTCGCCCCAGCCGAGCTCGGCGGGGTCGCGCTGGGCGAGCACCTTGATCTCGGCGCCGTCGACGGTGAGCGTGCCGTCGCCCGCCTCGACCGTCCCGGGATAGCGGCCCAGGATCGAGTCGTACTTCAGGAGGTGCGCCAGCGTCGCGACGTCGGTGATGTCGTTGACCGCGACCCACTCGATGTCGGCGCCCTGGGCCTGCGCGGCGCGGAAGACGTTGCGGCCGATGCGGCCGAACCCGTTGATACCCACGCGTACGGGCATGGAGTCAGTCCCCTCTCATCCAGAAGTACGAAGAACCGGGCCGGCGGCGTGCCCGAGGAAGCGTTGGGAAGGCTAGCTGAGGCGGGCCGCGCGGGTCAGCGTGCAGCGGTGCCCGTGTCAGTGCGCGCCGCTGACCACCTCGACGCGCAGGCCGTCGGGGTCGAGCAGGTAGGCCGCGAAGTACCGCGGGCCGTACGCGTGGCGCGGGCCCGGCGGCCCGGCGTCGCGGCCGCCGTGGGCCAGGCCGCCCTCGTAGGCGGCGTGAACCGCCGGGCGCCCGGACGCGGTGAGCGCCACGTGGCCGAAGCCCGGCCCCGGTCGCCGGTCGCGCGCGACGATCCACAGGCGCGCCTCGTGGATCCCGTAGGCGATGGCCACCGGCGAGTCGACGATCCGCCGGCCGCCGAGCGGATGGAACACCGCGTCGTAGAACGCGGCCGAGCGCGCGAGGTCGGAGACCTCGAGGCCGATGTGGTCGATCACCGGCCGAGGTCGGCGCGCTCGCCGCGATCGACGTCGCGGTGGACGACCTCGACGAAGACGTCGTCGCGCGCCCGGTAGCGCTCGCCGAGGTGCTCGGCGATCGCCACCGACCGGTGGCGCCCGCCCGTGCAGCCGATCGCGATCGTCAGGTGCGCCTTGCCCTCGGAGACGTAGCGCGGGATCACGAAGTCCAGCAGCGGGTCGAGGTGGTCGTAGAACTCGGCGAGCGTCCCGTCGCGCGCGATGTACTCGACGACGCGCGCGTCGTGCCCGGTGAGCGGCCGCAGCGCGGGCTCGTAATGGGGGTTCGGCAGGAAGCGCACGTCGAAGACCAGGTCCGCGTCGCGGGGTGCCGGCCCGTGCTTGAAGCCGAAGCTCTCGAAGCTCACCGCCAGCCGGGCGGCGGGCACCCGCGGCAGGAACTCGTCGGCGATCTTGCGCCGCAGCATGTTCGCCTTGAGCCCGCTGGAGTCGATGACGACGTCGGCCATCGCGCGCAGCGGCTCGACCAGGGCGCGCTCGGAGGCGATGCCGCCCTCGACGCTGGACGCCGGGGCCAGCGGGTGGCGGCGCCTGGTCTCCTTGTAGCGGGTGAGCAGCGCCTGGTCGTCGGCGTCGAGGTACAGGACGCGGTGGCGCAGCCCCAGCGCGGCGAGGTCCTCCAGCACGGCGCTGAGCGCCTCGAAGTAGTCGCCCCCGCGCACGTCGGAGACCACCGCGGCGTGCTCCACCTTCGAGCCCTCGTGGACGAACAGCTCGACGAGGCCGCGGAGCATCTCGGGCGGCAGGTTGTCGACGCAGAAGTAGCCGGCGTCCTCGAACACCGCCATGGCGGTCGACTTCCCGGCGCCGGACAGGCCCGTGATGACCACGAGATCCTCGAGGCGCCGGTCGGCGTAGGGATGGAACTGCGAGGGCTCGTCGGCGGCGGGCTCGCGTGCCGCGCGATCACGTCGGCCAAGCAGGCGCCCGAGCCGGGGAGCCTTGGTTGCGGCCATGTCGGAGAGTATGTCGCCTGGTTCGGGCACGATCGTGAACAGCGGGTGAGCGCCCATTGTGGCCTACGCACCGGCGGGCCCCGCCGGGGAGCGCCACCGGTCCGTGCTCGTGCTGTCGCATTGGGCGCAGGGGCCGGCCTTGTGCTGAAGTGCGGCGATGGACGCCACGACGCCGCTGCGCCAGTCGGATCCGCCTCGGCGGCTGAGCCTCGTCCTCCATCCCAGGCGCGACGTCGGGGCGGCGATCGACTGCGTGACCCGCTGGGCGGGGACGAACGGGGTCGAGCTCGCGGGACTCGACGACCCGCGCATGCCCGTCGCCGTCCGGCGTTGCGACGAGGCCGGGCTGGCTCGGGGCTGCGACCTCGTCCTCGCGCTCGGCGGCGACGGCACGATGCTGGGTGCCCTCCGCGTCGCCGCGCCGCTCGGCGTTCCGGTGCTGGGCGTGAACCTCGGACGGCTCGGCTACCTGACCGAGGTGGACGGCGAGCGCCTGCCCGAGGCGCTGCAGGCGATCACCGACGGCGCGTTCGCGGTCGAGGAGCGCTTCGTGCTCCTCGCGGCGTGGCGCGAGGATGGCCGGCTCCGCGAGGAGGCGGCCTACAACGACGTGGTGCTGAGCCGGGTGCCCGGGCGCGGCCAGGCGGCTCTCGCGCTGTCGGTCGACGGCCAGCTGCTGGTCCGTTACGCGAGTGACGGCGTCATCGCCGCCACGCCCACGGGCTCGACGGCGTACAGCTTCGCCGCGGGCGGCCCGCTCGTGTCCCCGCAGACGCGCGCGATGATCGTGACGCCCGATGCGCCGCACGGCCTGTTCAGCCGCGCCGTGGTCCTCGGGGACGACGAGCGGCTGGGCGTGGAGGTCCTGCCGTCGAGCGCACCGATCGCCGTCGAGGTCGATGGCCGGCTGCTGACCCAGGTGGAGCCGGGCTGGAGCATGGAGGTGGCCCCCAACCCGTGGTCGGCGCTCGTCATCCGCCTGGGCTCTGCGGGCTTCGCCGAGCGAGCGCGCCGCAAGCTCGGCATCGTGGACCCGGCCGCCCTGGCCGACTTCGACCTCGCCGGGCACGAGCGCTGAGGAACGCAGTGGTCTCGGTCATGGGTCGCGTCGGGACCCATGGCCGGGGCCGGCTCAGCCGCTCGTGCGGTGCAGGTAGGCGTACAGGTCGCGGGCCGTCTTGCCCGGCAGCCCGGGGACGGCCTCGAGCTGCTCGCGCGAGGCCGCGAGGATCGCCTCCGGCGCGCCGAAGTGCTGGAGCAGCGCCCGCTTGCGCGACGGCCCGACGCCGGGAAGCTCGTCGAGGATCGAGGTCGTCATCGCCTGGTCGCGGCGCGTGCGGTGATGGGTGATGGCGAAGCGGTGGGCCTCGTCGCGCACGCGCTGCAGCAGCTGGAGCTCGGGTGTGTCGTGCGGCAGCACGATCGGCTGCCTGCGACCCGGGACGAAGACCTCCTCGATGCGCTTGGCCAGCGACACGACGGTCACGCCGCGGTCGAGGAAGCCCTGCAGCGCGCTCACCCCCGCGCTGAGCTGGCCCGGGCCGCCGTCGATGACGATGAGGTTGGGGAGCGTCGCGAAGGACTCGTTGCGCTTGGGATCGTGCGGCGAGAGGTCCTGCTGGGCCTCCCACTGGGCGAGGCGCCGGCTCAGGACCTCGTTCATCGCGGCGAAGTCGTCGGGGACGCCGTCGGTGAGCCCGCGGATGTTGAAGCGCCGGTAGTCGGACTTCTTCGGCGCGCCGCCCTCGAAGACGACCATCGACGCCGTCGTGTGGGTGCCCATGAGGTTGGAGATGTCGAAGCACTCCACGCGCAGCGGCAGGGCGTCGAGCCCGAGTGCCTCCTGCAGTCCGTCGAGCGCCTCCACGCGCTGCTGGCGCCGGCGCTCGGCCTTCATGCGATCCTGGTCGAGCGCCAGCTTGGCGTTGCGCTCGGCGAGCTCGAGGATCCGGCGCTTGTCGCCGCGCTCGGCGGCACGGACCTCGACGCCCGTCCCCCGCCGATCGGAGAGCGCCGCCGCCAGCGCCTCGCCGTCCTCGAGCTCGTGCTGGACGATGATCTGCGCCGGGATCGCCATCTGGTCGCCGTAGTACTGCAGGATGAACTCCTCGGCGACCTCCCCCACCCCCCGCTCGGCGGCGTTCTCGAGGTAGAAGGACTGGCGGTCGG
>JAOPZW010000031.1 GCA_025963905.1 Solirubrobacterales bacterium | reverse complement strand
TCAGCCGGCTGCTGCGCTGCTTCGACTTCATCAAGAAGGCCGTCGCCATGAACGACGACGTCTTCGACTTCTTCTACGAGGCGATGCCGGGCTACGAGGAGGTCGGGCGCCGGCGGATCCTGCTCGGCTGCTGGGGCGCGTTCAACAACCCCGCGCACGTCGACTACGACTACCGCAACATGGACTTCTGGGGCAACGAGATGTTCGTCACCCCGGGCGTCGTGGTCGACGGCGAGCTGGTGACCACGAACCTCGTGGACATCAACCTCGGCATCCGCATCCTCCTGGGCAGCTCCTACTACGAGGACTGGACCAACGAGACGACGTTCGTCGACCGCGATCCGCTGGGCAACCCGGTCGACAAGCGCCACCCGTGGAACCAGACGACCATCCCCAAGCCCCAGAAGCGCGACCTGCAGGGGGGCAACTACAGCTGGGTGATGAGCCCGCGCTGGCACGACAAGCGCACCGGCGACCACCTCGCGCTGGACACGGGCGGGGGCGCGCTGGCGCGCCTGTGGGTGACGGCCCTGGCGGGGAAGGTCGACACGCCCTATGTGAAGTCGACGGGCCACAGCGTGATGATCAACCTGCCCAAGACTCCGGAGACGCCGGAGGCCACGCTGGAGTGGAAGGTCCCGCAGTGGTCCAACGCGATCGAGCGCGACCGCGCGCGGATCTACTTCGTGGCCTACGCGGCCGCGATGGCGCTGCACTTCCTCGACCAGGCGTTCAACGAGGTGCGGGCGGGCCACACGAAGGTCTTCGAGGACTTCGACGTCCCCGATGACGCGATCGGCTGCGGCTTCCACGAGGCGGTGCGCGGCGTGCTCTCCCACCACCTCGTGATCCGCGACGGGAAGATCGCCAACTACCACCCGTACCCGCCGACGCCCTGGAACGGCAGCCCGACGGACTCCTACGGCACGCCGGGACCCTACGAGGACGCGGTCACGGGCCAGCCGATCTTCGAGGAGAACGGGCCGGACTCGTTCCGCGGGATCGACATCATGCGCGCCGTCCGCAGCTTCGACCCGTGCCTGCCGTGCGGGGTGCACATGTACCTCGGCAAGGGCAAGACGATCCGCAAGGTCCACTCGCCCATGTTCGGCGAGCACGGCTAGGGCCGGCGCCGTGGACGATCAGGACACACGCGAGCGGGTGGCGAGGATCGAGATCCTCCTCGAGGAGGTAGAGACCCTCGCCGACCCGGCGGCCCGCGCCACCGCCACCGAGCTCGTCCAGGCGCTGCTGGAGCTCTACGGCGAGGGGCTCGCGCGCGTCGTGACGCACGTCGCCGCGGGAGACGACGGCGAGCTCGCCGAGGCCCTGGCCGACGACGAGCTCGTCGCGCACCTGCTCCTGCTGCACGGGCTGCACCCCGTGCCGCTGGAGCGGCGCGTGCGCGAGGCCCTCGAGGGAGTGAGCCCCTACCTCGAGTCCCACGGAGGAGGCGTGGAGCTGCTGGGCGTCGAGCAGGGCGTCGTGCGGCTGCGGCTGCAGGGCAGCTGCAGCGGCTGCCCGTCGTCGACCGCGACGCTGAAGCTCGCGATCGAGGACGCGATCCACAGGGCGGCTCCCGACGTCGAGCGCGTCGAGGCCGACGGCGTGGCCCCCGCGGCCCCGTCGCCGCTGCTGCAGCTGGAGTTCGCCGGCGGCGCGGGCCCGAAGCCCGCGCCGGCGACCGGGCCGGACGACTCGTGGGCGATGGCCGGCGGGATGCCCGAGCTGCGCGGCGGCGGGCACGTCCTGCGCGACGTCGCCGGCGAGCCGGTGCTCTTCATCGCGATGGACGAGAGCTTCTACGCCTACCGGCCGGTCTGCCCCGGCTGCGACGGGTCGCTCGCCGACGCCGCGGTGGCCGATGCGGAGCTCGCCTGCCCCTCGTGCGGCAGGCATTACGACGTACGCCGCGCAGGGCGCTGCGCGGACACGCCGGAGCTCCACCTGCAGCCCGTCCCCCTGCTCGTAGACGACGCCGGCATGGTCAAGGTCGCGATGGGCGCGGTGACCTGACCGATGGCCTCGGGGTCCCCGACGCTCGCCTCCTCGCGACTGCGCCGGCTCGCGCAGCAGTCGACGGTCGAGCGCGAGGCCACGCTCGAGCACTGCGAGCTGTGCAGCGAGCCGATCCCGTCCGAGCACCGCCACATGCTCGACGTCGCGCGGCGCGAGCTGCTGTGCGCCTGCCGCGCCTGCGTGACGCTGTTCGGCAGCACCGCGGCGAGCGAGGGCCACTACCGGCTCATCCCCGACCGCCGGATGCGCATCGCGGACTTCGAGCTGAGCGACCTGGCGTGGGAGGAGCTGCGCCTGCCGGTGGACATCGCCTTCCTCTTCCACAGCACGCCCGACGAGCGCGTCGTGGCGTTCTACCCGAGCCCGATGGGTCCGACGGAGTCGCTCCTGAAGCTCGAGGCGTGGCGGGATCTCGAGGCCGCCAATCCCGTCCTGCAGACGATGGAGCCCGATGTCGAGGCCCTGCTCGTCAACCGTGCCCACGGCGCGCGCCAGCACTGGCTCGTGCCGATCGACGAGTGCTATGCGCTCGTCGGCCTGATCCGCACGCGCTGGAAGGGACTCACCGGCGGCAAGCAGGTGTGGGAGGAGATCGGGCGCTTCTTCGATCGGCTCGACCGGCTCGCGCGGCCGGTCGGCAAGGCAACCCAAGGGAGATGACATGGCGAACCTGAAGGTGGGACACCCGGACGTGAGCCCGGACCTGCCGTCGCACGTGCCGGGCATCAAGGAGGGCAACTCGAAGGGCAACTACGAGCGCCAGCCGGGCCACCACCCCGACGGGACGTCGGACGCCAGGCGCTCGACGGGCATCAATCCCCAGCTTCGCGACCCCATCGACCCGCGCATGCCGAACCTCTCTCCGGCGTAGCTGGGAGATGCCGGCGACGACTCCCAGGCCGGCGGTCGTGCCCGGCGTCATGCCGGAGCTCGCCTTCGCGGTGCAGGACGCCGCCCCGGTGGAGCACTCGGCCGTGCCCACGCTGCGCTTCGCGCTGCGCGTGCAGAGCCTGGGCCGCGTGCCGATCCGCTCGGTGCTGCTCGACGTGCAGGTGCAGATCGCCGCGCGCCGCCGGTCGTACGACGCGGGCGCCCATGACCGGCTCTTCGAGCTGTTCGGGGGGTCGCAGGACTGGGGCACCACGCTGCGCACGCTGTTGTGGACGCGGGCGACGGTCGTCGTCCCCCCGTTCGAGGACAGCACCGTCGTCGACCTGCCCATCGTCTGCACCTACGACCTGGAGGTCGCCGCGTCGCGGTACTTCGACGCGCTGACCGACGGCGAGGTCCCGCTGGAGTTCCTGTTCAGCGGCAGCGTGTTCTACTCGGGCGCGGACGGCGCGCTGCAGACGATGCGGATCTCCTGGAATGCGGAGGCCGAGTACCGGCTGCCCGTGGCGATGTGGAAGGAGACGATGGACCGCGCGTTCCCCGGCACCGCGTGGCTGAGGCTGCGCAATGACAGCTTCGACCGGCTGTGCGCCTACAAGTCCCGCAACGCGCTGGCGACCTGGGAGGACGTGCTCGACAAGCTCCTCCCGGGCGGGAGCGAGGACTAGCGATGGACGCGGTCAGGCGGATCGCCGACGCCGTGCTGTACGAGGGCTACGTGCTGTGGCCCTACCGCGCGTCCGCGCTCAAGAACCAGCGCCGCTGGACGTTCGGCGGCGTCTACCCGCGCGCGCACAGCGAGGGCCGCGACGACGACCCGTGGCTCATGCGCACACAGTGCCTGGTGGAGGGGGACGAGGAGACGACGGTCGACGTCGGCGTGCGCTTCCTGCACGTCGTCGCGCGCGAGGTCGCCGAGCAGACGCCCGACGGCCTGCGCCCCGTGGCCGAGCTTCGCGTCGGCGACGAGCGCCACCTCGCATGGGACGAGGCGCGGGAGCGGGAGATCGCCGCTCCCGGGCTGCGGGTCGCCGGCTTGGCCGTGCATCAGCGGGTGGCCGTGGGCATCGGCGCCGGCCGCGAGGAGGAGGAGCTGCGCCACGCGTCAGGGGCGCGGGCCGGGGTGCTCGTCCGCAGCTGGGAGCCGCTGGAGGGGGCGCTCGACGCGAGCGCGGAGCGCCTCGCCGACGGCCTGTTCCGCCTGACGGTCACGATCACGAACACGAGCCCGTGGGACGGCGGTCCCCGCGAGGAGGCGCTGCGGCGCACGTTCTGCTCCGCGCACACGGTCCTGCACGTGAGGGGCGGCGCCTTCGTCTCCTCGACCGATCCCCCGCCGGCCCTGCGCGAGGCCGTGGACGCCTGCCGCAACGAGGGCACGTGGCCGGTGCTCGTCGGCGAGCCCGGCGAGCGCCACACCGTGCTGTCGTCGCCGATCATCCTCGAGGACCATCCGCGGATCGCGCCCGAGAGCCCCGGCGACCTCTTCGACGGCGGCGAGGTCGACCAGCTGCTCACGCTGAGCATCCTCGCCATGACCGACGAGGAGAAGGCGGACATGCGCGACGCCGACCCACGCACCCGCGAGATCCTCGAACGCACCGAGGCGCTCACCGGGGAGCAGCTGATGGCCCTGCACGGGGCGATCCGCGAGTTCGGCCTGGAGCGCCCATGATCGAGCCGCCCGTTCCCCCGCCCAATCCGTGGGACGAGCTCGAGCGTCCCGGTCCCGACGCGGTCGTCGTCGCGGGCGTCGAGCTGCGCCGCGGGAGCCGCGTGCGGCTGCATCCGCGCGGGGGCGGGGACATCTTCGACGTCGCGCTCGCCGGCCGCAGCGCGGTCGTCGAGGGGATCGAGCAGGACATGGAGGACAACATCCAGCTGTCGGTCACCGTCGACGACGATCCCGGCCGCGACCTGGGCGAGTTCCGACAGCCCGGCCACCGCTTCTTCTTCTCGCCCGACGAGATCGAGCCGCTGCCCGACGCGCCGCCCGCGGACCCGGCACACCCGCGGATCCTCGTGGCCGGGATCGGCAACATCTTCCTCGGCGACGACGGCTTCGGCGTCGCGCTGGCCGGCCGGCTCGCCCGGCGGGCGCCGCGGGCGGGCGTGGACGTCGTGGACTTCGGGATCCGCGGCATGGACCTCGCGTATGCGGTGGACGACTACGACATCGTCGTCCTGCTCGACGCCAGCCCCCGCGGCGACGTCCCCGGCACCCTCTACGTGGTCGAGCCGGAGCTCGACGACGCCGAGGCATCGCCCGACGCACACGGCATGGACCCCGTGACCGTCCTCGCGCTCGCGCGTGCGCTCGGCGGCTCGATCCCCCGGACCCTGGTGGTCGGGTGCGAGCCGGCAAACGTCATGACCGGCGACGAGGAGGAGATCGCGGCCGAGCTCAGCGACCCCGTCGAGGGCGCGCTGGACGCGGCCGTGGACCTCGTCGAGTCGCTGCTCGACGACCTGACCGCCCCACACACCTCGGAGGTGCGACCGCCATGAAGGACATCCGCATCAGCCCCTCGGTCCAGCTGCTGTTCATGCTCGGCCTCATCGCCGCGATCGCGGCGGGCGTCGTCATCCAGCTGCCCGAGATCAGGAGGTACCTCAGGGTCAGGTCCATGTAGCCATCGAGAGGAGAGCCGCGATGCACCGCACAAAGGTCAGGATCGTCGAGGACGCGCTCGACGCCAACAACACGATCGCGCGCGCCAACCGCGCGGACTTCGACCGGCACGGCGTCACCGTGGTCAACCTCATGAGCGCTCCGGGCGCGGGCAAGACGACGCTCCTCGAGCGCGTGCTCGGTCCCGGCATCGACGGCGTCCGCGTCGGGGTGCTCGAGGGCGACGTGCAGGGCAGCCTCGACGCCGACCGGCTCGCGGACCTTCACGTGCCCGTCACCCAGATCAACACCGACTCGGGCTTCGGCGGCGAGTGCCACCTGGACGCCAACATGGTCCGATCGGCGCTCGACGCCGTCCCGCTGGCCGACATCGACCTGCTCATCATCGAGAACGTCGGCAACCTCGTCTGCCCCGCGGAGTTCCGCGTCGGCGAGGACGCGCGGATCATGGTCTCCTCGGTCGCCGAGGGCGCGGACAAGCCGCTGAAGTACCCGCTGATGTTCCGCACGTGCGAGCTCGTGATCGTCAACAAGCTCGACCTGCTCGACCACGTCGACTTCGACCTGGACCTCTACCTGCACCACCTCGACGCCGTCCATCCGGGCGTCGCCCGCATGCTCGTGAGCGCGCGGACCGGCGAAGGGGTCGACGAGCTGCGCGAATGGCTGCGCCGGCTCCCGGACCGCGCGGCGGTGCCCGCGTGACCCACGCGCCCGTCACGGGCGCCGACCAGGTCGGCGCGCTGCTGGCGGCGCGCACCGTGGCCAACGAGCGGTTCTTCGCCGCCGAGTCCGAGCGCATCGCGCGGCTCTGCCACCGGATGGCCGAGCGCTTCGCGCGCGGCGGGCGGCTGCTGGCCTTCGGGGTCTCGCCCGCCGACCGCTCCGACGTCCGCCACGTCGCGGT
>JAOPZW010000021.1 GCA_025963905.1 Solirubrobacterales bacterium | reverse complement strand
GCCCGCAAGAGGTCGTCGGCCTCGTCGGAGACCTCGAAATCGGCGTCGCGGGTGACGCGGAACACCCCGTGGTCGACGATCTCCATGCCCGGGAACAGCGCGTCGAGGTTGGCGGCGATGACGTCCTCGAGCGTCACGAAGCGGGTCGCGCCCTCCCCCACGGGCACGAAGCGCGGCAGCATCTCCTTGGGGACCTTGACCCGCGCGAACGTCGTGGCCTTGGTCTGCGGGTCGCGCACGAGCACGGCGAGCGACAGCGACAGGTTGGAGATGTAGGGGAACGGGCGCCCGAGCCCCACCGCCAGCGGCGTGAGCACGGGGAAGATCTGGCGGCGGAAGCGCTCGTTCAGCGCTGTGCGCTCGTCGTCGGAGACCTCGTCGTAGCCGACGATGGACATGCCATGCTCGGCGAGCTCGGGGCGCAGCTCCTGCTCGACGCAGCGGGTCTGGCGGTCGAGGAGCTCGGTGATGCGCGCGCGCAGCTCGTCGATGACCATCGACGGCGTGCGGCCGTCCTGGCCGGGATCGCTCAGGCCGGCGTCGACCTGGTCGTGCATGCCGGCGACGCGGATCATGAAGAACTCGTCGAGGTTGGACGCGAAGATCGCGATGAACTTCACCCGCTCCAGCAGCGGGGCATCGTCCTGCTCGGCGAGCTCCAGGACGCGGGCGTTGAACTCGATCCACGAGAGCTCGCGATTGATGTACAGCCGGGGCTCGTCGAGGTCGGACTGCGCCGGCGCAGGCTCAGGCGCGGGCGGTGGGACGGCGCGGATCGGTTCCTGGGCGCTGGAAGTCGAGAGCTCGCTCATGTGATGGGCTCTGACGATACCCCCGTCGCCGGGTCGCGCCCGTCGTCTGGCTGTGACAGCGAGGTCTCCAAGCGCTCGCGGAAGCGCTTGCGCTCCAGCTCCGCCCAGGTGGTGAGGAAGCGCTCGAACAGGAGGGCGCGCCGGGCCTGCAGGTACACCGCAAGGGTCTCCAGGCCCCGCCACGCATCGCCGTGGGGCAGGTCGCCGACCAGCGCCGGGTCGAGATCCTCGGCGTCGCCGGCGCGCGCGCGCAGCTCGAGCGCCGCCCCGCTGCGCAGCTCCTCCAGGAGCGCCAGCACCCGGGGCAGGGCGACGTCGCAGTCGTGGATCTCGCCGAGCAGGTCCTGCAGGGCCTTGGCCCGCTTGGCGGCCTTGGCGGCGTAGGGGGCGAAGCACACGGGGGCCGTGAGCTCCAGGACGTACCGCAGCCGCTTGGCGGCGATGCGCATGTCGTGCAGCGTCGCCACCTCGGCCGGATCCAGGGCGCGGGGCACGAACCCGCACAGCTCGTCCAGGCGCACGAGGACGACGCGCTGCGCGTTGGCCGCCAGCGTCTCGTCGGGATCCAGCCCCGTGACGCGGCGGGCCTTCACCGGGTCGATCCCGTCAACCGCGCCAGGCGCCCGCGCAGGTCGCTGCCCTGTGCCCGCGCCAGCGCCGCCGCGAGTCCGGCGTTGCCCTGCGCCTGATCTGCGCGCGCGCGGGCCGCCAGGACCTCGACGCCCGGGCGATCCTCGGGTCCGGCGACAGCAGCGAAGGCCTCGAGCGCCGCGAGCTGCACGTCGGGGTCGCGGCGGTCGCCGAGCGCGTCGGCCAGCGCCTTGACGTCGCGCAGGACCGCCTTGAAGGGGGCCTTGGGAAAGCACGGGGCGTAGAACTCGAGCACGGCGCGCAGGCGCCGGGTGGCCACCCGCATCGCGTGCACGCGCTCGATGTCCTCCGTGTCGAGCACGCCCTCGGCGTGCTCGAACAGCTCCTCGGAGCGGAGTGCGACGGTCGCGGCTGCGGCCTGCGCGAACGTCATGGTCGGAACCAGTCCTCGGATGTCTCGCGCCTTGGCCACGTCAGTCGGGTATCAGGATGAACGATCCACCTCCGCTCAGTGGTCAGACGCCGTGCCGGCGGTCGAGCTCTTGCAGGAGCACCCCCTCCCGCAGGCCCCCCGCGGCGATGCGCAGCGGCACGCCGCCGAACGCCTCCACCGCTCCCCGCAGCAGCAGCAGCCCGCCGGGCAGGAGGCGCGCGCGCTCGGCGTGCAACCCGAACACCGCGGCGGCCTCGGCCGCCCGTCGGCCGGTGAGCGCCGCCAGCGCACGGTCGAGGCTGTCGAGGGTCAGCTCGGGGCCGACGACGCGGCGCAGCGACGTCGCGCTGCCGCCCACGGCGAACGCCGCGACGGGCCGTGGGACGACCGCGTGCGACAGGGCCGCGGCGACATGCGCGCGCGCCGCGTCGAGCGCCGCGGCGCCCGGCGGATCGCCGTGGAGGTGGACGTCGGCCAGGAGTCCCGAGCCGATCGGCAGCGAGGCGCACCACTCCACCCCGCCCATCGCCGTCCCGACCACGAGCTCCGACGACCCGCCGCCGATGTCGGCGACGCCGAGGCGGCCGGGCGGGACGTGGGCGAGCGTGCGCGTCACCCCGGCGAATGCCAGGCGTGCCTCCTCGTCGCTGGAGAGGACCGTGACCGTCACGCCCGCCGCCCGCTCCACCGCGTCCACGAGCTCGTCGCGGTTGGGTGCCGAGCGGATCGCCGCGGTAGCCACCACGCACGGCCGCGCGACCCCGTGGCGGCGAGCGAGCTCGACCTGCTCGGCGACGACACGGGCCACCGCGGCGACGCGCTCGGCGGGCACGGCGGCACGGCCGCCCACCGGGAGGCGCACGAACCGGCGCTCGGCCAGCACCTCGCGGAGCCCGGCGGGACCGGGCTCGGCGACGAGCAGGCGCGTCGTGTTCGAGCCGATGTCGACGCAGGCACACCGCATGCGCTTGTCATCATCTCTGGTGTGAGCACCGCCGCGCCCGCCATCCTCGTCCGCGACCTGCACAAGGCCTACGGCGACCACGAGGCCGTGCGCGGAATCGACTTCGAAGTCGCCGCCGGCGAGGTCTTCGGGCTGCTCGGCCCCAACGGCGCCGGCAAGACCACGACGGTCGAGATCCTCGAGGGCTACCGCACCCGCACGAGCGGGATCGTCTCGGTGCTGGGTCAGGATCCGCGCCAGCGTTCGCGCCACCTCCGCGAGCGCGTCGGCATCGTGCTGCAGAGCTCGGGGATCTACCGCCACATCCGGGTCCGCGAGGCGATCGAGCAGTGGGCGCGCTTCTACCCGGCCCCGCGCGACGTCGACGAGGTCGTCGCGATCGTGGGCCTCGAGGAGAAGGCCGATGCGCTGGCACGCACGCTGTCGGGCGGCCAGCTGCGGCGCCTGGACCTCGGGCTGGCGCTCATCGGCGATCCCGAGCTGATCTTCCTCGACGAGCCGACGACGGGCTTCGACCCGGCGGCGCGCCGCGCGGCCTGGGACACGGTGCGCTCGCTCCAGGACCTCGGCAAGACCATCCTGCTGACGACCCACTACCTCGACGAGGCCCAGGCGCTGTGCGACCGGGTGGCGATCGTCAAGGACGGGCGCATCCTGGCGGTCGGTCCGCCGGCCGAGCTGGGCTCGGGGTCCTCGCGCTACCGCGTCGTCTGGCGCGACGACGCGGGTGAGCTCCACGAGCGTGAGACCGAGAACCCGACGGCGCTGCTGCACCAGCTCACGAGCGCCGCGCTGGCCCGCGGCGATGCGCTGCGCGACCTCTCGGTGTCGCGCCCCACCCTCGAGGACATCTACCTCGAGCTGACCGCGGGGACCGAGCAGGAGCCGGCCCGTGACTGACGCGCTGGCCCTCACCTGGCACCAGTACCGCCTCGAGCGCCGGATGTTCTGGCGCAACCCGTCGGCGGCCTTCTTCAACTTCTTCCTGCCGCTGCTCTTCCTGGGGCTGTTCGGGGCGATCTTCTCCGGCAGCCAGAAGAACCTCGACGTCATCGTCCCGGGCATCGCCGGGATGAGCGTCATGTCCACGACGTTCAGCGCGCTCGCGATGAACCTCACGTTCCTGCGCGAGCAGGGCGTCCTGAAGCGGATGCGCGGCACGCCGCTGCCCAGCGGCGCGTACCTGGGCGGGATCGCCGCCAACGCCGTGACCAACGCGGCGATCCAGGTCGCCATCGTCGTGCTCGCGGGCCGGCTGTTCTTCGGGATCGGCTGGCCGCGGGACTGGATCGAGCTCGTCGTGTTCGTCGCCGCGGGCGTCGTCTGCCTGGCGTCCCTGGGCGTCGCGTACTCCCACGTCATCCCGAACTTCGATGCCGCCCCGGCCTACGTGAACATCGTCTTCCTGCCGGTGATCTTCATCTCGGGCGTCTTCTACGACGCCTCCAACGCCCCGCAGTTCCTGCGCGACATCGCGCAGGCGCTGCCCCTGACGCACATCATCGACGGCCTCTCGGGCGCCCTGGTCAACGGCAAGGGGCTGGGCGACCATCTCAGCGACCTCCTCGTCATCGGGCTGTGGGCCCTCGCCGGGATCCGCCTGGCGACCCGCGGCTTCAGCTGGGACCAGCGCCGGGCGTGACGTGGCCTACGGCCGGAAGGCCTCCGGCGCCTCGCCTTCGACGGTGACCGGGACGGCCGGCAGGGCACCGGCCTCCCACTCGGCGCGGAGCATCCCGAACACGTTGACGTCGAGCTGGCGCTCCCCGTGGCGGTGCCAGCCGCGCAGCACACCCTCGCGGCGGAACCCGACCCCCTCGAGCGCTTGCGTCGAGCGCACGTTGTCGGGGTTGGAGTACGAGCCCAGCCGGTGCATCCCCAGGACGGCGAAGGCGAGATGGGCGACGAGCGCCTTGGACTCGCGGTTGGCCCGGGTCCCCCAGAAGTCGCGCCCGAACCACGTTCCGACCATGCAGCGCCGGTCGCGCCGGGAGAACTCCGACAGCCCCGTGATCCCCGCCGGGCCCTGCTCGCGGTGGACGACGAGGAAGTCGAGCTGCTCACCACGCTCCCGCTGGCCCGCGCAGCGCTCGATGTAGGCCAGCGGCTCGTCGATCGCCGTGTAGGGGCCCCAGGAGAACCAGCGCGTGACCTCCGGGTCGCCGGCGAGCGAGAGCAATGCTTGCGCGTCGCCCGGCTCGGGCAGCCTCAGGGTCAGGCTGGGACCATGGAGGGCGATGCTCGCGCTGCTGTACGACATCCACGGCAACCTACCGGCGCTGGAGGCCGTGCTGACCGACGCCGACGGCCAGGGCGCCGACCGCTGGCTGCTGGGCGGCGACATGGTCCCGTTCGGCGCCTGGCCGGCAGAGACCCTCGGGCGTCTGCGCGACCTCCCGCACTCGCACTGGATCCGCGGCAACACCGAGCGCTGGCTCGTCGACCGCACCGACCTCACCGCCGACGACCCGATGCTGGAGGCGATCGAGGCGTGCCGCGAGATGCTCGGCGACGCGCTGGCCCAGGAGCTCGCCGCGCTCCCCGAGTCGGCGCCGGTCGACGATTGGGGCACCGCCTGGCACGGCTCGCCGGTGTCGGACATGCGCTCCTTCCTGCCCCGCCCGGCCGATGACGAGGAGGAGCTGCTGCGCGGCGTCGAGGACGCGCTGCTGGTCTTCGGCCACACGCACCTGCAGTTCCGTCGCACGTCGGAGGACGGGACGCTGCTCGTCAACCCCGGCAGCGTCGGGATGCCGCTCGACGGCGACCCGCGCGCGGGCTACGCGCTCGTGCACGACGGCGGCGACATCGAGCTGCGCCGCGTCACCTACGACCATGCCGCCAGCGCGGCGGAGCTCCGCGAGCGCTTCGGCACCGCGCCGTGGGTGGAGATCGTCGCCGGGCGCATCGAGCGCGCGAGCGCCGGCGGCTGAGCCTGAGTGGGATCCTGCGGCCGTGGACTCCGAAGACGACTCCGGCGACGGGATCGAGCTCGTCGCGTCCGTCGGGCCGCTCGACGACGTCGTGGCGCTCCTGCGCGAGTACCTGCACCGCTCGGGGGCGGTGCGTGCCGTGGCGGTCGTCGAGGGCGCCCCCGGGGAGTCGCCCGCGGTGGTCGACTGCGGTCGCCTCGCGCCGATCGAGGTGGACTTCGGCGACCGCGTGGTCCAGCTGCCGCACGGGATCGAGCTGGACGTCGCGCCGCCCGAGCTCCCCGACCTGCGCCAGCTGCCGCCGTTCGACGTCGATGCGGTCAAGGGCGAGATCGCCGCTCCGCCCGGCGGCCTGCACCACGTCGCCGACGGCGTGCGGGCGCTCGCGCGCGCCCTCGGCGGGCGCAACGTCGCGATGGCGCAGTTCCAGACGTCCGACCCCGCGACGCCGCTGGCCATCACCGCCCGGGCCGACGGCGGCGACCCACTGGTCCTCGCGCTGGGCGAGGACGAGTTCGAGATGGAGCCCGGCTGGCCGTGACGGGCGGGGGCGCTCGTGTCCATCGAACGCCGTCCCGTTCGTCCTAGGATCAGATGCCGGCCGATCGGTGCCGGTGCGACGAAGAGGATCTCGTATGCGTTACATGCTCTTGTTCTACGTGCGCGAACGGCCCGAGCCGGGCACCCCGGAGGGGGCGGAGTTCTTCTCCGAGATGGTCGGCTTCCACCGCGAATGCCGGGAGCGCGGGGTCCTGGTGGCGGATGATCCGCTGCACCGGCCGGAGACCGCGACGACGGTTCGCGTGCGCGATGGACAGACGCTGAGCACCGACGGCCCGTTCATGGAGACCGCGGAGTGGCTCGGCGGGTACTTCATCGTCGACTGCCGCGATCTCGACGAAGCGCTGGAGCTGGCCGCCCGGTGCCCGACCGCGAAGACCGGCTCGGTCGAGGTTCGCCCCGTGATGGAGGTCCCGAGCCGCCAGCCGGCCGAGCAGGCGGAGATCGCCGGCGCGTGAGCGTGGCCGAGCGCGCCGACGTAGCGCTCGAGCGGGTGTTCCGCGGCCAACGGCCGCGGATGCTCGCGGCGCTGGTGCGGGCGGTGCGAGACTTCGAGCTTGCCGAGGATGCGCTGCAGGAGGCCGGCGCCGTCGCGTTGGCGCACTGGCCATCGACCGGCGTTCCGGCGAGGCCGGTCGAATGGCTGGTGACCGTCGCCCGGAACCACGCGATCGACCGGCTGCGACGCCAGCGCACCGCGGCGCTCAAGTACCGCCAGCTCCTGGACGGCCACGAACCGATCACCACGATGGACGACGTCCCGCTCGACAGCCTGGCAAGCGTCGGGGATGAGCGCCTGAGCCTGATCTTCACCTGCGCTCATCCCGCTCTCGCCCCGGAGGCGCGGGTCTCGCTCACGCTGCAAGCCGTCGGTGGGCTGACCGCTTCGGAGATCGGACGGGCGTTCCTGGTCCCCGAGGCGACGATGGCGAAGCGCCTGGTGCGAGCCAAGCGCAAGATCCGCGACGCCGGGATCGCCTTCGAGGTCCCGCCTGACGACCAGCTCCCCGAGCGACTCGCCGCCGTGCTCGCGGTCCTGTACCTCATCTTCCGCGAGGGCTACGCCGCCAGCGCCGGAGACCGGCTGCTTCGGCCGGAGCTCGCCGCGGAGGCCATCCGGCTCGCCCGGCTCCTCGCGAAGCTGATGCCCGGCGAGCCCGAGGTCCTCGGGCTCCTGGCGCTCATGCTGCTCCAGGACTCGCGTCGCGATGCGCGCGTCACGGCCGAGGGCGACCTGATCCTCATGGAGGACCAGGACAGGACGCGCTGGGACGCCGCCGCGATCCGGGAGGGCGCCCGCCTCGTCGGCGATGCGCTGCGCCACCGGCGGCCGGGCTCGTACCAGCTTCAGGCGGCGATCGCCGCCGTCCACGCCCAAACCACGACGCCGGAGCAGACGGATTGGCGGCAGGTCGCCGTCCTGTACGAGCAGCTGATGCGCATCGCCCCGACACCGGTCGCGGCGCTGAACCGCGCGGTCGCGGTCGCGATGGCAGATGGCCCTGAGCGAGGGCTCGCCCTGATCGATGACGTTCGCGGGCTCGATCGCTACCACCTGCTGCACGCCGCGCGGGCCGACCTGCTGCGCCGCGCCAACCGCCCGGATGAGGCGATCCGCGCCTACCGCATCGCACTCGACCTGGCCGACAACGAGCGCGAGCGAGCCTTCCTCGAGCGGCGCCTGGCGGATCTCGGGGGGTCGGCGGGGAGCTACTCGAGAGCCTGAAGGAACGTCGCCACCTGGGCGGCGGTCACGTCCGGCGCCTCGTCGAACACGAAGTGCCCGGTGCCGGGAACGACCTCCATCCGCGTGTCGGGCAGTTCGGCGGCGAAGCGCTCGGCGCCCGCCACCGGCGCGAACGGGTCGTCCTCGCCCCACAGCAGCAGGGTGGGCACGGCGAGCGCGGCGAGCCGGCCCTCGTAGGGCACGAGCTTGTCGAAGTCGCCCGAGCGGTAGAGCTCGAGGTGGCCCTGGCGGCGCTCGCCGTCGGAGAAGGCCTTGAAGTACTCGTCGACGGCGGCGGCGTCGATGCCCTTCGCCACCTGGCCCATCATCGCCTCGAAGCCCTCGCGGGTGATGCCCGCCATGATCTCCTCGCCCTGGCCCGGCGTCCGCAGCGCCTGGGCCATGCCGTGCCACCTGCCGTCGGGGAAGAAGCCGGTGTCGCTGATGGACAGCGCGCGGATCGCCGCCGGGTGATCGCACGCCCAGCGCAAGCCGATGATCCCGCCCCAGTCGTGCACGACGAGCGCGACCGGTCCGAGCTCCAGCTCGGCGTGGAAGCGCTCGACGGCCTCGACGGCGCGCTCCCATGTCTGTGGCGGCGCCGCCGGAGAGTCGCCGAAGCCCGGCAGGTCGGGAGCCAGCCCGCGCCAGCCGGCCGCGGCGGCCGCCTCGAGCACCGGGCGCCACATGTACGAGGACTGCGGCCAGCCGTGCAGGCACAGGGCGGTGCCGCGGCGCTCGCCGTCCGGCAGCGCCTCCCGGTAGGCGAGTCCCGCTGCGTGGGCGACGTCGCCGGCGCTCATCGACCGGACCCTATCCGGCGCACGGCCTGCTTGGATAGCGCCCCATGCGCCCGTTCCGCGTTGTCACCGGCGTCCTGTTCGTGTTGGCCGGCTCGTTGCACTTCACCCACAAGCGGTTCTACCTCCGCATGATGCCGCCCTACCTGCCCGCCCACGAGGCGCTCGTCCGCGCCAGCGGCGTGGCGGAGATCGCGGGCGGCATGGCGCTCCTGCACCCCCGCTCGCGGCGCCTCGGCGGCTGGTGGCTGATCGCGACGCTCGTCGCGGTGTTCCCGGCCAACCTGCACATGGCGCTCAACCCCGAGCGCTACGCGAGGATCCCGGGCGGCGCCCCCGCCCTGTGGGCGCGCCTTCCGTTCCAGGGCGTGTTCATCTGGATGGTGCGCGCCGCGATGCGGGCGCGGTAGCCGCGCGCTTGCGCGCGACGATGATCACCGCCTCCTGGGCGAACGCCCCCGCGCCCTCGTCGCCCCGCGCGTACCAGAGGTCGATCAGACGGAGAAACGCGTCGTCGAGCGCCGCCGCCAGCTCGGGGTCGTCGCCCAGGTCGCGATACAGCGCGACCGCGACCGGGTGGTGGCCCTTGAGGAAGTCGCGCAGATCCGCCTCGTCGGCAAAGGCTCCGAGCTCCGAGCGCCGGCGGCACATCCGAAGCGACTCGACACGGTCGCCGAACAACCCCGCGACGTGCTCCTCGTCGCCCCATCGCAACGGCGACGCCCCGCCGAACATCGACGGCACGACGTCGGCCAGCATCCGGGCGCGGGCCGCCTTCCGCGCGGGAGGCGTCGGCACCGTCAGCCCGATCGTGCCGCCGGGTCGGCACACACGCACCAGCTCATCGGCGACCACCTGCTGATCCGGCGCGAAGACCGCCCCGAACGCCGACGTGACGACATCGAACTCGCCATCGGCGAACGGCAACGCCTCGGCGTCGGCCTCCACCCACTCGAGCCGCACCCCGTGCTTGGCCGCCTCGCGTCGCCCGGCCTCGAAGTTCTCGGGGGTCAGATCGGACGCCACCACTTCGGCGCCCTTCTGCGCCGCACGGATCGCCACGTTGCCGGTGCCCGCCGCCACGTCCAGCACCCGCTGCCCGGGCCCGATCCCACACGCCTCGACCAGCTCCTGCCCGAACTGCCACAGAGAGTGGCGCGCGAACTCGTGATAGTCGCCGAGCGCCCATGTCGCGCGCTGACCGGCCTTGAACTCGCGATCCTCGACCATCGCATCCGAGCCCTCAGCTGCCACGACCTTCACCACCTTCGTCCGTGGTCGAGGGACCCCCGACCTGGCCTACAGATCCTCCCCGCAGCCGCCCCGGTGACGGCTGGCCGATCGGACCGTCGGCGCCGATCCTCCGCCCGGCGCGCGCATCCTCGATCGCGAACGGGCCTCTACGGTGCCGTCGTCTGCGGGGTCGCGCTCGGCGTGCCCAGCACCGGCGCGTCCGGAGAGCCGGGCTGCCACGACAGCGGGTCGATGCGCAGCGTGCGCGGGTCGTTGTAGCTGTTGGCGCGCGCGTGGTACAGCAGCCAGAGGCCGCCGTGCGGGCCCACGACGGGCGTGTCGCCACCGCCCGGGCTCAGCACCGACGGCGTCTGAGCGAAGATCGGGTTCGACGGAGCTTTCGTGAAGGGCCCGGCGGCGGCGGGGCCGGTCGCGTAGCCCATGCCGTAGGCGGCGCGCCAGCTGCCCCCGGAGTACAGGAGGTAGTACGTGCCGTTGTGCAGGACCATCGTGGGTCCCTCGACGGTCGGCGCCGACACGCCCGCCGCCTCCCACGTGTTGGCGTCCCCCGAGAACAGCGGGACCCGCGGCCCGGAGGCGTGGGTCAGGTCGGCTGTCAGGGGCGTGACGGACACCGTGGGCCGCAGCCCCGTCGGCGAGAAGTCCGTGGAGGTGTACAGGTAGCCGCGGCCATCGGCGTCGATGAACGGCGAGGGGTCGATGTTGCCGCGGCCGCGGGAGTCGGCGCAGCCTTGCGGCTGGCCGGTGTCGCTCGCCGGCATCAGCGGCCCCTGGTCGACGTAGGGCCCACCGGGCGACGTGGCCGTAGCGGTCGCGACGCAGTTGACGCCGTAGTCGGCGCTCAGGCCCGTGTAGTACATGACGAAGCACCGGCCGGTGGTCGTGCCCGGGCAACTGGAGGCCGGCGCCGCGATCACGCTCGGCGCCCACGGGTGCCAGTCGCCGTCCTTGACGACCCACGCCGGCCGCGCGGGCAATGCGCGGCCCGCGTCGGTCCAGTAGACGAGGTCGGTGGAGTGCGCGACCGGGAAGAGATCGCCCGTATGGAACGCGTAGTAGTCGGCGTGGTTGCCGCCGGCGTCCAGGATGTAGGGGTCGGGCGCGCTCGAGTACACGGGGTTCTGGAACAGCCCGGCGGGGACCCCGGCGGACGCCGCCGTGCCCTTCCCGACCGCGTTCTGCGCGCCGACGACGACCCTGAGCATCGCGGCGTTGTCGCCGATGACCACGGGGTGGCTGTCGCTGTTGGCCCCCACGATGTCGGTGCATGCGCTGCCCGACGCGTCGCAGCGCTGCCACTGGAAGGTGTAGCTCAGCGGCGGCGTGCCGGCCCACGTGCCAGGCGACGCGCTGATCGTGCCGCCGGCCACCGCGGCGCCGGAGACGGGGGGCACGGCCGTGTTGACCGGAGGCGCCGGCTGGATCGCGCCCGTCGGGCGCGAAAGGGCGGAGCTCGCGCCGCGCCGGTTCTGGCCGATGACCGTCACCCGGAGCGTCGCGCCGATGTCGGCGGGCGTCAGCGCGTAGGCCGGCGCGGTCGCGCCCGGCATCGGCGCGCAGTGGGAGCCGTTGCGGGCGCAGCGCTGCCACTGATGGCGGTAGGCGATGGGCGCCAGGCCGCGCCAGGCGCCGTCATTGGCGGTCAGCGTGCTGCCGTCTGCCGTCTTGCCGTTGACGCGCGGCGCGCTGCGGTTGACGGGTCGCGCGCTCAGGATGCGGATCCGGCGCCCGGCGGTGCGGCAGGCGGCCGTCGCGTAGCGACGTGAGCGGGTCGATGCGCCGGCGCAGGCGATCAGCCAGTAGGTGCCGGGCCGCGTGGCGACGGGGATCGTGATGGATCGCCGGGCATGCGAGGAGCGGCGGGGATCCAGCGGCCGGACGGCGCGCGATCCCAGCACGATGTCCCCCGCGCCGGCGCGCTTGTCCAGTGAGGCCAGGAAGACCGTGGTGCTCGGGCGGCGCGACCGGCCGGGCCCCAGATTGCGGGTCGTGTCGCTGACGTGGAACGCCGTGCCCGCGATCGCGGTGCGTGGCGGGCTCGCGAGGCCGATCACCGCGAGGCGGGCGGGCGCGGCCGCCGCCGCCGCCGGCCCATGGGTCAGCGCGGGGGTGAGAAGCGCGATGGCGGCGAGGCCGCACAGGACCGCTGGGCGGAGGCGGCGGATCGGGTCGAGGGGGCGCGGCATTGCAGCGTGCAACCCATCGCATGGCCCAGAGTGGCGGTGTGCGAGCAGGGGAACCTGACAGACGAACACCGCGAGCCGCGAATGGCGGCTCGCGCGCCGACTCATCGCTCCAGTTCCGGGGCGGCCGCCTCGGGACGGCAAGCGGGCGCCCGCGCAGGCCCATGGAAGGCGGGAGCGCACGCGCGCTGCCGCCTTCCATGACGGTCGCGGAAGCGCCGGCTACGCCTCGACGAGGCCCAGGATCGTCTCCGGGCGGACACCGTCGAACTTCATCGCCTCCGCCGCCGCATCGGTCTGCAGGGCCGCCTCCCACGCAGCGACGTCGGGGACCTCCACCATCAGCCCGACCCGGTTCGACCCGGCCGGGTCGCGAAACGTGCGCGCCGTCATCCCCAGCGGCCCGAAGAGCTCCTCTCGCTTGGGTGAAGCGAGCCATCGATCGACGTCGTCGACCTCGTGGAACACCAGCAGGGTCTCCATGGTCCGTCGTCCTTCCCACAGCACCAAAGGCTGTGATGTCGCGGTGGCTGGACCACGAGCAACCGTAACCGGATCGACGCGGCCCTGCCTGACACGGAAGCCGGCGAAGGGCGGCGGCTTGCGCCGCCGCCCTTGATGGCTGGAGGCCCGGCGGGCAAGCCGAGACAGCTAGATGGCCGCACCCCCGCAGCCGGAGTAGAGCAGCACGTTGGCGATGAAGTTCACCCACGGGGTGTTTCCTGTCGCCACCGCGAATCGGAGTTGGCCGACCAGGAACAGGCAAGTGAACGATCCGGGCGCGAAGCCGCCGCCGAGTCTGGCGTGGGCTGTGCGAACCGCGGGCGCGGGCGTCGCAGCGCTCGCGCTCGCGCTCGCGCTCGCCGCCGGGGCAGCGATCGCGAGGGCAGCAGTGACGGCCGCCAGCGCAGCCAGGGGCTTTGGTCGAGACATGATGGGTGAGCCTCCTCCGTACCGGACGGCCGGGGCTGCCGCCTGTCGGTCGTTGACCGCGTGCTGTGCGTCCAGCGCGGCCCCGTCGGTGACCCTGCTGATGCTGCCGCCCGGGTGCTCCCGGCGCGCTGTCCCGCGGGACCATTCATGCTGGAACGGGGGGCGGCCGCTACCCGACGCGGGCGGCCAGCCAGGCGCCGACGTCGCTCACGTGCTCGTGCGCCCCGGGCAGCCCCTCGGCGGTCTGCGAGGTGAGCACGCCGACGACGCGCATGCCGGCCGCGCGCCCGGCGGCGACCCCGGCCGGGGCGTCCTCCAGCACGACGCACTCGTCCACCGGCGCACCGAGCTCGGCGGCGGCCCGCAGGTAGCCCTCGGGATCCGGCTTCCCGCGGGACACGCGCTCGGGCGTCACCAGCACCGCCGGCGCGGGCAGTCCCGTGGCTGCCAGGCGCGCGCGGACCAGCGGGATCGTGCACGACGTGACGATCGCCAGGCGGTCGGCGGGCCAGCCGCCGAGCAGGTCGGCGGCGCCGGGCAGCGCCACGACGCCTTCGCAATCCTGTGCCTCGTACGCGTCGACGATGGCCGACTCGGCGGTGGCGTCGAGATGCGGGGCCACCTCGGCGATCACATCGCCGGAGGGGCGTCCGAGCATGATCCGCTCGATCGCCGCGGGGTCGACGTCGTGGCGCGCCGCCCACCAGCACCAGGCGCGCACGATGGACGCGTGGGAGTCGATGAGCGTCCCGTCGAGATCGGCCAGGACGTAGGTCATGCGAGGGCCACCTCCGTCGACGTCTGAGCGCCGGGGCGCCCGGCGACGCGCGTCGTCCGCGCGAGCGAGGCGACGACCGCGGCGAGCGCGACGAGCACGCCCAGCGCCGCGGGCAGCCCGATGAGCTCGGCCAGGCCGCCGATCGTCGGCGGCCCCACCACGAAGCCGAGGTAGCCGGTGCTGGAGACGGCGGCCAGCGCCACGCCGGCGGTCAGTCCCGGCACGGCGCCGGCGGCGCGGAAGACGATCGGGACGACCGACGCCATCCCCGCGCCGAGGCAGGCGCAGCCGAACATCGCCGCGGCCGGCCGCCCGGCGAGCAGGGCGAGGCCGAAGCCGCCGGCGGCCACGAGGCCGCCCAAGCGCACCAGGGTAACCGGGCCCAGCCGCTCCACGAGCCGGTCGCCGAAGACCCGCCCCAGCGTCATCGTCACCGAGAACGAGGTGAAGCCGAGCGCGGCCACGGCCGCCGAGGCGCCCAGCTCATCGCGGAGGTAGACCGCGCTCCAGTCGGCGGTCGCGCCCTCGATCAGCAGGCAGGCGAAGGCCAGCCCGCCGAGCGCCCACAGGCGTCGCGGCGGCCGGACGAAGATCGGATCGCCGCTCCCGGTGGCGTCCTCGGCGCCGGACAGGAACCGCCGCGACCACACCAGCCCGATCAGGGCGCTGGCGCCGGCGATCGCGGCCAGGTGCAAGCGCACGTCGACGCCGGCTCCGGCCGCCAGAGCGCCAAGCCCGGCGCCCAGCAGGCCGCCGAGCGAGAACGCCCCGTGGAACCCGGCGAGGATCGGCCGCCCGAAGCGGTTCTCGACCGCCACGCCGTGCGCGTTCATGGAGACGTCGAGCGACCCGAAGGTGGCCCCGAAGCACGCGCACAGCACGGCGAAGGCGGCCGGCGAAGGCGCGGCGCTGACGACCGCCGCCACCGCGCACGTGAGCGCCAGCGAGGCTCGGGTGACGACGCGACTGCCGCGGCGGGCCGCGAGCGCCCCCGCCACCGGCATGGCGAGGATCGCCCCCACCGCGATGCAGGCGAGCGCGAGGCCTAGCTCTCCGTCACCGAGGCCCAGGCGGTCGCGGACCGCCGGGATCCGCGCGGCCCACGATCCGAAGATCAGGCCGTTGAGCCCGAACACGACCGTCACGGCGACGCGGGCGCGGCGCGCGTCCCGCGGTGCCGCGGGCCGGCTCACGCGCGCACCACGTCGATGCCGAGCTCGCGGTAGACGACGAGCTCGTCGGCGGGCGCGTCGGTGACGAGCGTGTCGATGCGCTCGAGCTCGGCGACGGGATAGGGACCCGCCGTACCGAGCTTCGCCGCCGTGGTGAGGCTGACCACGCGACCGGAGCGGGCCACCATCTCGCCCACCACCAGCGCCTCGTTGCGGTCGCGCAGCGTCACGCCGACCGCGGGGTGCAGGCTGCAGGCGCTCAGCATGCAGACGTCGGGCCGCACCCGGCGCAGCGCGTCGATCGCCTCGGCGCCCGTGACGGTCCGCGCGTCCGGGTGCAGGCGGCCGCCGAGGACGTCGACGGTGAGGCCCGGGTGGTCGGCCAGCGCGACGGCGATGTCGGGGCTCATGGCGATGACCGTCGCGCGCAGGTCGTCGGGCAGCCGCCGGGCGAACTCGAGGATCGTCGTGCCGCCGCTCAGGGCGATGACTTCGCCGGCGCGCACGAGCCCGACCGCCGCCGCCGCGATCGCGGCCTTGGCCCCGGCGTCGTCGGCGCGGCGGTCGACGAATCGGTCGGGGCCGGGCGAGCGCGGCAGCGCGCCGCCGTGCACGCGGCGCAGCGCGCCGGCCGCGGCCAGCTCCTGCAGGTCACGCCGTACGGTGTCGAGCGAGACGCCGAGGCGCTCTCCGAGATCGGAGGCGAGGACCTTCCCCTCGGTCGCCAGCCAGCGCAGGATCTGCTCCCGGCGCTCCTCCCCCAGCAGTTCGCGGGTCGTCGCCATGCCCGCAGCTTAGCGCAGAAAACCGCACGAACACGCACGGACGTGCGCGATCAGAGCACTCGTCAGGCCTCGCGCACCTTCCGCAGCGCGGGGTAGGCCGCCTGGAAGCGGGGGCGGATCTCGGCGTAGCGCGCCACCCACTCCGCGCGCGGCTCGATGACGCGGGTCACGCGCACGCACTGCTCGACGGCCTCGGCGGGCGATGCGAAGACGCCGGTGCCGACGCCGGCGAGCAGCGCCGCCCCGTAGGCGGCGCCCTCGTCGACCGTGCACAGCTCCAGCGGCAGGTCCAGGACGGAGGCGACGATCTCCAGCCACAGGTGGCTGCGGGCTCCGCCTCCAGAGACGCGACCGACGCGCGGGCGCTCGCCGAGCTCGACGATCAGGTCGAGGGAGTCGCGCAGCCCGAAGGCGACGCCCTCGAGCACGGCGCGGACCAGCGCTCCGCGGTTGTGGCGCACCCCGAGGCCCAGGAAGCCTCCCCGCGCGCGGGGATCCGCGTGCGGGGTGCGCTCGCCGGCCAGGTAGGGCGCGAACAGCAGTCCCTCCACCCCGGGCTCCCACTCCGCCGCCTCGGCCACGAGCTGGTCGTAGTCGACCTCGCACCCCAGCGCGTGGCGCAGCCAGTGCAGCGAGCCGGCGGCCGACAGCATCACCCCCATGACGTGCCAGGTCCCCGGCACCGCGTGGCAGAAGGCGTGCAGCCGGGCGCGCGGGTCGTGGCGGTAGGCGTCCAGCGCCGAGAAGACCACGCCCGACGTGCCGAGCACGACGGAGGCGGGGCCCCCCGCGGCGACGACCCCCACCCCGAGCGCTCCGGCGGCCTGATCGCCGGCGCCCGCCACGACCGGCACGCCGCCGGCGCTCTCGGCCGTCACCTCAGGGGACTCGCGCACCTCGGGAAGCCAGGACCGGTCGAGGTCGAGCGCCCCGATGAGCTCGTCGCTCCAGCGCCGCGCGGGCACGTCGAACAGGAGCGTCCCCGACGCGTCGGCGACGTCGGTCGCGCGCACCCCGCACAGGCGCAGGCGCACGTAGTCCTTGGGCAGCAGGATCGCGTGGATGGCCTCGTAGGTCTCCGGCTCGTGCTCGCGGAGCCACAGGAGCTTCGGGGCCGTGAACCCCGCCAGCGCCCGGTTGCCGGTCAGCTCGATGAGCCGGTCCAGGCCGACGCGCGCCTCGATCTCGGCGCACTGCGCCTCGGTGCGCCCGTCGTTCCACAGGATGGCCGGGCGCAGCGGGCGCTGGTCGGCGCCCAGCGCCACGAGCCCGTGCATCTGGCCCGAGAGGCCGATCCCCAGCGCGCGGTCGGCGTCGAGCGCGTCGAGCACCTCGGTGGCGGCGCGCCACCAGTCGTCGGGATCCTGCTCTGACCAGCCCGGCCGCGGGGTGGAGAGCGGGTAGCCGCGCTCCACCACCGTCAGCACGGCGCCGTGCTGGTCGATCGCCAGGCCCTTGACCGACGAGGTGCCGATGTCGAGGCCGACGAGGCGGGTCATGGGTGGCCGGCCCTCACGCGCGCGCTCCCAGCGCGCCGTAGACGAGCTCGTAGGCGCGGATGGCGTCCTTCTGCATCTGGGCGGCGCGCAGCGCGTCGTCGTCGATGCGCCCGGCGACCTCGTCGATGAAGCGCCACTGCTCGACGCTGCGGCGCACCACGGCGACGGCGTCCTCGGTGTAGGGGTACAGGTCGAAGCCCAGCCGCTCCCCGCGCGAGCCGTACTCGGCCCGGCGCAGCTCGACCGCGAGCTCCAGCGTCTCCATGAACGCCGTGGCGCCGACCATGTTGTCGTCGTCGAACGTGCCCCAGCCGGAGTTGCCGTGCTGGTGGCCCAGGAGGTCCTCGTCGGACAGCAGCGCCGCGTACTCGGCGAGGTTCTCGCTGTTCATGATCAGGTGCTGCCAGTCCATGTTGACCTTGACGTTGTCGATCCCCTGGGCGCGCAGCTTGTGGATCACGTGCAGGGTCATCCCGACGTTGCCCATGTGGATCTTCATGGCGGGCTCGGAGTTCTTGTGCTCCAGGAACAGCAGGATGCCGTGGTCGCGGCAGCGCTGCGCGGCCTCGCCGATGCCCTCGATCAGCCACCGCCAGCTCTCCCGGTAGGGCGACTGGAACGGGTAGTTGTAGCCCTCGATGCCGGGCCAGATGATGAAATGCGCGCCCAGCTCACCGGCGAGGTCGACCCCCTCCAGCGTGAGCCGGCGCGCCTGCGCGCGGATCTTCTCGTCGGGGTTGACGAGCCCGCCGCGGGCGAACGTCGAGTCGAGGTGCAGCCCGGTCGCGAGCGCGTAGATGCCGTGGCCGCCGAGCGCCTCGCGCACCTCGTCGAGGTTGTCGCGGTTGAGCTCCTGGGGGTAGTGGAACTCGTAGTCGTCGATGAGGTCCCCCAGGCCGGCGACGGCGGTGCGCACCTTCTCGGCCGTCGTCAGGCCGGCGAGCTCGGGCTTGTAGCCGTTGGGGTTGAAACGGGTGACCATCGAGCCCATGGCCCAGATGCCAAGGCTCGTCTTCGGGTGCGGGGGCATGTGTCTCCTTCGGGATGGTGAGAGTCAGGGCGCGACCGGCGCGGCCTCCGCGGCCGAGCGGTACAGCGCGGCGATGGTGCGGGCCTGGCCGAGCGCGTCGTCGCGGCCCAGCAGCGGCGCGCGCTCGCCGGCCACCGCGGCCTCGAAGTCGGCCAGCTCGAGCGCGTAGGAGTTGGCGGCGCCGGGGTCGATGCGCTCGACCTCCCCGCCGCGCCGGTGCTCGATCATCGCCCGGCGCCCGTGCCAGGGGTCGTCGAGGAACAGCGAGCCCTCGCTGCCGATGGCCTCGAGCTCGTCGCGTTCGGCGAAGGACATCCCGCAGTCCAGGGTGGCCAGGATGTCGCCGGGGAAGCGCAGCGTGGCGGCGAAGCCGACGTCGATGCCGTCGCCGCCGAGCACCTGCTCGCCATAGACGCGCTCGGGCTCGGCGCCCGCGAGGGCGCGGCAGCCGCTGATGCAGTAGCAGCCGACGTCCATCAGGCCGCCGCCCTCGAGTTCGCGCTGCATGCGGACGTTGTCGGCGGCGGGCGTGGGGTACGAGAACACGGCGCGCAGCAGCAGCAGGCTGCCGATCGCCCCGCCGGCGATGAGCTCGCGCGCCTGCGCCAGCTGCGGGTGGTGGCGCCACATGAACGCCTCGGCCAGCACGAGGCCCTCGCGCTCGGCGACGTCGAACGCGCGCTCGACGTCGGCGGGGTGCCGGCTCATCGGCTTCTCGCACAGGACGTGCTTGCCGGCCTCGAGCGCCCGGATCGACCACGGGACGTGCAGCGAGTTGGGCAGCGAGTTGTAGATCGCGTCCACTTCAGGGTCCGCGAGCAGGTCCTCGTACGAGCCGTGCGCGCGCGCAATCCCCTTCGCGCGCGCGTACTCCGCGGCGCGGCCGGCGTCGCGCGAGGCGACGGCGACGAACTCCGCGCCGCCGGAGTCCAGCAGCTTGTCGTTGATCCGGGCGGTCGACAGCAGGCCCCAGCGCAGGCTCACCGTGAGGGCCCCGTGTTCAGCAGATGCTCCATGGCACTTCCCTTCGTCGTGGTCCGGCCTGGGGCGGCGCGGGCGCCGGAGCGCCCGCGCCGCGAGGTTCAGGCCCGTCCGGCGCGCTCCTGCCTGCGCCGCGACAGCGAGTCGATCGTGACGGCGGCCAGCAGCACGAGACCCGTGACGACGAACTTCGTACCCGAGCTCAGGCCCAGCAGGCCGAGCCCGTTGTCGATCGACGCGATCACCAGCGCACCGAGGACGGCCGACTTGATGTGGCCGCGCCCGCCGAACAGCGACGTCCCGCCGATGACCGCGGCCGCGATCGAGTACAGCAGGATCGAGCCGCCGCCGGCGTTCGTGTCCACCGAGCGCAGGCGCGAGGCGAGGATGATGCCGCCCAGCGCCGCCATGAACGAGCAGATCGCGAAGCACGCGATGCGCACCTGGTCGACGCTGATGCCCGCGCGGCGCGCGGCCTCGGCGTTGCCGCCCACCGCGTAGACGTGTCGCCCGAACCGGGTGCGGTTGAGGACATAGGTCCACACGATGTAGGCGCCCATCAGCACGAGGAACACGTACGGGATGCCGCGGTCCTGGTTGGCGACGTAGACGACGATCGCGCCCACGACCCCCAGCCCGACGACCCGCAGCGCCAGCAGCAGGTCGGGCTGCGCCGGCAGCCCGGCCTTCGCGCGCGCCCGCCGGGCGAGCAGCAGCACGCCCGCGTACAGCGCCAGGGCAGCAGCGAGCATGATCCACGCGGTCGCAGGTGAGAGGAAGTCGTTGGCGAAGCCGATGACGGTGTTGTTCTGGATGATCACCGTGCCGCGGTTGCCGATCAGCAGCAGCACGACGCCGTTCCAGCCGAGCAGGCCGGCCAGCGTGACCACGAACGACGGAACGCCGACCTTCGTGATGATCAGGCCGTGCAGCACTCCGATCGCGGCGCCGGCGACCAGCGCCGCGCCGATGCCGACGAGCGTCGGGACCTGGTTGCCGTCGGGGATCAGCAGCAGCGCGGCGATGACGCCCGCGACGCCGCTGACGTAGCCGACGGACAGGTCGATCTCGCCCAGCAGCAGGATGAACACGATGCCCATCGCGATCGTGGTGATCGCCGCCATCTGGACGATGAGGTTGACGAAGTTGCCGGCCGTCAGGAACTGGTTGTTCTGCGACTGGAAGACGATCGCGATGATGACCAGGCCGACGACGATCGGCAGCGACCCGAGCTCGCCGGCCCTGAGCCCTGCCCACCAGCGGCGGGCGTACTCGCCGATCGTCTCGTCGCCGGGGACCGCCGTCGCGGGCGTGGCGTCCGACGTCTCGATCGGAGCAGGCTGCGTGCTCATACGACCACCTCCGCGGCGGGCTGGCCGGGTATCTTCGAGAGCTTGCCCGCGGTGATCGCCTCGACGACCTCCGTCTGGTTCGTCTCCTTCGTCTTGAACTCCGCCACGTTCTGGCCCAGGCGCAGGACGGTGACGGAATCGGAGACCTCGAAGACGTCGTGCAGGTTGTGCGAGACGAGCACGACGGCGAGGCCCTGCTCGCCCAGCCGGCGGACGAGGTCGAGCACCTGGCGGGTCTGGGCCACGCCCAGCGCCGCGGTCGGCTCGTCGAGGATCACGACCTTCGAGTTCCACATGACGGCCTTGGCGACCGCGACGGACTGGCGCTGGCCGCCGGAGAGTCCCGCGACGGTCTGGCGCACGGACCGGATGGTGGTGACCGACAGCGTCTGGAGCGTCTCCTTGGCGCGGCGCTCCATGTCGACCTCGTCGAGGCGTCGCAGGCTGGTCGTCTCCTCGCGGCCCAGGAACATGTTCTGCACGACGTCGAGGTTGTCGGCCAGCGCGAGGTCCTGGTAGACGACCTCGATGCCGAGCTTCGCGGCGTCCTTCGGCCCGTGGATCGACACCGGCTCGCCGTTGTAGAGGATCTCGCCCGAGTCCGACGAGTAGATCCCCGCGATGCACTTGATCAGCGTGGACTTGCCCGCGCCGTTGTCGCCGACGAGGGCCATGACCTCGCCCGCGGCGACGTGGAAGTCCACTTCGTAGAGAGCCTGCACGGCCCCGAAGGCCTTCGAGACGCCGCGCAGCTCCAAGATTGGTGAGTCGTTCACATCTATCCCTTCAGGTGCGAATGCGTCCTCGGGGGCGCCGCTGGGTGCGGCGCCCCCGTGAGGGACGCGTCTACTGGATGCCCTGCGCCTTGCAGAACGGCGCGTACTTGCCGGTGCAGATGTCCGCCGGCTTGATGAACCCGTCAGCGATGACGGTGTCCTTGATGTTCGCCTTGGTCACGGTGACCGGCTTGAGCAGCACGGACGGGACCTGACGCGACGTGTCGTTGGACTGGCCGTTGACGAGGCCGGCAGGCGGCGCCGTCTTCTTCGCCAGGGCGATCGCCACCTGGGAGGCCGCGTCGGCCTCCTTCTTGATCGCCTTGTAGACCGTCATGCACTGATCGCCGGCGAGGATGTTCTGGATCCCCTCGGGCGTGGCGTCCTGACCGGTGACCGGGATCTGCTTCAGCTTGCGCTGCTTGATCGCGGAGATCACCGCGTTGCCGAGGCCGTCGTTGGCGGCCAGCACGCCGTCGATCTTGTTGCTTGTCTTCTGCAGCATCTGCTCGAAGATCGTCAGCGCCTGCTGGTTGTCCCAGTCGGGCACGGACTGATCGGCGGCCTTCGTGG
This sequence comes from Solirubrobacterales bacterium, assembly GCA_025963905.1. Classification (GTDB taxonomy): domain Bacteria; phylum Actinomycetota; class Thermoleophilia; order Solirubrobacterales; family Solirubrobacteraceae; genus JAOPZW01. The sequence goes on along the minus strand of JAOPZW010000021.1, from coordinate 441 downwards.
CCTTGCCGCTCGAGTAGAGCGGGTTCAGGACCGAGTCATAGCCCTGCTTGAACAGCGTGGCGTTGTTGTCGGTCGGCGAGCCGTTGAGCTCGGCGATCGACGGCTTCTTCACGCCCTTGGCGTTGAGGCAGTCGACCAGGCCCTGGCCCTGCAGCTTGCCGACTTCCACGTTGTCGAACGACACGTAGTAGTCGGCCGAGCCCTTGAGCGTGAGGCGGTCGTAGTCGATCGTCTTGACGCCGCGGGACTTGGCGTTGGCCTCGATGGCCGCGCCGGAGCCCGAGTCGAGGTTCACGAGCAGGAGCACCTTCGCCCCGTTCGTGATCGCCTGCTCGGCCTGCTGCTGCTGGGTGGACTTGTCGCCCTGGGCGTTCGAGATCGTGACCGGCACGCCGGCGGCCTTGAAGGCAGCCGTCAGCAGCGGACGGTCCGCGGTCTCCC
>JAOPZW010000497.1 GCA_025963905.1 Solirubrobacterales bacterium | reverse complement strand
TCCAGGCGCCGCGCCTGGTAGTCGGTCGTGTTCGAGCACGACGTGAGCTCGCGGTAGCGCCCCTGCCCCGGCAGCCAGGCCTCCAGGTCGAACTTCTTGGCCGCCGAGGCCCCGAGGTCGCCGACCGCGATGTTCACGACGCGGTAGGGGACGCCGAGGTCCCGCAGGATCTCCTCCTCGATCGCCAGCAGGCGCTCGTGCTCCCCGGCGGAGGCGCCCGGCTCGACGAAGCTGAACATCTCGACCTTGTCGAACTGGTGCACCCGGAAGATGCCCCGCGTGTCCTTGCCGGCCGCGCCGGCCTCGCGCCGGAAGCAGGGCGAGAAGCCGGCGTAGCGCAGCGGGAGCCCGGCCGCGTCCAGGATCTCGCCGGCGTGCAGGGATGCGAGCGCCACCTCGCTCGTGCCCGTCAGGTACAGGTCGTCGGCGGGCAGGTGGTAGATCTGCTGCTCGGTGTCCGGCAGGAAGCCGGTCCCGTACAGCGCCTCCTCGCGCACGAGCACGGGCGGGATCACGGGCTCGAACCCGTGGCCGCGCAGCTTCTCGAGCGCCCAGCGCACCAGCGCGAGCTCGAGCATCACGAGGTCGCCGCGCAAGTACGCGAAGCGCGAGCCCGACAGCCGGGCCCCGCGCTCCATGTCGATGCGCTCGCCGGCCAGCTCGAGGTGGTCGCGGCCGGTCTTGCCCGCCTCCCCCCATTCGCGGACCACGGTGTCCTCGGGCGCGGCGCTCTCGTCGGGCAGGTTGGGCAGCGCCGCGAGCGCCGGCTGCAGCTCCGCCTCGACCTCCGCGAGCTCGACGCCCAGCGCCCGGGCGCGGTCGGCGACGTCCCGCATGCGGCCGATCGCCTCGGAGGCGTCCTCCCCGGACTGCTTGGCGGCGCCGATCGCGGCGCCGGCCTCGTTCTGCTGGGCGCGGAGCGCCTCGAGATCCGGGAGGATCGCCCGGCGGCGCTCGTCGAGGGCGACGACGCGATCGAGGCCAGCATCGTCGCCCCGGCGGGCGAGCGCAGCGCGAACGGCTTCGGGGTCGCGGCGGATCAGCTTCAGGTCGAGCATGGCGCGCGGCGCGCGAGCGCTCAGCCGCCTGCGCTGCCCTGCGAGGCGGGCGGCTGCGAGCCGGGCACCTGGTTGCCCGTCTTCTTGCTCTGGAGGCCCGAGTACTTGGCCAGGAAGGCGGCCACGTCCTGCGCCTCGTGCCCGACGACGATGTTCTCGGGCATGATCGCCCCGGAGAAGCCGCCGTTGCGCAGGGCGTAGAGCACCGAGTTCACGTCCTCCTTGCGGACGTTGAAGTTCGGGCCGTCGGTCCGCTCGCGGTCCTTGACCTTCTGCGCGCCGCCCTGAGCGCCGACCACATCGAGGTTGTGGCACCCCGAGCAGCGTGCGGCGAACAGCTCGGCGCCCCTCTGGATGTTCGCGTTCGGGTCCTTCACGGAGATGCCCTGCGACCCGCACGCGGCCAGCAGGCCTGCGGCAGCCAGGGCGGAAAGGGCGAGCGGAACGCGACGGAGCATTGCGGCGGGCATCATACGAAAGCGATGCCGGGCAGACGTGCCACGCTGTTGGCGATCGCACTCGCGGGGGCCCTGCCGATCGCCGGGTGCGGCGCCGACGCGGCGGTCACCCGAGACGACGCCGGCGTCGTGACGCTGCGCCTCGACGAGTACCGGATCCTGCCCCAGCGCGTGCGCGTCCCCTCGGGGCGCTTCGAGATCGTCGCCACCAACCGCGGCGTCCTGACCCACAACGTGGCGATCGTGAGCCCCGGGCGCCGGCCGGGCCAGGTCGAGGTCCAGTACGCGCACACCGCCACCGCTCACCCGGGGCAGACGGTGCGCACGGAGGTTCACCTCAAGCCGGGCAAGTACCGCATGGTGTGCACCCTCGCCAACCACGACAACCTCGGCCAGTATGGCGAGCTGATCGTGGGATAGAAGACGACGAGGCTCGTCCACTTCCACTCGCGCGCGTGAAGGAAGTTCCGCGCTCGTGCCGAAACTCACGCGGAACCCGGCGCCGGCCCTAGGCAGATCGCAGACGTCATACCGCGGCCTGCCTCGAAACGGCGGCAACCAGGCCGGCGCCGGGTCTTTGTTCCCGGCCGGACTATCGTCCGGGCCCGCATGGCGCCCGACCCCGAACGCTTCCGCATGGTCATCGGCAGCTTCCCGACGGGGGTCACGATCGTGACCTGCCACGGGCCGGACGGCCCGGCGGGGCTGACGACGAACGCGATCACGTCCGTCTCGCTGGACCCGCTGTTGATGCTCGTCTGCTTCGACAACGGCTCCCGCACCCTGACCGCGGTCCGCGACGCCGGGCGCTTCGCGATCAACATCCTGCGCGCCGGCCAGGAGGACCTGGCGCGGGTCTTCGCGTCCAAGCGCGTGGCACGGGAGAAGTTCGAGTCCGTCACCCACGCCGTCGCCCACGGCGTTCCGGTCCTCGACGGCGCGCTGGCCTGGGTGGCGTGCGATCTCGTCGAGCTCAGGCGCGCCGGCGATCACACCATCGGCCTGGGAGCCGTGACCGGGATGGACGCCGACCCCGACGGGCGCCCGCTGGTCTTCTTCCGCGGCGCCTACACCACGCTGGGCTGACGCTCAGACCGTCCCGAGCGCCCGCAGGGCGAGGAAGGCGATGACGACGGCCGCGGCGGCCATGACCCCCAGCTCGCGGCGCACGATCGCGAGGACGACGGACCGCTGGCCGCGCTCGTCGAGTCCGCCGACCGCCTGGGCGTCAGGCAGCCCGCGGGCGTCGAGCACGGTCTGCGCCGAGGCGATGCGCAGCTGCTCGGCGACGAACGAGACGGCGACGGGAAGCAGCGCGTACAGCCAGTACAGGCGATCCGCCGGCTTGAACCCGCCGACCGCCAGGATGCCCGCGGCGATCGCCTGCAGGATCGCCGCCGCCTGGCCCGCGCGGGCCAGCACCCAGAACGCACGGCTGGGCTCGACCGTGTACCACCGCCAGGCGCCGAGCAGGCCGGCGGCGGCATTCGTGACCGCCACCAGGACGGCGAAGATCTGGGCTGTCTCGGTCATCTCAGGCGCGAATCGGCACTAAGTATCACTCCGTTACAAACTCTGATAGAACGCAGGTCGTGCTGCGCTCCTACCTCCCCGCGATCGTCTTCCTGCTGCTAGGGGCCGGAGTCGGCGCTGCCTTCACGACGCTGAACTCGGTCCTCGGACCCAAGCGCCAGATCGAGCACAAGGCCGACCCGTACGAGTGCGGCCTGCCCTCCGAGATCAAGCAGGGCTTCCGCTTCGGGATCAGCTTCTACCTCATCGCGATGCTGTTCATCCTGTTCGACATCGAGGTGCTCTTCCTCTACCCGGTCGCGGTCCAGCTGCGGGCGTTCGGCAGCTTCGCGCTCGTGGAGACGATCGTGTTCATCGCGCTGCTGTTCGTGGCCTTCGTCTACGTCTGGCGGCGGGGAGCGCTCGAGTGGAGATAGTCAAGCGCGAGAAGGTCTCCCAGCCCGAGGACTTCCGCATCCGCCAGCTCCGCGCTCGCGACATGCTCCGCGGCGACC
>JAOPZW010000484.1 GCA_025963905.1 Solirubrobacterales bacterium | reverse complement strand
ACCTTCTCCTCCTTGAGAGTCGGCGCCTCCCAGTGCCAAGCTCCGATATCCCCGCTTGTCGGTTGGCGCACTCCCGCTATTGAGTCGGACATCCGTTGACCGCCTCAACACCACCTTCCGGAGTGTCATGAGAGCCGCCTGTCGCCATTGGACGTCCGTTCAGTAGGCCGGTACGTTTGCGCGTCGATGGGGGTCCTCGGCGACATCGCGGTGCGGGCGCGCGCGGCGACACTGCGCGTCGAGACGCACGAGTGGTTCAACGACGCCCTGCAGCGCATACCGGGGCCGATGAGCGCGCGCCAGCTGCGGGCCGAGGGCCTCGTGGCGGGCACGTTCCTGGCGGCCTGGGGCGCGCTCGCCGTCCTTGCCGGCGACTCGGGCGGCCATGCCGGGATGGTGACGGTGGTCGTCCTGGTCGCCGCCCTCGCGCTGCTGGCGCGCGTCGACTTCCCGGTCGGCTCGGGCTCGGCGGTTCCGACCCAGGTGCTGTTCGTGCCGATGCTGTTCCTCGTGGCGCCGGTGGCGCTGCCGGGGCTCGTCGCGGTGGCGATGGTCCTCAGCCACGTCCCCGACGTCGTGCGCCATCGCCGGCACCCTCAGCGCCTGCTGCTCGGGGTGAGCGACGCCTGGTACGCATTGGGGCCTGCCGCGGTGTTCGCCGCCGCGGGCATCCACGGGGTGAGCTGGGGCGACTGGCCGGTGTGGCTCCTGGCGCTCGCGGCTCAGCTGGCCGCCGACTTCGGTGCGTCGGCGGCCCGCGAGTGGCTGTTCCAGGGCAAGCGGCCCTCGGTGCAATTGGCCGAGCTCAGCACCGTCTGGCTCGTCGACGTGTGCCTTGCTCCCATCGGTCTGCTGGCCGCCGACGCCGCATTTCGCACCGCCTACGCCTTCCTGCTGGTGCTGCCGCTCGTCGGCCTGATGGCCGCCTTCGCCCAGGAGCGACGCTTCCGCCTGCAGCAGGCGATCGCGCTGAGCCGCGCCTACCAGGGCACCGCGCTCCTGCTCGGCGACGTCATCGAGGACGACGACCACTACACCGGCGAGCACAGCCGCGGCGTCGTCTCGCTCGCGCTCGACCTCGCCGACGAGCTCGGCGTCGGCGCCCACGAGCGCCGGCTGGTCGAGTTCGGGGCGCTCCTGCACGACGTCGGCAAGATCCGCGTGCCCAAGGAGATCATCAACAAGCCCGGTACCCTCGACGAGGACGAGTGGGCGATCATGCGTGGGCACACCATCGAGGGCCAGCGCATGCTCGACCGCGTCGGCGGCGACATGACCGAGGTCGGCCTCATCGTGCGCGCCTCGCACGAGCGCTGGGACGGCGCCGGCTACCCCGACGGCCTGGCGGGCAACGCGATCCCGCTGCCGGCGCGGATCGTGGCGTGCGCCGACGCCTGGAACGCCATGACCACCAACCGCCCCTACCGCAGCGCACTGCCGGTGAACGACGCGCTGCTGGAGCTGCGCGCGAGCGCCGGCAGCCACTTCGACCCCCGGGTCGTCGACGCGTTGCTCGTCGTGCTCGCGCGCCGTGTCGCGCTGTTCGCGGACGCCGCGCCGGTCGCCGGGATCTAGACTTCGCTGCGTGCCGGAGCCGCGCCTGATCACCGCCGTCGGCGAGCCGCCGCCTTCGTGGGCGCGCGTCGACGAGCCGACCCGGCCGCCGCTGCGCATCGGGGTCGTGCAGGAGCGCTGGCATCCCGATCCCGACGAGCACCGGGAGGCGCTGACGCGCGGCGTGCGGATGGCCGCCGCCGAGGGCGCGCGGATCGTGTGCCTGCAGGAGCTGACGCTGTCGCCGTACTTCGCGATCACGCCCGACGGCCCGCAGGCGGCGGGGGCGACGCCCGAGGACGTGCCCGACGGTCCGACGACGGGCCTGGCCGCCGGGCTCGCCCGCGAGACCGGCGCCTTCGTCCACGCGTCGCTCTACGAGCGCGCCGGCGGGAACGGGGCCGACGACCTCGGCTACAACACGGCGATCGTCGTGGCCCCCGACGGCGAGCTCCTCGCGCGCACGCGCAAGCTCCACATCCCGGTCACCGCCGGCTACTACGAGGACCGCTACTTCCGTCCCGGGCCGGCCGAGGACGGCTACCCCGTCGTCGAGCTGGCGGACGCCCGCTTCGGCTTCCCGACCTGCTGGGACCAGTGGTTCCCGGAGCTCGCGCGCGCCTACTCCCTCGCGGGCGCCGAGGTCATCGTGTACCCGACGGCGATCGGCTCCGAGCCAGACCATCCCGAGTTCGACACCGAGCCGCTGTGGGAGCAGGTCATCGTCGCCAACGGGATCGCCAACGGCACGTTCATGGTCGCGATCAACCGCATCGGGACCGAGGAGCCGCTGACGTTCTACGGATCGTCCTTCATCTCGGACCCCTACGGCCGCAAGCTCGTTCAGGCCCCGCGCGACGAGCCCGCGGTCCTCGTGGCCGATCTGGACCTCGACCAGCGCCGCGACTGGCTGACGCTGTTCCCCTTCCTGGAGACCCGCCGGCCCGACGCCTACGCGACGCTCGTGCGCCCCGAGCGGGCGCCCGCGGACCTCGCTTAGCCAGGCGTAGGCTTAGACCTGCTCGGCGGGGCACCAGTACGTCGTGCGCCCGGCCACCGTGGCCCTTGCCATCTCGGTCCCGCACCGCGGGCAGCGCGCGCCGCGCGCGCGCGCGGAGATGACGTCGCCGGTGTGAGCGCCCCCACGGCGGATGGCCGAGCGGATCGCGGCGCGCAGCTCGCGGCGCAGGCGGTCGAGCTCCTCGTCGTCGAGGTCGCCGGCGGCGCGCCGCGGATCCAGGCGCGCGCGCCAGAGGACCTCGTCGGCGAGCAGGTTGCCCACGCCGGCGATCACGGCCTGGTCCATGATCCGCGCCTTCGCCGGCGCCGAGCCCCTGCCCACCCGCTCGCGGAACGCGTCGCGGCCGATCTCCGCCGCGTCGGGCCCCAGCCCGGACAGGTCGGGGTCGAGGACCGCGCGGCCCAGCCGGCGCTTGTCGCGCAGCACCAGCCGCCCGCCGTCGGCGAAGCGCAGCGTGAAGCGGTCCCACGCGGCCGACGGGCGCTCGCCGTCGGGCTTGGGGTCTCCCGCGGCCTCGTCGTCGACCACGATGCGCCCGGCCATGCCCAGGTGCAGGCCGAGCGCCGGCCCGCCGCCGCCGTCGGTCTCCACCCACATCGACTTGCCCACCCGGTGTGCGGCCGTCAGCTCGCGGCCGATCAGCGCGGCCGCGATCTCGCCGGGCGCGAACGGGCGGCAGACGTAGGTGTCGCTGTCGTCGACGGCGACGATGCGACGGCCCAGCGCCAGCGCCTCGATGAGGCTGCGGGCACGCTCGACCTCCGGCAGCTCGGGCATCGCGGGAGGGCGGCCGGCCGCGCCTGGCCCCGTCAGACCAGCGCTGTCTCGTCGTCGTAGAGCTTCAGCACGCGCACGCTGCCGTCGGGTGCGGACTTCACGCACATCGCGCACAGGATGCACTCGTCGAGGTTGTCCTCCACGATGGCCAGCGTCCCGTCGTCGCCCTGGGCGTAGATGTCGACCGGGCACACCTCCGTCAGCTTGGCCGCGACGCCGGGGTCCGCCGCGACGGCGTCGTCGACCTCGATGCCGATGAACAGGGCGTCCTTCCTCATGCTGCGCTCCTCTCAGCCAGCTTGCTGCGCATGATCGCCGGGATCTGCGAGATCTCCTCGGCCACCGTGATGCCGGCCTCGGCGAGGCGGGCGATCTTCTCGGTGGCCGTGTCCTCCTTGCCCTCGACGA
>JAOPZW010000479.1 GCA_025963905.1 Solirubrobacterales bacterium | reverse complement strand
GGCCGCACGTGCCCGTCGCCCTGCACGACGTACTTGAACGTGCACAGCTCGCGCAGGCCGATGGGCCCGCGGGCGTGCAGCTTCTGCGTCGAGTTGCCGATCTCGGCGCCCATCCCGAACTGCCCGCCGTCGGTGAAGCGCGTGGAGGCGTTGACGTAGACGCAGGCGGCGTCCACGCCGCGTTCGAACGCTCGGGCGGCGTCGACGTCGCGGGTCAGGATCGCCTCGGAGTGCCCGCTCCCGTGGGCGTTGACGTGCTCGATGGCCTCCTCGACGGAGTCGACCACCCTCACGGCCAGCACGAGGGCCAGGTACTCCGTGTCCCAGTCCTCCTCGGTCGCGTCCTGCAGCTCGCCGGCGAGCTCGTCCCCGGCCAGGGCGTGGGTGCGCCCGTCGACGCGCAGCTCGACCCCCGCCCGGCGCAGCGCGCGCAGCGCGCGGGGCACGAACGCGGGCGCGGCGTCGGCGTGGACGAGCAGCGTCTCGGCGGCGTTGCACACCCCGGGGCGCTGGACCTTGGCGTTGAGGATGATCCGCTCGGCGGCGTCGAGGTCGGCGCTCGCGTCGACGTAGACGTGGCAGTTGCCCGACGCGGCGTAGATCACCGGCACGGTGGCGACGTCCTTGAGCGCCGCCTTGAGGCCCTCGCCGCCACGGGGGATCAGCAGATCGACGACCCCGTTCTGCGTCGCCAGCTCGGCCAGCTCCTCGCGGCCGCCGCCGGACACGAGCACGATCGACCCCGCCGGAGCGCCGGCGGCCTCGGCGGCGTCGGCCGCCACGCCCGCGAGCACCGCGTTGGAGTGCGCCGCCGACGACGAGCCGCGCAGCACGATCGCGTTGCCGGACTTCAGGCACAGAGCGGCCGCATCGATCGTCACGTTCGGGCGCGCCTCGTAGACGACCGCGACGACCCCGAGCGGGACGCGCAGCTTGCGCACGTCGAGCCCGTTGGGCAGCCGGAACCCGTCGATGACCTCGCCGACCGGGTCGGCCAGCGCGGCGATCGCCCGCACGCCGTCGGCCATGTCGCGCACGCGTCCGGCATCCAGCGCGAGGCGGTCCAGCAGCGCGCTCGACAGGCCATCCTCGTGGCCCGCCTCCATGTCACGCTCGTTGGCCTCCAGGATCTCCGGCGTGCGCTCCTCGAGCGCCGCGGCGATGGCGTGCAGCGCGGCGTTCTTGGTGTGGCTGTCGAGCGCCGCGAGTCCCCGCGCGGCGTCGCGCGCGGTCGCGCACGATTCGCTGACCGACTGGGCGGTGGTGACCATGGGCACAGGGTACGCGGTCGGGCGCCGGGCCCCGGAGGCAGCGGCGGGAAGCACCGCGGCGACGCTCAGACCAGCACGAAGTAGTCCCGGTGCACCGCCTCCTCGGTGGCGCGGGGCAGCACCTCGCGCACCTGGGCGCTCTTCATGCCCATGACCTGGCGCAGCTCACCGGCGGAGTAGTTGCAGATGCCCTTGCCGATCACCGCCTCGCCCGCGCGCACGTGCACCGCGTCGCCGGCGTCGAAGCCGCCGCGCACGTCGACGATGCCCACCGGCAGCAGCGACGTGCCGCCGTCGCGCAGCGCCCGCGCGGCGCCGGCGTCGACCACCACGGTCCCGTGGGAAGGCTTCGCGTAGCGCAGCCACAGCTTGAAGCTCGAGTACCGCGCGGGCTGGGCGGGGAAGCGCGTGCCCGCGTCGCCGCCGGCCAGCACCGTGGCGAGCGCAGCCTCGTCCAGCCCGTTGCAGATCACCGCCGGGATGCCCGCTGCCGTGGCCATCTCGGCGGCGACCACCTTGGAGCGCATCCCGCCCGAGCCGAGCGGCGACGTCGTGTGGCCGATGTCCAGGCGCGTCAGGCCCTCGAAGTCGGTGACCTCGGCCACGAGCTCGGCGCCGGGGTCGGTGCGCGGATCGGCGGTGAAGAGCCCGTCGGTGTCGGTGAGCAGGATCAGGCGGTCGGCGCCGATGAGGATGGCGACCTGCGCGGCGAGGAAGTCGTTGTCGCCGAAGGAGATCTCGTCGGTGGTCGTGGTGTCGTTCTCGTTGATCACCGGCACGACGCGCCAGTCCAGCAGGCGGCGCAGCGTCTGGCGCGCGTTGAGGTAGTGCGTCCGCGCGCTCATGTCGAAGAACGTGAGGAGCACCTGCGCGCTGGTGATGCCGTGCTCGCGCAGGAGCTCGTCATAGACGCGGTACAGCTTGCCCTGCCCCACCGCGCTGGCGGCCTGCAGGTCCTCGATCGCCGTCGGACGGACGCCCAGCTGCATCACCTGCATCCCGCGCGCGATCGCCCCGCTGGTCACCACGACGACGTCGTCGCCGGCGCCATGACGCTCGGCGACGTGGTCGCACACCCGGGCCAGGACGCCGGCGCGCACGGCGCCCGACGGCTCCGCCACGATGCTCGATCCCAGCTTGATGACGGTGCGGGCCATGGCACGGCTGATCCTAAGTGGTCTCGGCCGGGCGCCGGGCCCTAGCCCGGGTGCAGCTCGAACACGACGCCGCCGATCTCCACGTCGTCGCCGGGCTCGAACCCGGCGCGTTCGAGCGCGGCGATGACGCCCATGCGCTGCAGGCGGTGCTCGACGTGGGCCAGCGCGTCCTCGTTGCCCAGATCGTGGCGGGCCAGCAGCCGCTCGACCGGCTCGCCAGCGACGCGGAACACGCCGTCGCCGATGCGGTCGACGCGGAAGGCGCGGCGCTCGGCGGGGCGGAAGACCCGGTGCTCGGCCAGCTCCTCCTCCCCGGCCAGCTCGTCCTCGAGCTCGCGCGGCTCCTGCACCGGCACCCGGCGCAGCAGCTCGCGGCCGAGCTCGTCGAGCCCGTGGCGCGTCGCGCTGGAGGTCACGAGGACCGGCACGTCGGGCCCGAGGCGCTCGCGCCACTCCGCCGCCGCCCGGGCGGCATCCTCCTCGGCGACCAGGTCGGCCTTCGACAGGGCCAGGATCCGGGGCAGCCGCGCCAGACGGGCGTCGTGGAGCTCGAGCTCGTGCTCGATCGTCGTCCAGTTCTCGAGCGGGTCGCTGCCGTCGAGGGGCGCGAGGTCCAGGACGTGCACGAGCAGCTGCGTGCGCTCGACGTGGGCCAGGAAGTCATGGCCGAGTCCCGCCCCCTCCGAGGCGCCCTCGATGAGGCCCGGGATGTCGGCCAGGATCAGCTGCCGATCGTCGCCCTCCAGCGTCCCGAGCACCGGCTCCAGGGTCGTGAACGGGTAATCGGCGACCTTCGGGGCCGCGCGGGTCAGCCGCGACAGCAGCGAGGACTTGCCCGCGTTCGGGAGCCCGACGAGCCCGACGTCGGCCAGCAGCTTGAGCCGCAGCTCGACCCAGCCCTCCTGGCCGTCGAGCCCGCGCTCGGCGAAGCGCGGCGCCTGGCGCGTGGGGCTCGTGAAACGGCGGTTGCCCTTGCCCCCGCTGCCGCCGGGGGCGATCACGACCCGGCGCCCCGGAACGACCAGGTCGTGGCGCGAGCCGTCGAAGGACTCCACCTGGGTGCCCGGCGGCACCCGGACGACGAGGTCCCCACCGTCGGCCCCGTGGCGCTGGGCACCCTCGCCGTTGCGCCCGCGGGGCGCCTTGTAGTGCGCGCGGCGCTTGAAGCTCTGCAGGTCGCGCAGCGAGTCGTCGCACAGCAGCACGACCGCGCCGCCATGGCCGCCGTCGCCGCCGTCGGGCCCGCCACGCGGCACGTGGGCCTCGCGACGGAACGAGAGGCACCCGTTCCCGCCGGAGCCGCCCTGAACGAAGATGCGAGCCTTGTCGTAGAGCATCGTGGACTCCCATTCTGGCGAAAGGACCCAGCAGGCCCTGTTCGCGCGGGCGCACCAGGCCTGCGGATGCGTCGACGACCGCCCCAGAGCACCTGATGAACGACGACGGGCCCGGCGCAGCGCGCCGGGCCCGTCGCAAGGCGCTCTGGTGCGGCGCTACTCGCCCGCGCCGGGCAGCACCGAGACGACGCGGCCGCGGCGGCCGGTCGCGAACTCCACGGTCCCCGCGGCGCGCGCGTAGAGCGTGTCGTCCTTGCCGATGCCGACGCCGTCACCGGGCTTGAAGCGCGTGCCGCGCTGGCGCACGATGATCTCGCCGCCGGTGACCGTCTGGCCGGCGAACACCTTGACGCCCAGGCGCTGGGCGTTGGAGTCGCGGCCGTTGCGTGAGGAGCCGAGGCCCTTCTTGTGTGCCATTACTCGCCGGCCTCCTCGGTCTCGGTCGTGGTGTCCTTCTTCGCCTTGGAGCGGGACCCGGACGAGATGTCGGTGATCTCGATGCGGGTGAGCTCCTGGCGGTGCCCGGTGCGCTTGCGGTAGCCGCGCTTGGGCTTGAACTTGAAGACGCGCAGCTTCTCGCCGCGCAGGTGCTCGACGACCTTGCCCTCGACCTTGACCTTCTTGAGGCCCTCGGTGTCGAAGACGGCGTCATCGGAGCGGAACAGGATGGGCTCGAGCGCGATCTTCGCCCCGGCCTCATCGGGCAGGCGCTCGACGAGCAGGGTCTGACCCTTCTCGACGCGGTACTGCTTCCCACCTGTCTTGACGATCGCGTACATGCTGGCTCTCTACTCTGCGGAGGTCGCTTCCGCCTTGGCAGCGGAACGGCGCCGTCCGCCTCTACGGCCACGGCGCCGAGGCTTCGATTCTAGGGCATCGTCGTCGCCTTCGGCTTCGCCGTTCGGCTCGGCGTCGGGCTCCTCCGCCTCGGCGGGCGGCTCGGGCGCCTTGGCGGCCCGGGTGCGCGGCCGGGGCGCCGGCTTGGGCTTGGGCTGCGCCGCGGCCTTGGGCGGGGCCGCCGGCCCGGCGCCGTTGTCGACGAGCACCGCGGTGGCCGAGGTGCGCCCGGCCTCCTCGATCCGCACCAGGCGCTTCTCGCCCACGTGCTGGCCGCCGCCACGGACCGAGACGATGTAGCCGTCGATCTTCGCCACCGCGTCGTCGACCGCGTACATGTGCGGCTCCACGATGCTGACGAGCACCTCGTCGCCCTCGTGGAACGGGATCGCGCGCTCGCGCACCTCGTCGAGGGTCCCCTCCATCAGGATGTCGAAGTGATCCAGGGGCAGGCCCTCGGAGCCCTCGAAGTGGAAGTTGCGGCCGGTGTCGTGCTCGAGCTGGTGCAGGACGCGCGCCGAGTTGCCGGTGAACTGCGCACTGACCTTCGCGTTCATCTGGACGAGGAACGCCTCGGTCTTGCGCGGCGCGCGCGAGGCGAGCTCGCGCAGGCGGCGCTCGAACTCGATCGCGATCGTCTCCTCGGAGAGCACCACGCCGTCGCCGTCGCAGGTCGGGCACGGGCGGGTCATGATCTCGCGCACGCCCTCGGTGACGTTCTGGCGGGTCATCTCGACCAGCCCGAGGCGTGAGATCTCGGCGGTGAACGTCTTCGTGCGGTCCTCGTCGAGGGCCTTGCGCAGCGTCTTCATGACGGCGTCGCGGTTGCGGGCGCGGGCCATGTCGATGAAGTCGATGACGATGATGCCGCCGATGTCGCGCAGGCGCAGCTCGTTGACCACCGCCTCGGCCGCCTCGAGGTTCGTGCGCGTGATCGTGTCCTCCAGGCGGGCCTGCTTGCCGCGCCCGACGAACGAGCCGGAGTTCACGTCGATGACGGTCAGCGCCTCGGCGTAGTCGATCATCAGGTAGCCGCCGGAGGGCAGGTCTACGCGGCGCGACACGAGGCCCTCGATGACCCGCTCGACGCCGTAGGCCTCGAACAGCGGCGTGGACTCCTCGTAGAGCTCGACGCGATCCACCAGCTCGGGCGCCGTGCGCGTGAAGAACGAGACCAGGCGCTGGTACTGCTGGGGGTCGTCGACGACAGCGCGCTCGAAGTGGGCGCTGAAGATGTCGCGCACGACGCGCACCGACAGGTCGGCCTCCTGGAACACGAGGCTCGGCGCGGTGGCCTCGGCGACGCGCTTCTGCAGGACCTCGTGCAGCTTGAACAGGTACTGCAGCTCGCGCTCGAAGTCCTCGCGCTTGGCGCCGTCGGCCGCGGTGCGGATGATCGCCCCGCCGCCCCGGAGGTCCAGCGCCTTGGCCTCCCTGCGCAGCCGCTCGCGCTCCTTGTCGTCGAGCCGCTTGGAGACCCCGATGCCCTCGCCGGTCGGCGTGTAGACCATGTAGCGGCCGGCGACGGTCAGCTCCATGGAGAGCCGGGCGCCCTTGGTCTTCAACGGGTCCTTGACGACCTGCACGACGACCTCCTGGCCGGGCTTGAGGAGGTCGGTGATCTTCTTGCCGCCCTCCTTGCCGCGGCCGCGGCGCGGGGTCTCCACGCCGGGCAGCACGATCTCGTCGACGTGCAGGAAGCCGTTCTTCTCGAGGCCGATGTCGACGAACGCCGCCTCGAGGCCGGCCAGGACGTTGTCGACCCGGCCCTTGTAGATGTTGCCCACGATGGAGCGGTTTCCGCGGCGCTCGAGGTACAGCTCGGCGACGCGATAGCCCGCGGCGGGATCGGCCTTCCTGCGGCCGCGGCGCTGCGGGGTCTTTGAGGGTGACGACCCATCGGTCGCCTCCATCAGCGCGACACGGGTCTCTCCCCGATCGACACTGACAAGTACTTGCTTCTTCACGTTTTCTCTCTCTCGAAGATTCTAGAAGCCCAGCACGCGGCCCTTGAGGGCAGCCGATGCGCGCCCCTGCGCGTAGATCGACTGCAGGAGGCCGACGGCCAGGAAGGTTGTGAGGACGGATGAGCCGCCGTAGCTGAAGAGCGGCAACGGGATACCGGTGATCGGCATGATCCCGACGTTCATCCCGACGTTGACGAAGACCTGGAACATGAGCATCGCGACGATCCCGCCCGCCACGAGCGCGCCGTAGAGATTCTTGGCCATGGTGAGGACGCGTAAGCCGCGCCAGATCAACAGGGCGTACATCGA
>JAOPZW010000435.1 GCA_025963905.1 Solirubrobacterales bacterium | reverse complement strand
AGCAGCGAGTTGGCGCCGAGGCGGTTGCCGCCGTGGACCGAGACGCAGGCGACCTCGCCCGCCGCGTACAGGCCGTCGATCGGGGTGCGGCCGTTCACGTCGGTCTTGACGCCGCCCATGATGTAGTGCTGACCGGGCTGGATCATGATCGGCTCGCGCGTGATGTCCACGCCGGCGAAGTCCTTGCCGATGTTCACGATCTCGCGCAGCGCCTCGTGCACGCGCTTGCGGGGCACGACGGTGATGTCGAGGTAGATGCCCTGGCCGTCGACGCCCACGCCGCGGCCCTCGTTGATCTCCGTCTGCTCGGCGCGCGAGACGACGTCGCGCGAGGCGAGCTCCATCTTGTTGGGCGCGTACTTCTCCATGAAGCGCTCGCCGTCGGCGTTCAGCAGGTACGCGCCCTCGCCGCGGGCGCCCTCGGTGATGAGGAAGCCGTTCTCGGCGAGCGTCGTGGGGTGGTACTGGATCATCTCCATGTCCATCAGCGGCGCGCCGATGGCGTAGGCCTGGGCGATGCCGTCGGCCGTGCAGATGAGGGCGTTGGTGGTGGGCTTGAAGCACTGGCCGGCGCCGCCGGAGGCGAGGATCACGGCCTTCGCGGTGAAGGTCTCCATGCGCCCGCTGCGGACGTCGCGCGCGACGCACCCGACGCACCTGCCGTCGTCGTCGAGCAGCAGTGAGGTGGTGAACCACTCCTCGTAGCGATCGACGGACTCGTGGTACTTCATGAGCTGCTCGTAGAGCACGTGGAGGATCGCCTGGCCGGTGATGTCGGCCACGTAGGCGGTGCGCTTCATCGAGGCGCCGCCGAAGGCGCGCAGGTCGAGCTCGCCCTTCTCGTTGCGGAAGAAGGTGACGCCGATGTGCTCGAGGTGCAGCACCTCCTTGGGCGCCTCGCGGCACATCACCTCGATCGCGTCCTGGTCGCCGAGGAAGTCCGAGCCCTTGACGGTGTCGTAGGCGTGGGACTCCCAGCTGTCCGACACGTTGATCGCGGCGTTGATGCCGCCGGCGGCCGCGACCGAGTGCGAGCGCACCGGGTGGACCTTGCTCATGATGGCCACTGAAGCACCCGCGTCGGCCGCGGCCAGGGCGGCGCGCTGCCCTGCGAGGCCCGCGCCGATGATGAGGACGTCGTGTGCTGGCATGGCTCTCTTCGGAAGGTTCGTGCTGTGGGCCCGTGGGGCCGGTAGGCATCGGACTCTATAACTCGCGCTTTGGCGACGGCCCCTCCCCCAGGGGCCGCCCAGGTGCCCTGGAGCCCGCCCGGTTGGGCTCCTAATGCGCCGCCGCGGCGACCGCGCGGCGCAGCTGCTCGATGGTGATGACGCCACACAGGCGGTCGTCGGCATCGACGACCATGAGGGCCCCGCGGGTGCGCAGGCCCTCCGAGCTCAGGAGCGCCTCGATGGGCGTGTCGCCGCGCACGCTGACGTCGTCCTCGGCGCGGCCGGGCTCCACCACGTCGCCGACCTCGAGCGCGGGCTGCCCGGCCTCGACGGCGCCGTCGACGCGCTCCTGCTCGAGCAGGCCCAGGAAGCGCCCGGTCGTCCCGTCGGCCACCGGGAACCACGGCCAGCGGTAGCGGTGGAAGAACTCGTCCTGGGCCTCGGACACCGACAGCTCGCCGGGGATCCACACCGGCTGGGCGTCCATGAGGTCGGCGACCGTCACCCCGTCCAGGCGGTCGGAGAAGCGGCTGGTCACCACCGCGCCGCGCGCCCCCTGGCCCAGGAACCAGCCCAGGAAGATCAGGTACAGCCCGTTGATCGCGTCCGAGGTGAACAGCTCGAAGAGGCCGATGCCGATCAGCAGCCAGGAGAAGAGCTGGCCCAGGCGCGCGGAGAAGCGCGTGCCGCGGTTGCGGTCGCCCGTGACCTGCCACGCGACCGCCCGCGCGATGCGCCCCCCGTCCAGCGGATAGGCGGGGATCATGTTGAAGAGGAACAGCACCCCGTTGATGAGCGCCAGCCAGCCCAGCAGCGCGAGCGCCGCGGTCGTCGGCCGGTTGCTGAGGATGGCCGAGTCGAAGAAGTGGTGGGCGCCGGAGGTGAGCACCCCCACCGCCACGCACAAGGCGACGATCAGCAGCGTGACCGCCGGGCCCGCCGCGGCGACCCGCAGCTCCTCGCCCGGCGAGCTCGTGTCGCGCGTCATCTTCGCGATGCCCCCGAAGAACCACAGGTCGATGCCCGCGATGCCGATGCCACTGCGGCGGGCGACGAGGGCGTGGCCGAGCTCGTGCAGCACGAGCGAGACGAAGAACAGGACCGCGGCCAGGACGGCCAGCCCGTAGGCCGTGGCGTTGGACGCGTCGGGCAGCACGTTGGAGAAGTAGCCCGACAGCCCGTAGATGAGGATGAACAGCACGAAGAACCAGCTCGGGCTCGCGCCGATGCGGATCCCGAAGACCCGGGCGAGCTGGATCGAGCCGGTGCTGCTGAACATGGACGAATGGTCGCAGGCCGCGAGGGCGCCGGGGGCGTGTTCGCGGGCGACTCAGCCCGCGGGCGTGTGGCGGGCGACGATCGCGCCGACGTCGGCGCCGGGGGGCAGCGTCCCGAACGCCAGTCCCGCGTCGCCCGCCAGGCGGGCGGCGCAGAACGCGTCGGCGACCGCGGGCGGCGCGTGGCGCACGAGGAGCGAGCCCTGCAGCGCCAGCGCCATCTTCTCCACGACGCGACGCGAGCGCACCTCGATGGCCTCGAGGTCGGCGAACTCCGCGCGCAGGTCCCGCACGAAGGCGTCCAGGCGCGCATCGGCGCCGGCGGCCTCGTCGACTTCGGCGAGGAAGGCCTCCAGCGCCGCCGGGGCCTTGGCGAGCGCGCGCAGCACGTCGAGCGCGTTGACGTTGCCCGACCCCTCCCAGACGGAGTTCAGCGGCGCCTCGCGGTAGAGCGCCGGCATCCCCGACTCCTCGACGTATCCGTTGCCGCCCAGGCACTCCAGGGCCTCGGCGGCGAGCGGCGGGAAGCGCTTGCAGACCCAGTACTTGCCGACCGCGGTGCCCAGGCGCTTGAGCGCGAGCGCCTGCTCGTCGCCCGCCTGGGCGTCGTCGTAGGCGCGTGCGAGGCGCATCGCCAGGACCGTCGCCGCCTCGCTCTCGATCGCCAGGTCGGCCAGCACGTTGCGCATGAGCGGCTGGTCGATCAGCGTCCGGCCGAACGCGGCGCGGTGGGCGGCGTGCCAGGTCGCGTTGGCCACCGCCGAGCGCATGCCGGACGCCGAGCCGATGACGCAGTCCAGGCGCGTGTGGCCGACCATCTCGATGATCGTCGGCACCCCGCGGCCCGGCGCGCCCACCATGCGCCCCCACGTGCCGTCGAACTCGACCTCGCTGGAGGCGTTGGAGCGGTTGCCCAGCTTGTCCTTGAGGCGCTGCAGGCGAAACGTGTTGCGCGTGCCGTCGGGCAGGATCCGCGGGACCGCGAAGCACCCCACGCCCTCGTCGGTCTGGGCCAGGACGAGGAAGAGGTCGCACATCGG
>JAOPZW010000395.1 GCA_025963905.1 Solirubrobacterales bacterium | reverse complement strand
CGTGTCGCCCACGGCGTCGGCGCCGAGCTGGAAGGTCGTGATCAGCGTGATCGTGTTGACGCCCGCCTTCTCGATGACGATGTGGCGCTCGACGAGCTCCTTGGCCACGTCGTAGCCCGACAGCCCGTAGCGGCTGATGCCGACCGTCGTCTTGATCGGGTCGTGCCCGGCGACGTGCGTGGCGACGGAGTCCAGCCACGCGGGATCGTCGAGGAAGTCCAGGTCGGGCAGGCGTTCCTGCAGCTGGGCCTTGAGGTCGCGCGTGCGCCCGATCGCGGTGCCCAGCGCCTCCTCACCCTCGGCGGCCAGGGTGCGCACGGCGGCGTCCGCGGAGGCGAGCAGGTGGTAGCTGGGCGAGGTCGTGACGTACTCGCGGTATGCCTCCTCCATGAGCTCGGAGTCCACGCGACCCTCGCGCCAGTGGATCAGGCCCGTCTGCTGCAGCCCGCCCGCCAGCTTGTGGGTGGACTGCACGCAGATGTCCGCGCCCGAGGCCATCGCGCTGGTCGGCAGCTCGGGATGGAAGTGGAGGTGCCCGCCCCACGCCTCGTCGACGATCAGCATCGCGTGGTCCGAGGTCTCGTGGACGAGCTCTGCGATCGCCTGCGTGTTGGCAGCCAGGCCCTCGTAGGTCGGGCTCGTGTAGAGCACCGCCAGCGCCTCTGGATAGCGGCGCAGGCCCTCGCGGACCTCGTCGACGCTAGGGGGCAGCAGCGCCTCGAAGCGCGGCTCGTACGGCGTGGGCAGGAAGCGGAAGTCCAGCCCGAACGCCTTCAGCGCGTTGATCACCGAGTGGTGGATGTTGCGCGCGACGAGGATCAACGCATCGGTTCGCTCCAGCGCGATCGCCCGCAGCACGATGAAGTTCGACCCGCTGGAGCCGTGCACCGAGAACATCGTGCGGTCTGCGCCCTGCGCGTCCGCCGCGAAGCGCTCGGCCTCGCCGAAGACGCCGGTGTGGTCGACCAGCGTGCCGAAGAACCCGGCCGAGATCGACACGTCGGATGCGTAGAAGTCCTCCACCCGCTCCTGGTGCTCGAGGATCGACGGTGTGCACCACCGGTGATAGCGCCCGACATCCTGGTTGAGGACGCGCACGATCGGCGACGGCGTGATCTTGGATCTGACGACGGGCTCTGACATGGCCAGCCTGCCATGATCCCCAAACGATGCCCCGGTCCGTCGTGAGGCTCCCGTCCGAGGTGCGCTCCCCCTTCGACGTCTACGTCAACGGCGTCCGCCAGAACCCCGGCGACGACTACCAGGTCCGCGACGGCGCCCTCGTCTTCCAGCGCGCGATGAAGAAGGACCGCATCAGCGGCTGGCGCTGGTTCCTCGGCGCCTGGGGCGTCGGTACGTACCGCCAGAACGACTCGGTCGACGTCCGCTATGAGCGGCCGGACGGGACGCCGGCGGTGGCGGAGGGGTTGGCGATCGAGGAGGGGTAGGCGCTACTGGACCAACCCGCTCCTGACCGCGACGACCGCTGCCTGGATGCGATTCTCGATGTTGAGCTTCCCCAGGATCGACGCGACGTGGTTCTTGACCGTCTTGGGGCTGATGAACAGCTCGTCGGCGATCGCGGAGTTCTCCTTGCCGCACGCGATCAGACGTAGGATCTCCATCTCTCGATCGGTGAGCTCGGCGTCCGAGAGCTCGCCGACGGACGGGTGCTCGACCGGCGCCGCTTCCCGCAGCCTCATGACGAGGCGGGAAGCGATGCGCGGCGAGATCATCGACTCTCCGGCGGCCGCGGCCCGCACACCCTGGACGATGTCCTCGGCGCGGGCGTCCTTGAGCAGGTAGCCGCAGGCGCCGACCAGCAGCGCGTCGAGCACCTCGGCCTCACCGGCCGAGATGGTCAGCACCAGGATGCGAGCGTCCGGGTTGCGCTTCACGATGTGCGTGATGGCCTCCACGCCGCCCATGAGCGGCATCGAGAGGTCCATGATGATGATCTCCGGCTCGAGCTCCGCAGCGAGCTGCACCGCTGCGCGTCCGTTCGACGCCTCCCCGGCGACCTCGAACCCATGCCCCTCGAGCAGCCGCCTCAACCCGCGCCGGAACAGCGCGTGATCGTCGACCAAAAGGAGGCGCGCAGCCGCTACCTCCGAAGTGTCCCCCGACATCTTCAATTGTCCCCCCATCGATGTCCCTACCGCTCCGGGCATGATACGTGCGCAAGACTGCGTGCGGGAAAAATGATCATCGACGTTTCTATCGACGTTAAAGGCGTCTGACATGAGCGCTTGGGGGACCGCACAGGCGACGTTGCAAGACGGGGGCGCCGACGCCGTCGTGGAAGCGCATGCGCCCCGCGAGGTCCCTATCCTGCGCGCCTGCCTGCTGGTCGCATTCGCGGCCCTCGTGGTCAGCATCGCCGGAGCCGGCGTGGGGGACGTCGACACGACGTTCGCGCACCAGGCGGTCCGGGCTGCCATCGAATCAGTCGCGACGATCGGGCCCGCCCTGGCCGCCTCGCTGTTCTGGGGTCGCGCCCGGCGCACGGCGGCCCAGATGGACGTCCTGCTCGCTTCGAGCCTCGCGGTGTACGCCCTCGTCGACTTCGTCTTCGTCCTGGTGCCCTGCGTTCTGGCGTCCGACCGCCACCTGTTCGCAGGCTGGGCGCCGCTTGCGGCCCACTCCCTGGCCTTCGCCGGCCTCGTGGCGGCGGCGTGGCTCCCGGACACGCCGATCGCCCAGCCGCGCCAGCGGATCCGCCGGGTGCTCGTGCTCGCGCTGCTCGTGATCGCCGCACTGGCGATCCTGGCCGCGATCGCGGGACCGATAACCGCGGGCAAGTTGGCCATTAGCCCGACCGGCGAGCTCGAGCGCGAGTCGATCGGCCCGATGGGCCTCGCCATCGCGCTGCAGGTCGCGGTCCTGACTGCCGTCGCGACGGCGGGGATCGGGTTCATCCGCCGCGCGGTCGCTCGCCGCGACGACCTGTTGGGGTGGATGGCCATGACATTGACGCTCGCGAGCGTCGCGCGCTTGGACTTCCTCGTGGTGCCCGGTGACTGGGCGGGCGACGTGATCCGCCTCCTTGCCTTCGTCACGCTGCTCATCGGCTGCGGGCGGGAGATCGCCAGCTATCAGCGGCGCGTCGCGGAGGCCGCTGTCCTACGCGAGCGCCGCCGGATGGCCCGCGACCTCCACGACGGCCTGGCGCAGGAGCTCGCCTACATCACCGTGCAAAGCCGGCGACTCGTCGGGGATAGCCCGGAGCGTAAGCGGGCCGGCGACGACCTGGTCAGTGCGGCCGAGCGGGCACTCGAGGAGTCCCGGTTGGCTATCGCCGCGCTCAACCGGCCGACACATGAGCCGCTCGACCGATCGATGGAGGACGCGGCGCGCAGCACGGCCGCGCGCGCGGGGATCGAGACGCACTTCGACGTCGAGCGCGACGTCGAAGTCGCTCCGGAGGTCCGCGACGCGCTCCTGCGCGTGATGCGCGAAGCCATCGGCAACGCCGCGCGGCACGGCGAGGCGCACGAGGTCTGGATCAGCCTCCGAACGGATCGCGGGCTGTTCGTGCGCATCGCGGACAACGGCGTCGGCTTCGACCCCGAGGCACCGCGACGCCCGGACAGCATGGGGCTCGAGAGCATGCAGGAGCGCATCGAGGCACTGGGCGGCAAGTTCGGCGTCGAGTCCTCGCCGGGGGCCGGCACGCGCATCGAGATCGAGCTGCCGTGAGCCTGCGCGTCCTACTGGCGGACGCCCAGGAGGCGACGCGCGAGGGGGTGCGCATCGCGCTTGAGGCGCACGGAATGGAGATCGTGGCCGAGGTCGCCACCGCGCAGGATGCCGAGCTGGCGGCGATCGGCACCACACCCGATGTCTGCCTGATCGACGCTGACCTTCCGGGCGGCGGCGTAGCCGCCGTAGCCGCCATTGCTAGGACCGTGCCACACACGGCCCTGGTCATCCTCGCGGCGACCGCCGACGACGACGCGCTCTTCGCCGCGCTGAACGCCGGCGCCCGCGGCTACCTGCTCAAGGACACCGACCCCGATCGGCTGCCTTTCGCCGTACAGGGCGTCGTGGACGGCGAGGCCGCGCTCCCGCGGGTGCTCGTGACGCGCGTGCTCCACGAGTTCCGCCGCCGGGGAAATCGCGGGGGCATCCCCGACCTCGTTCCGGGTCGCGAGGGGCTGAGCGACCGCGAGTGGGAAGTCCTCGTGCTCCTGGACGGAGGCTTCTCCACGCGCGACATCGGGCGGCGGCTCGGGATCAGCGACGTGACCGTGCGACGTCACGTATCCGGCCTGGTTCGCAAGCTCGGAGTCTCGGATCGCGGGGCGGCTGTGGCGCTGCTCAGGCGGTTCCGCGCGACGGGCTGAGTTGCTCGTTCGCCGACCAGAGCGGCGCGCGATGGCGCCGGTCCACCTCGGCGAGGCGTGAGCGCAGCCCGTCGACACGCAGCTCGAGGTCACCCATGGCTTCGGTGATCGCCGTCAACGCCTCGGGGGCGCCGTCATCGCCGGTTGCGAGCCTCAGCCGGTGCTCGAGCTGGACCCGCTCAGCCTCGAGGTCAAGCACCTCCGCATAGCCGGCCGTGAGCACGTGCTCGACGACCTCCCACGCCGGCGACGGGTCAGTTGGCGCCGTTCCCTCGAGCAGCGCGGCGAGCGCGCGATCGAGACTCGACGCCGGCGTCACCGTCAGGACCCCCACCCGTTCATGAGTGTGATGAGCGGGGGCGCCAGGAGGACGATGAACATCGTGGGCAGGATGAGGAAGACGAGCGGGAGCAGCATCTTCACCGGCGTCTTTGCTGCCTGCTCCTCCGCCATCTGCCGGCGGCGCTTGCGCATGTCGATCCCGAGCTCCCGCATGACGTGCCCGATCGAGACGCCCAGCTTCTCGCCCTGGACGACTGCCCGGACGAACGACTTGAGGTTCGGCGAGTCGACTCGCTCGCGCAGATTCGTGAGCGAGTCGGTAAGCGCGACACCCATGCGCTGCTCCTGGAGGGTCAGACGCATCTCCTCGCCGAGCGCCCCCTTGAACCGTCCCGCGGACATCTGCAGCGACGACGAGAACCCGACGCCCGCTTCGATCGTGACCACCAGCTGGTCGATCAGGTTCGGGACCTCTCGCTCGATCTCCAACGCACGCGCCTGTCCACGCCGCCGGACGTAGGCCAAGGTGAGCATCCAGCCGCAGAAGCCGGTGAAGAGGGCAGCGGCGACGCGCATGAAGAGGTTGTTCCCGATCAGGAGACCGAAGGCGCCGAGACCCACCGCAGCGAGCACGCGGTAGCCGAGCAACGTACGCGCAGATGTGCGGTACATCCCCGCGGCGACAAGCAGCTGGCGAAGGTCCGCCTCCTTCACGGTCCCGAGACGGTCGCCCACAATATCGCCCAGCCGGCGAGCCAGCGCGGTCAACGGACCATCGGCGGGCTCGAGCTCGTCGTTCGCGAGCAGCGGCACCGCGGCGGCATAGCCGTAGGCCCCGAGATCTTCGATTCGCGCAGCGGCACGCGTCCTTGGCAAAGCCAGGGACCAGACAAGCGCGGCGACGGCGAGACCTCCGAGGGCGAGGGCGAGGAGAGCAAGAATGAGCACGGCTACCTAGACCTTGATGTTGACGATCTTGCGGATGACCAGCCAGCCGGCGACGAGCATCAGGACAGCCCCTGTGATGAGCAACCAGCCAACGCTGGA
The DNA here is from genome assembly GCA_025963905.1 of Solirubrobacterales bacterium. GTDB lineage: Bacteria > Actinomycetota > Thermoleophilia > Solirubrobacterales > Solirubrobacteraceae > JAOPZW01. The sequence goes on along the minus strand of JAOPZW010000395.1, from coordinate 7,961 downwards.
AGTGACGAGCGGCTTGAAGTAACTCGGCTTGGTGACGACGAAGAACGCGGCAAGCGCGACTGGAAGCCCCGTGACGATCCCGCCGCCGAGCCTGCCCTGCGCAGTCAGCGTCTGGATGAGGCGATTGAGCTCAGCTCGCCCGCGAATCGTGTCGGTGATGCGGTCCAGGACCTCGGCGGTGTTGCCACCCGTGTCGCGCTGAAGCGTGGCGACGAGGCCCACGTACCCGAGCTCCTCGCTGCGCATGCGTTCGGCCACGCGCCCGAGCGCCTCGTCGAGCGGCACGCCGAGTCGCTCGTCGGTGATTGCGCGGTGGAGCTCGCGTCGGGCCGGCTCCGGGGCGTCCTCGACGGCGACCGACAGCGCGCCCACGAACGACTGCCCCGAGCGCATCGCGGAGCCGATGACCTGCAGATTGTCCGCGAGCTGCGACTCGAACTCGCGGCGCTGACGCGAGGCGCGCGACGCGACGAACATGCGCATGAGGATCGGGCTGGGCAGCAGCATGACGGCGAGGTACCGATTCCCGATTGCGATGGCGGCGAGCATCGCGACCGCTGTCCCGATCACGGTGTAGATCGCGATCTTCTCAGGCGACGTCCGCATACCCGCGACGTCGACGTCCCGGGCGAAGCTCGCCCAGCGCTCCGACGGCCGCCGCTGCCTGCCCCGGTCGGTTCCTCGTGGCCCGTCGACAGCCTCGAGCACGTCGTCGACTCCGAGGTCACCGGGGCCTGCAGTGAAATCGCCGATCCGCGACCGCACGGTCCGGTGGACGGGACGGACGAGCACAAGGACGCCGAGCCCGACGAGCAGTGCAGCGAGCGCGGCGATCACCAGGTTCCCGCTCGATGCAACAACGCGCGCGTGCGAGCCTGGCGCCGAGCCGGAGGGAAGCCGGAAGGCCGGAGCGACGTACGTGGCGGAAGCCGTCCCCGGCACACCATTGACCGTGGTGATCACGCTGACGCGGCCGCCCAGAGGGGCCAGGGACTTGTACGTGACGAGGTACTCCCGCCCGAGGCGGGAGCCCAGCGCGGCGAAGATCGCCTCGAGCCGCTTGCCGGTCGTGTCGGCGTAGCGACCGCCGGTGTCGTTTGCCAGGCCGAGGAGCGTCGTTCCGTCGTAGCTCTTCGAGCGCAGGCCCACCGTGAAGACGCGTGTCCTCATCTTCCGCGCCAGGCCGGCGACGGCCGCGGTCGGTACGGTGCTTCCCGTGTCTGCGCCGTCGGACAGGAGCACGAGCGAGCCCACCGAGACGTGATCCTTCGCGAGCTCGCGGAGCGCGACCGCGGCCGCGTCGTAGATGCGCGTCCCCGGGCTGAGCGTCGGCGTCGAGGCCAGCACCGAGTTGATCTGCGCCGCGTTCGTCGTGGGGCGCAGCACGAGCGACGGCGTACGGTTGAAGAACACGATTCCGAGGCGCTGCTGAGGAGGACGATGAGCGGCGAACTGCCGCGCGGCTGCCATCGCCTGCTGGATCGACGCTCCGTGCATGCTCAGGCTCGTGTCGATCACGAGCATCGTGCCGAAGGTCGTGGCTCCGGCGGCGCCTCCGGGCGTGACCGTGAGCCCCGCGACGTCCTGACCGTTCTCCCGCACCTGCACGTCCGCCGCCGTCACGGACTCCTGACGCGGCAGGGTGAGAACGAAGGCCTTCACCGGGAATCGCTGCCCCGACGCCTCAGACAGCTCCGCGCCGGTGGCCGCCTGCGCGGATGCCACCGGCCCGACGAGCGCGACCGCCATCGCGAGGAGGAGGACAACACGCCTGCTCATCTCGCTCCGATCCTCGACGCGAGGTCCGCCACCTCGTGCACGGGGCCCTGCAGAGCGGCAGGCAGCTTCACGCCGCGTCGCTCGAACTTCGGCAGGAACGTAGGACGCAGGCCGGTCCAGCGAAGGCTTCCGGTGACGGCGCCATCCGAGCTGACGTCCTCGACATGGAAGACGAACAGGTCGCCGGTCGTGATGACCTCGCCCTCGATGCGCATGACCTCGGTGATCGCCGTGACCCGTCGCGTGCCATCCGCCAGGCGCTCGAGGTGGACGATCAGGTCGACCGCCGAGGCGACCTGCTGGCGGATCGCCCGCATCGGAAGGTCATAGCCGGCCATCAGAACCATGGTCTCGATACGGGAGAGCGCATCGCGGGGCGAGTTGGCGTGGACGGTGCTCAGGGACCCGTCATGACCGGTGTTCATCGCCTGAAGCATGTCGAGGGCCTCGGCCCCGCGGACCTCCCCGACGATGATCCGGTCGGGCCGCATGCGCAGTGCGTTGCGGACGAGATCGCGGATGGCGACTTCGCCTTCGCCTTCGATGTTCGACGGTCGCGACTCGAGGCGAAGAACGTGGCGCTGGTTCAGCCTCAGCTCGGCGGCGTCTTCGATCGTCACAACCCGCTCGTCGGCCGAGATCTCGGCCGACATGGCGTTGAGCAGGGTCGTCTTGCCCGAGCCCGTGCCGCCGGACACGAGGATGTTCAGCCGCGCGTGCAGGCACGCCTGCAGAAGCCCGACCCCATCCTGCGTCACCGTCCCGATGCGGACCATGTCGGCAAACTTCAACCGCTCACGGCCGAACTTACGGATCGTCAGGAGCGGCCCCGACAGCGACAGCGGCGGCAGCACGGCGTTGACACGGCTGCCGTCGGGCAGCCGCGCGTCCAGCATCGGCGAGGATTCGTCGACCCGCCGGCCGACCTGAGCGGCGATCTTCGAGATGATCCGGCGCAGGTGCGCGTCGTCCGTGAAGCGCACGGCAGTCGGGTGCAGCTGGCCCCGGCGCTCGATCCAGACGTCGCGCGGTCCGTTGACCATGATCTCGGTGACAGAGTCATCGGCGAGGAGCTTCTCGATCGGACCGTGGCCGAGGGTGTCGTCGGCAATCTCGTCGACGAGCCGCTCGCGATCGGCCACTGAGAGGCCGCGCTCCTCCGCCAGGCGCGCGCGGGCCTGGACCCGGACGCGCTCGCGCAACACGTGCTGCTCGAGGTCGGTGCTCGCCAGCTGCGGCCCGAGCTCAGCGATGAGCGCCGAGTGGACGCGATCGCGGACCTCGGCGAACGCGTCCTCGACGATCTCGTCTTGTGCGGGCCGCACCGCCGCAATGCGCTCACGAAGCTCCATGGCCTTACCCCCTGCGCAGCAGCTTGCGGCCGCGGCTGTTCGTGGTGTCTGCTGGCGTCCGGTCCGACACGTAGAGCTCGGCGAGTGCGCGGAATGCCTTCGCCGGCTCCGAGCGCTTGCTAGCCAGCACGATGGGCTCCCCGGCGTTGATCGAGCGCACGACTTCACGCTGGCTCGGGATCAGCACGTCCGGAGCGCGGCCCAGCACGGCCACCACGTCGGAGTGGCTGATCCCGACGCTCGTGTCCGCCCGGTTCAGCACGAGCCGGATGCGGTCCATCGAGTACCCCATGAGCTGCAGGGTCTCCAGGCCGAGCTTCGTATTCTTCAGTGACGGCGCGTCGAGCATGCCGATCATGCAGATCGACGACGCTGCGTCGATCGTCGCGATCACCTCCGGCGTGAAGCCGGGGGGCGTGTCGACCACGACGAAGTCGAAGGTCGCGCGTAGCGCCTCGTAGAGGTCCTTGAGGAAGTCGACCGTGATCACACCGGCCTGATCGGGGCGGACCGGCGCCAGCAGCACCTTCGCCGTCGAGGGGTGCTCTGTGAGGTACGCCTCGATCTTGCCCGCGTCGAGCACGCCGCCGGAGGTCGCCAGGTCATAGATCGTCCGCTCAGGCTGAAGGCCGAGCGCGAGCCCCAGGTCCCCGAACTGCAGGTCCAGGTCGACCATCACGGTGCTGTAGCCGGCGTCGGCCAGGCTCACGCCGAGGTTGGCGGCGGTCAGCGTCTTGCCGATACCGCCCTTCGGCCCCAGCACGCACACGAAACTGCCGTGGGCATCGTCCGCCGGTGCACTCGACCGCCGTGCCAGCGCCTTGTGCATCGCGAAGTAGGTCTCCGGAGCCGGGGTCGGGTGGTCCTCGATCAGCACGATGTCATCGGCACCCGAGGCGAGGACATCGCGGATGAAGCCGTTCGGGCTCCCTGCGCAGACGACGATCACCGGCTGGCCGCTGCGCTCGCGCACGGCCGCAGAGACGAACTCGAGCGCGCCCTGGGAGCCCGCTCCGCAGACAACGAGCATCACGTCGGCGCGGGCGGCGTCGGTGCCCGGCACGCCGGCCTCCTGGTCGACCACTCCGACGACGTTGATCTTCGGGTCGTCGACGATGACCTCGACGGTCCGAGGGTCGATCATGTGATCGACCGCGACGAGGGTGCGGATCGGCGAGGACGTCATGGCCCCACCGTGATGGTGGGCGCCCCGGACAGCAGCGAATCAAGCGTCACGGATGACGGACGCGTGTTCGTGGCACCAGCCGGCGGCCGGAGCACGAACCAGATCTTGCCATTGTCGCTGGCGAAGGCCAGCTGCGCTGCCAGATCGCCACTCGCGCGAATCGTGAGGTTCTGCGATGCGTTGCCGTTCTGTGTGTTGCCGACCGCCGGCGCCTTGAGGACGAGCAGGTTCTCGGCCAGGGTCCGTAGCTCGGGACGACCGCGCCCGCTGGCCGAGTTGGCAGCGTTGAATCCGGCGAGGACGTCGACCTTGTCGCCGGCGCGGACCGCACCCGCGAGCCCGTGAGCCGAGTCGATCGGAATGTTGATGGCCCGCTGGTCACCCGCGAGCTGCCCCCGCAGCGGATCGGCGCCCGACGCGAAATCCGCCGTGGTGAGCTGCTCGCCTGGATAGACGTCGTGGGTCGCGACCTTGCCTGCCAGCGCCGTGGCGCTGGTCAGTGCCCCGGTCTGCAGGCTGTCCTGCTGCACCGAGGCAGGCTTGAAGAACCCGCCGGTCACGATGACGGAACCCGACGTGCCCTTGGGAATCAGCCGGTCGGCGACGAGCGCTGGGTGCTGCAGCGTCCCGTTCTGCACGCTCTGCTTGTACTGGCTGATGAACGTCAGGAGCACGATTCCCGCGAGCGCCGCAGCACCGGCCGCGATCGTGATCGCGCCGCGTCGGGTGCCGGCGAACCTCCGGACCTCCTCGAGCGGCGAGCGCTTCTGCGTTGCCTCCATGGTGGTTCCCCCCTATCGCGTCATGACGGCGACGCAGCCGCTAATCGAGTTGTTGAGATCGCACGGCTGGTCATCGGGTTTGCCGGCGTGCGCGATGTACTTGATGAAGTGCCCAGCGATGGATCCGGCGATGACCGGATCGTCGCCGTTGCCCTGGCACGGGTTGTCGAATCCGCCGCCCTGGCCTCTCCACCCGGTGACGTAGAAGTAGGCGAAGTCCTGGATCGGGAACGTCTGGTTGCCGGTGCCCTGGAAGGAACCGTATGGAACGACGAACAGCGGAAGGATCCTCGGATCGCTGCTCGGATCATAGTTCGGCCAATGGTTCGGGCTCGTGCACGCGGTCGGCTTCTCACTCCCGAGGATCCGGTGGTTCATGCCCGCCGCGACGTCGTTCACAGACGCACCGGTCTGTGTCCCTACGCAGTACCAAGGCTGCGGCGTGCCGAAGACGGTATTCGGCGGGCATGTCTGGCCCGTGTTGCGACGGTAATCCGGCGCGCAGCCCTGCCACAGCTCGTCCTTAAGGGTGGAGATATTCGGGTCGCAGTCGATGGACTGGTTCTGGCTGCCGCCCCCGCCGACGCGCAGCACGGTGGGCGGATCGTTCGGCTGAGAGAGCGCGAGCGTGCCACCCACGCCGACCCGCACGACGAACTTCGTCGTGCATGAGGTCTGGGTCGACGAGCACTCGCGCACGTCATCGACGCCAGATGTGTTGTTCACGTCGCCGATCTGCAGCAACTGGAGCGGGCCGGACACGGTCGGGTTTGCGCTCACCGTGCGCTGCAGGACGTTCGCGAACGTCGCCGTGCACGCATTCTTGTTGGGCCCACTGTTGGCCGTCGTGCACGGACTCGCGAACCCTGTCACGGCGTTGTCCATCTGCTCCCAGCTGAGCTGCACGGTCGAGGCCCCGCCGCCCGGCGGGATCGTCACGCTCGCGACCGACCAGGTCTTCGTGGTGGTGTTGAAGGTCATCGGATAGGTGGATGTGCCCACGATCGCGTTGACGGCGATGACAGGCTGCGCCGAACCGCCGCTGCCGACCGTCCGGGGATTGCCGCTTGCGTCGTACTCGCGCGGCTGGAAGTCGACCTTGGCGTTGACCCCGATCGTGCACGACGTCGTCGCGGTGTTGAAGTAGGCATCGCCGCAGGTGCCGGGCAGCAGCCAGACGCTGCGTGCCTGCGGTGGCGACCCCGTCGTCGTCGGGTCCACCGTCGGGTCGGAGACCACGGGCTGGTCTGACCAGCCGTGCACGAACCCAAGCCCGCTCGTGGAGGACCGATAGCAGCTGACGAGCGGCTGGCCGCAGGTGATGGTGGACAACGAGCCGCTCAGCGCGACGATCACGCCGACGCGGTCGTACTTCGGGTCGTTGAACGTGAGCGAGAGCGGCGAGGCCGCCGTCGCCTTGTCGCACGCGCCGCTAGCGCTGTTGTAGCCCGACGCGTTCGTCGCGGCGTTGTCCCACATGGACATGCCGTTCGCCGGCGACGTCTCGCAGAGATCCTTGATCCCGAGCACCTCGCCGGTGACCTCGCTGATGAAGGTCAGGCGGACTCGCTTGGGATCGGACGCCGGGACGCCGACCGGCATCATCGGCGCACCGCCCAGAAGACGGCGGATCTCGACCCTGGCCTGCGCGTCTGCGAGCGGGTTGAAGAGGTTCCCGAAGAACATCGGGATGTTCTGCTCGGTCACCTTGACGTCGACGGCCATGTCGGCGCACGGGCTCCCGGTGAGCCCGGTGTCCCCCGGCGTGCTCTGGTTGACGTAGTTGGCCTGGTTGAGCCGGAACGTCAGCCGAGAGCTCGGGATGTCCGAGAACGCGTTGTGATCCTGGCCCGCATAGCTCTGCGCCGCGGCCGAGATCGGCGCATCGGTGCACGGGAACTTGTAGTAGGCCGAGCCGGCGAGGGCGCCGGCGTCCGCCTGGATCTGGAGCTGGCGATGGTGCACGTACCAGTTGGACACGTCCACGGCGAACACACCGAGGAGCAGGAAGACCGGGATGAGCAGCCCGATCATCACGCCGTACGAGCCCGTCTCGTCGCGGGCGAGGTGTCGAAGGCGGCTCAGCATCCGGCCGTCGGTGGGACTTCGATCCGCATTTCCGCATGCCCGGTCAGCGTCAAGGGCTGGACATCGAGGTACGGCTTGAGCGAGAGGATGGTGATTGGCGTAGTCACCGTTACGCGGACGGGGTCACCCTGATTGCATGTGGTGTTCGGGTAGCTCAGCGCCACGGTCGCGTTGTTCTGGACGGCACCGGTGTCCGCCTCGGACGCGATCAGTGATGCGGCTCCGGGGTAGCGGTTCACCGCTGCGAGGCGTACGCCGTTCGCCGCCATCTGATTCACATCGTTGTACGCGTTGAACGTCCGCGAGAACTCCACGATGAGGAAGACGAACGCGATGAACAACGGCAAGACGAGCGCGAACTCGACGGCCGACTGGCCTGCTTCCTCACGGAGTCGTGATGTGATGGCGGAGAAGTGCATTGAGCGCAAAGGATGAGAAGTGTGGAAAGCCCCTAGGCAGAAAACGCCGCCTCGCCGACCGGACGGGCCCGCGGGGGCGAGGCGGCGTCTCGTCACTACCTAGATGGTGGTGGTGAGCTGTGCGACGACCTGCGAGATGACCGTGCTCGCGCCGGTCGCCAGCACGCCGACGATGACGAGCGCGACGAGTGCCAGGACGAGCGCGTACTCCACGGCCGTCTGCCCCTCCTCGTCACGGCCAAGACGCTGCAGGAAGGCCTGCGTGTACGCCATGAGCATGTTGTGCATGTGGTGGTTCACCCCCTTCGATCCCCAATCGAATTTCAGCTTGACGACGACTGGTGTCCGAGCCCGG
>JAOPZW010000388.1 GCA_025963905.1 Solirubrobacterales bacterium | reverse complement strand
TGCGACTCGCGTTGCCCGCCAGCTTGGTGCCGTCGACGGCGATCACGCCGACGTTGACCAGGCCGCTCTTCGCGCACAACGACAGCACCTCGCCGAACAGGCCAGCGATCGCGTCCTGATGGCGCTCCACGAACCGGGCGATCGTCGCGTGATCTGGCCGCTGTTGCGCAGCCAGCACCCGGAACGCCACGTCTTCTTCGCAGGCGCGCTCGATCGCTCGCGAGGACCGAGTCCCGCGCGCGTACGCGTAGAGCAACAGCGCGACCATCATCGCCGGGTCATAAGCCGGCCGCGACCGCCCATCCTGGCGATAGGCCCCATAGAACGACCCCAGATCCATCTCGCCGACAGCATCGATCACGAACCAAGCGAGGTGCCCATCCGACAACCACTCCCGAACGTCCGGCGGCATCAAAAACGACTGATCGCGATCACACACGACAAAGCGCTGGCCCATCACCAAATGGTCTTAAACCGGCCGGACGACAACCCGACTTATGCGACAGCCTCCGTCCAAAGCAGAAGTAGGGTCCGCCAGTGCTGAGGCCCCGGACCGCGCCCCAGCAACTGGGGCACTGTAATCGAGCTAGTGCGGTTTCCACCTGTGCGAAAACCCGTCCAGACGTCGGCGGACATTGTGTTTCTACATGGATGTGCGGTGGCTAGTGACCGGTGCCCCATGTACGGTTGCGCAGCCCGTGGCGACCTTCGAGCCTGACAGTGTTATTGAGTCCATTATCGGAGCGATCGCGGAGGATGACCGCTGCTCCTGGCTGGCCCCAGTCGTGCAGGCGGCATGGGGTTCGCGCGGATGGTCGGATGACGGCCAGGATTCGATGCTCGCCGGCCTGCCCGCCGACGCTGCGGAGCGGTCGCCATGAAGATCACGCAGATCCGGCTGGCTGGGTTTCGTGGGTTCAATCGCGAGCAGACCATCAAGCTGACCGACGGGCGCAGCCTGTGCGTTCAGGCCGAGAACGGGCGCGGCAAGAGCAGCCTTGTCGACGCCATGGAGTACTGGGCGGCCGGCGACGTGGCGTGGATCCATCGCGATGGCATCGGTCTCGGCGCCCTCGTCCACCTCTGCGCCGACGCGGCGAGCGTAGAAATCACGACGGACCGCCCGCATTCTGCCGTGCGCGAGTTGCGCGGCAGCATGGGCGGCGACCTCCGCCTCCTTGGGCCGGCCGAGGCCGGCTACGTGCCGGGCCCGATCCCCATCCTTCGGTACGAGACGATGGCCGGTTTCGTCGACATGTCGGCGAACGACAAGCGCGCCGAGCTGATGTCATTGCTGGGCCTCGACCGTCTCCTGGAGTTTCGGAGCGGCCTGCGCGCTGCGGCACGGCGCGCCAGTGCCATCCGCAGGCAGGCCGACACGGACCGCAAGTCAGCGGATGCGGCGCTGGCCGCGCCGCTGGACGCCAACGACTTGGCCGGCCGATTGGCCGAGCTCTCTAAGACTGCCGGGCTAACCACGCCCGTGACCGACGCCGACAGCCTGTTGGCTTGGAACCCCGGAGAGCTTCCGGCTACGAGATCACCAGTGACGGCCGCCTCCCGCACTCAGGAGCTCATTGACGCAGAGGCAGCGCGCGCCGAGTCGACACCAGGCCTATGGGATGACGTCCTCGGCGACGAGCAACGGGCCAGGGAGGCCGGCCTCGGAGCGCTGTTGACTGCCGGCAAGGCCGTGCTCGCGGACTGGGATAGTGATGCGTGCCCGCTCTGTCTGCAGGCCAAGCCGCAGGCAGAGCTCTTGGCCGAGGTCTTTGTCCGCTCCGCTGACGTCGCCGCTGCGGATGCTCAGCTACGCGACGCCGAGCAGCAGGTTCGCGCTTATCTGCAACTAGTGACCCATAGCGGCCGCGCTCTCACCGCACTCATGGATGCCGGCGGCCATTTCGATGGGGTCGCGGCCGCGATGGGAACGGCCCGCGACGAGCTGCGGGCTTATCTCCGCGAGTCCGAGCAGTCGATCAAGGACCGCAAGATGCTGCCTCCCGTCCCGCCAGCCATCGCCGAAACGGTGCTCGCCGAGCTGCAGGCCGCGGCGGCAGCCGCACCGGCGGAAGTCGGGCCCGCTCTCCTGGAGTTGTCGCGGCTTCAGGGTCTGGTCCGAACCCAGATCAAGGCGGCAGATGAGCTGACGAGGGCCGTGGCCGCGCACGAGGGGCTCGACGCCGCGGTGGAGATCGCAGAGCGTCACGTGGACGACGCCATCGACCAAACGCTCGACGACCTCAACGTGCACGTCACGACCTACTACGCCGCGCTGGTCGACGTCCCCGCCTATGGCGAAGTCAAGCTCGTTCGCAGCACGGCGCGTGCCGGGGGGATCGAGTTCTGCCTGAAGTGGGACGGCCAGGAGGATGTCTCGCCGCCGCAGCGGATCATGAGCGCCTCGCAGCTCAACGCGCTGGGCCTTGCGGTCTTCCTGGCTCGCCTGCAGCACGAGCAGCGCGAGTGGAAGACCTTCGTTCTTGACGACGTCGTTAGCTCGTTTGACGCCACGAACAGGACCCGGCTCGTGCGGCTGCTCGACAGCGAGTTCAGCGACTGGCAGGTTTTTCTGTTGACGCACGACGCCAATCTCATGGTGACCGTCAGCCAGGAGACGGGCTGGCTGACGCAGAAAGTCGCGCGCTGGGACCCGCGGCTGGGCCCAGACTTCGGTGAGGCCGAGCCACGGGCACGCCTGCTCCAGTTGCTCAGTGCCGGCCATAGTGCGGACGAGCTCGGCAACCTTGCCCGCCAGTCCGTCGAGCGCACGCTGGAGCGACTCGTCTACCGCATGCGACTGCCGATCCGCCACGATCCGGCCAATATCTACTCTGCCAAGGACTACCTTGACGCGCTCGTCTCCGGGCTCGCCAAAGGGAACTTCCCACGCGCCGACGACCAGGCGCTCAAGCGCCTTCAGACCGACAACTCGGTCACGAACCGGCTTTGTCACTACAAGCCGGGAGACCCGGCGCCAACCGAGAGCGACCTCAAACTACTGCTCGACGACCTGACCGCCCTCGATGAAGTCTTCCGGTGCTCGAACTGCGGTACCTCGGCTTGGAAGGTGCAAGTCCAGGGGTCGTCCCGGTGTCAGTGCACGTGCGGTCAGCTCGGCTGTGCGTCCTAGGTGGTTGCCGGTACTCGACCGACTCCTGGCCCGCTGCCGCTCTCCATGCGACTGGGCATTCGCTCGTTCGCGTACCGGCATCACACCGCTATGCGACAGCTGGAACTCGCTGGGCCGAGACCGGCGCTGGTGCCGGACGCCGGGGTGCAGGCTCAGCGCGTCAGCCGGGTCGGTGACAGCGCGTCGGCGGCTGCGACGCGTTGCGGGCCCGAGCCGGCCTCGGATGGCTCGGGTGCGTCGCTGGCGAGGCCGTCGAGTTGAAGCTGCATGAGCATCAGGGTCCAGGCGCGCCTTGTTGGCCGGGACGTGCGCGCGGATTCCAGTGAGCGGCCGATGCGCTTCATGGGCGCGCTTTGAGCTGCTCCGCGAACGCGTCCCGCCGGAACGCCTCGACAGCACCGAGGCGCACTACCGCCGCGCCCTGTAGGGCTCCGCGACCGAAGGCGGGCTGCATCCGTTGGCCCAACTCGGTTGAATCGCCCTGTCACCTCGAATCTAGGAGGAAGCGTTGGCGCTTACACAGACGCAGCTCATCGCGGCCGTCGCCGAACGATCAGAACTCAGCAAGGCCGAGGCCAAGCGGGTGCTGGCCGCGCTCGACGAGGTCGTCCTCGACGAGCTCTCAAACGCCCAGAAGGTGCGCATCGGCGGGCTGGTGCAGCTCTCGGTGCGCGTCAAGCCCGCGACCAAGGCGCGCAAGGGCCGCAACCCCGCCACCGGCGAGGAGATCACCATCGCCGCGAAACCGGCCAGCGTCGACGTGCGCGCCCGCCCGCTGGCCAAGGCCAAGGAGGCGCTGCCGTCGGTGCAGAAGGCGCGCCGGCGCCTGGCCGTCAAGTCCTAGCGACGTTCGGCGGCGGCACGACACGGCGGCGCGCGGGCCGGGCCGCGCGCCGACCCTCTGTTCACAGCATGCCCGACTCCGCTGCGCTGGCCGCCGCCAACCCAGCCCGGCGGCGCCCGAGGGCTACATCTCCTCGCCGCGGGGTGTCGACATCGAGGTTGAGGCGGGACGGCCCTCGTTTTCTGATCGAGGTCGTCCGGAACTCCCCGCTGCCGGGTTGACGGCCGACCGAAACCTTCTTAGCAGGATCCGGCGTGCATCGGCGCGGCGGGCCGGCGCGCGCTCGTCGTCGACGACGACGTCCCTCGCCACGCGCCACCAGACCGCCTCCTCGCCGTTCTTATAGGCCCGCCACACGACACGGCCGATGCGCCGCCACATGGCCGCCCTCCGGTTGCCATACGAGGCGGCACCAGCCCGCGAACTGCCGTCTCGTCCATTTCGATAACGCGCCGCCGTGGCGGCGAGGTACCTTCAGACGCAATGCTTCGCTCGCGCCTCGCACTCATAGTGATTCTCCTCGTTTTCATCACTGGTGGCCTATGGCTGACGATCACCGTGATCGACGCGATCCGATTCGGACCACGCGAGAGCGATCCGGCGATCTACTGGCCAGCGGTCGCTCTCATGGTGCTGATCACCGCGCTCGTGCTCTACGGCGCCCGGCTTGTGAGCCGCCGTCTTCGTAACGATGTGACCACTCCGCAGTAGCGCAAGCCGGCTTTCCACGAGGTCGCTCTGCCCGACCGGCCCCGCGGGGTGCTCCGCCTCCTCGTGGGCGCCGCCCGCTGCCGCTTTCCCATGCCAGATGGGCGTGATCGAGTTGGCGCCGTGGAGTTTCGCGTTCGCGTGCCAGCGGGCGTGGGGCAGAGTGCTGCTTCGCGCGAGGCGCGGCGGCGCCACGCCCCCGGCCCGACACTGCTCACGGGATGCGTCTGAACTACGTCTTGACGAACCGATGCGCCCCGCTCCGAATTCCGCAACGCAACCTGCGGATTGCGCCGTGTTAGCGGACGTGAACGCCGATCATCGGCCAGAACGCCGACTCGGCGATCACGCGGACGCCCAGCTCTCGAGCTTTGCGCGCCTTTGCGGACTGTGAATGCGGATCTGCGACGACGAGGAGGTCGCACTTGCGCGTCACGGTTTTCACGGTCGTCAAACCGGCAGCTTCGGCGAGCGCCTGCGCTCGCTCGCGGGTGATCGGCTCCCCGTCGAGCGTGCACTCCAGAGCACCTGTGAAACACACGACTGCTCCGGCCGCTAGCACCGCCGTCTCTGGGTTCTCGCGGACCGATGCGATCGCCGACAGATCGACGTCAAGAGCATCCGCGATCAAGGACAGGTCAGCCCGCTCGCGCTCAGTGATCCGATCATCGCTTTGTGCGAGGGCCAGGATCCGGCCGCACCACCGCTCGTGTGCGCGTCGGCGCGCGTGCTCATCGAGCCCAAGCTCTCCCGCGAGCGCGGCCAGTGCGGCCGCTTCATCGCTGGTCAGTATTCGGTCTTCCATCACCTCACTGAGCATCACCGAGTACGCCGGGAATGGATCCTCAGGATCATCGGCCGCTTCTCGCGACAGCAGTGCGAGGGCCGACGGCGCTAGGCGGCTCGCTCCGGCACCCCGAACACATCGTCGCCCCGACACCGGAAGCGCCGGCCACGTCGCCGAGCGCCACACCGGCTCCGCCACACCGTGTCGAAGGAGCGCAACCAGAACATCGGCGCAGGCGTTCGCATCGTCGAGCGCGTTGTGAGCCGGGCGCATGGACGCTCCGGCATCCCGACAACAGTCCTGGAGTGCCGCTCGCCAACCGAGTGTCCGGGACATAGCGATCGTGCAATGCCATTCCGCTGTCGGAGGCTCCACGCCCACTCGCCGCATCTCCGAATGGATGAACAGCTGGTCGAAGCGCGCGTTATGAGCCACGAGGGCACGGCCGTTGAAGCGCTCCGCGAGGTCACCCGCTACCTCCCCAAAGCGCGGCGCCTCGCGAACATCCACGCCGCGCACCCCGTGGATTCCCTGAGGACCGAGGTCGCGCTCGGGATTCACGAGCGTCGACCACCCTTCGCGCCGCCCATCAGGCTCGAGCGTGACGACCGCCACCTCGATTACCCGGTGGTGATAGCCCGGATGCAGTCCCGTCGTCTCCACGTCAACCACCGCCACGGGCCTCGTGAGACCGAGCACGCCGGCATCAACGCTCCGCAGCGATCGACCAGCCCCATCTCCACGCTTTCGCCAAAACGCCACGACTAGCTGCGAAGCCTAACCCGGACCGAGGCGTCGCCCGCCCGTCCGCCTCCCGCGGTCGATCTGTCGCGCTTCCGCTTCGCGGGACAAACGCAACTTGATGCGGCGGAGCTGCTGACGGGAGGATTACCTTGACGGCTTGGTCTGGTGGAGCATAGCCGCAGCGAGTAAGCCAACCGCGACGCCGAGGAGTGCGCTGGCGCTGGCTCCCCAAGCGATGACCTTCGCGGGTCCGTATTGGTGGGGATGACTGGAGGCGTAGTTGATCTCGTGGACCGCAACGCCGACGAGGGCTAGAGCGCAGACGGCGGCGAGGGCAATGACGGCGCCGAAGAGGGCGGAGGTACGCATAGGGCGCTACTTGGGGTCGCAGGCGTCGCGCAGCACGCGGTTGTATTGGTGGATTGCCTTGTTCGTCCAGGTCACTTGCGCGTTGGCGCGCGCGACGAGCTTGTGGTAGCGGTCGATGATGGACCCCGGGGCCCTCCCCCTGGGGTACTGCTTCTCGAGCCTCCGCACCGCTGCGCGACGGGCCTTCAGGACATCTTCCCGTCGGCTGACACGGCCCTTGGCTGCGTCGACGCGGTCGAGCACGTCGAAGGCGCAGCTATAGGTCTTCCCGTCTGCGCCCTCGGCTGTGACGACCCGCTTCGCGGTCGGCTCTTGGGCCGTCGTCGTAGTGGAGCCGCTCGTTCTTCGGTCCGTCTGCTGGCGGTCCGCTTCAGCGGCGACCGCCGGTGCTGGCGCCGAGTCGGCCGGACCGGGGGTCGTGTCGCTCGAGGCGCCGGTCACGGCGACGACCGTCGCGATGCCGGCGATTACCGCCAGCGCCATCAGCCCGTGGCGATGCCTGACGAGGAAGTCGCCAGCACGCCGCTGTGGATGGTCGGGGGACCGAAAGGCGGCGCCCGCGTCGCTTGGCTGCGCGCCCGGGGCGACCTCTTGACCGCACCCGACGCAGAAGCGGTCACCGCCGCGAACATGTTCCCCGCAGTGCGGGCACAACGCGCTCACATTGCCTCCACAGCGCTTCTCGGGTTGACGGTCACCCGGTCTGGATGCGCATGGTCCGCATGTTCGAGCGCCAAGCCGTAATCCTTAAACGTCTCCGGACAGGCCTTGCAGCGCCAGCGTCGCGGATCCGGCACCGAATCGGGCCCCGTCTGAGCATCGGTGGCCTCGTCCTCTTCGTCGTCGACAAGGGAGACGAGGATGTCCCGGTAGTCGGTGTCGGGGTGGCGCCATCGACGTGATCGGCGGCGTGATCGAAGGACTCGAAACCGAGGCGGCATTCGACGCACCCGATGACCATCACGATGTCCGCGGTCGCGTCCTGCTCGTCGAACTCCGAAGCGACGGCCTCGGCGTCCTGGAGGAACGCCACCAGCTCCTCGCGGTGGTCGTAGGCGTGACGGAGGCGCTCGTCGCCGAGGACATTCCAGGCGTCGTTGATGGCGACGATCGGTTCGTGGCCCGCTGCGCCAACGCGGTCAGGGTGGTGGTGCTTGACCTGCTCTCGCCAAGCGCCCTTAATCTCGCGGTGAGGCCGAGCGACCGACGCCGAGGACGGCGTAGTAGTCGACCTTGGCGAGAATGCGGCTGACGTCGTTCTCGGTGAGTGTCTCCATCCAGCCTGGCATGCGCATGTAGACGTCGGCCAAGCGTTCCTCGCGGTGCTGCCCCTGTGCGGCTGTCGCTCGGATCTCGTTGGCATTCATGGCGCCCAGCTCACCCGCCCCGAACGGCGGCCGAAAGAGAGCCCAGACGTTGACGAAGATCGCGTAGGGGTTGCGAAAGACCGCGGCGATCATGCCCCACCAGCCGAGCACCAACGTGAACGCCATGTTCTTGAAGAAGTGCTTGCGTCGGCAGGCGCCACAGAAGTACCCGGCCTCCGCCCAAATGCGATCCATGATCAACAGCCCAGCGACCCGACGGTAGTAACGGAGCTTGAGCTCCCGCTCCGTCGCAAGGCACGACTGGCAAGGCATCCCCGCCGCGGCCGGGACCGTGATCAGAGCGCCGCTTTTGGTGATCCTCGCGAACGCCCTCTCGCCGCAGGATGGGCAGTGCTCGGCTGCTCGATCGTCGACGTGAAGGCAGGCGGTGCAAAGGCGCATGCAAACTCCGTTAGAGCGTTGTGGGCTCCGGCTGGCCCTTGTAGCTGGAACTGCTCGGGCTGGACGGTTGTGGCGCGCTTTGCCGATACTCCAGGGCCTCGGCGAGCTCTTCGTACTGCAGCAGCTCACCGGCGAGCTCGAGCAGGTGCGCCTTGACCTCCGCGGGCGTTGCGTAGAAGAACTCACGCCGCTGGTTCACGCGGTTCACGCGGCAGTTCGCCAGGCGCTCGTGAAGCTGCGTTTCGATGCCTACGGCGTCGTCGGAGAAGAAGAGCGCGTGGACGTCGTAACGAAATGGAACTGAAGCGTCGCCGAGTTCGCGGACACGTTCGAACGGATCGAGTCGGCGCGTCATCCCGATCTTGACCATCCTCTCGCCGAACGAGCCGAGATTGCTGATGACGTAGACGTAGCCAGCGCGGATATTCGCCGCGCGGTAGTCGACATCTTCGATGGCGCGCTCCACGTCGGCCAGTTGCTCGCGGAGCCGCGCAGCGCCGTCCTCGTCCGTACTCGCGACGAGCGTTTGGAGCGCGTTCTCGAAGTGCTGACGCTCCTTCTCCAGACGCGCTCGCTCGCGCTCCATCTCCTGCCGGGCCTGGCGGTCCTCGCGTAGCCGCTCACGCTCTTCGCGCTCGCGTTCCTTCTCTAGAGCAAGTTTCTCGACGTAGTCAGCGGTTAGTTCGAGTTCGCGGACACGCAGCGCGTGATACGCGGTCGAGACGCGAATATCCATCGTTCGCCCGAGCCTCTCGATGGTCGCGGTGACCTTGGTCAACCGGTCGATCGCCGATGCGAGCTTGTAGGGCTTGAGCCCCCGCACAAGGTTGTCCGCTTCGGCGTTATAGGCCCGAAGCATCAGCTTCGAGAAGTCGCGGACCATGGCGCGACCCTGCGTCGCGGAACCGTTGACGGTCCAGTTCGTGACCGCCAGAATCGCGCCGCCATCCTTCCGTGCCATCGTCTTGATGGCGTCGCGCAGGCGTTCCAGTTCTGCTTTGTACGCCACTGAATCGGTCAGCGGGTGGCGGTACTCATAGATCCCCGCCTCCTGCAGAAGCGCCTCCTCAGTTGTCACGACGACCTGTGCTCGGAGCTGCGCCAGCTCACTGGCCGCGCGAGCCTGCTCTTCCGACGCTTCCTGCTTGGCGCCCGCGATCTGCGCCTCGACCTGCTTGCGCTCGTCGGCAAGCGCAGCAGACGTCTCTTCGCGCTCGCGGGCGAGGCGGGCTTCCTGCTCGGCCACCTCACACGCCACTGCGTCTCGCCGACGCTCGATCTCAGCGAGATCAAGCGCGCCCAGCCGCTCGAGCTCGCTTCGCAGTCGCCGCACTTCGTCCGCCAACGTGCGGGCGTGCTTGCGCGCGCCGAGCAACGGGATCTTCTGCTGCTCCTGGGTCGCCAAAGAAGAGGCAGACCCACTCGCGCTATCGGACGCGGGAGACGAGGCTGTTGGCTCGGTCACACGTCCCGCATCGACACGCCGCCAAAAACGCTTGAGCGCATCACGCAGATCGCTCGGCTCAATCGCCGACAACTGGCAGGCACGGCCAGGCCTGCCTGCGCGCGGCTACCGCTTTCGCGTGGATGCGATCGCGGGAGCCTTCGCCCCCAGTGTGGGCGGTGAGCCGCGCGATGACCACTTCGCGGCCCGGGTGCGCCGCTCAACGAGCGTCGCGGCCGCGTGAACCCGGGCGCGGGGACATCGGCGACAAGCGACGCGTAGGTCAACTGCGGCGGCGGATGTCGACAGCGCCTGGCGTGATCGGCCCGACGACGCGTCCGTTCGCGCCTAACCACTCAATCGCGCCTTCGACGGGTATAGGTGGCCCGGCATAACGCGACCGACCGTTGAACCATCCGCCGCATCAAGTGGGCCAGGCCAACCGAGATCGAGCGGTCGGCGGGTGTTCAGCCGACCGGGAGGCCGGGGCTCACGATGCGTGGCGTCAGCGGACCGCGTGGGACGACGATGTACAGCCGGCGTCTCGTGTGCGAGACGCTCAAGACTTGGCCTGCGGGGGCGCTGGGCCTGACCGTCCGGCGAAAGCGCCTTCCGTCAGAGACGCGATAGGCCCGCGCTGTGTTGCGACCCTCAGCCCAGCTGACCCACGTTCCCGCGAGCTGGATCGAAGAGCAGCTCTGCAGGCAGCGGCTGAGGAGGTGGTGTCGGCCGTCTTGGTAGAGCACGAGGCGCGGGCGAGCGTCTCGCGATGGCCGCTCGAACCGCACGTGCACGCCCCGCCTGACATCGACGATCGGGAGATCGGGCTCGTCGAGGTCACGCTCGGCCGTGGTCGCGATCGCGTTGCGGTACTCGCCGGTTCGCCAGTTGAGATAGGCCGGCGAGCATCCGTTGAGGCAGGAGGTTCCTGCGAGCCAGTAGCGGCCGACTGCTGTATAGCTGGTCGTATCGGCGTTGGGAGTGTCGACGGAACGGACGCTGCCGTCTCGCGCACTGACGATCTGCGGGGTGGTTGCCGGCGGGTGGAGTCGGCAATTGAGCAGCGCACGACCAGCGGACGCCGAGGGCGATAGCCGGCACGCCGGATCGACGGCCACGTGGCGGACGCGACTGGTGCGGTCATCTCGTATCACGAGTTGCCCGGGCGTATCCAGGATGAAGACGTATCGCTCGCCGTCGGCCGCCGCGTCGGCGGCGACGGCGCCCGGCGGGCACAGACCGCCGACAAGCACTACGGCAAGGCCGATGCCTCTAGCGAGGAACCGTCCTGTGGCGCTCAGCATCCCGGACATTTCCAGACGTTATAGACGCTGCGGGCGTGGGTGCTGGGTGACCCGCTTGTCGAACTCCTGCTTGCGGCAGTGAGCAGCTCAAGCGCGGGTGTCCCCGTACATGGTGCGCGCCGCTGCGCTCAGCGGAGTTCGGACCGGCAGCAGCAGCGCGCAGACCTGTGCCCGCTCGCCGCGGTCCACGCGCAGCCAGCGGATCGGGACCGAAGTGGCTCGCTGAGCTCGATGGTGAGCTCCTCGGCAACCATGCCAACGTCGGTGCCGACGGCGGCCACGAGGGCGATGACCAGCTCGTTCTGGTCGGGCGCCCCGATCGCAGCATCCTCAGCCATCGGCGTATCTCACCATCTGCCGCGGTCATGCGCGGTTGAGCATCACGCACGGGATGTCCTGGTCGGGACGACCAACGGCGGCAGGGCGATCTCGCGTAGTCCGTCGAGGGCCGGAACGAAGGTCAGCGCTGCCTCGCGGTCGTCCGGTAGCGCTGGGTCGGCGGGCTTCTCCTTCCGTGCGTGAATCCGAGCGTCTGACCTGAGCCGCGGGAGACGCTCGCATCGGGCGAGACGGAGGCGTCCGCCGGGGCGCGATCGGCTCCCGCGTCGCTCCTGATCTGTGGGAGGCGCGAGTCGAGGCGACGCTGCTGCTCCGATGCCCCGGGAGAAGCGGGGATCGCGGCGCTGATCCGGGCCGACGCCCAGTCCTGCCGCCGGCGCGGCATGGCCGCAGACCCGGGGGGTTGTCGGCGCTTCGCGCGACATGGGCGACACAGCCATGTTCCGTCGCCTCACATACGTCGAGCCCCTCGGGCAGAGCGCAACCGCAGATCGTGTCGAGACAGGGCCGGCGCCTCCTCGCCAGTCCATCGCCGTGTCGACCGGCAGCCTGCGGTTCGGCCGTTGGATGGCCCGCGCACCCCGCATCGGCGCTGCGTGCCTCGTCGCGATCCTCTGCGCTGCGGGCTTGCGCACCACTCTCGCTCCTCCGCACGCCGCGGTCCGCGCACAACCTACGCCCCGCCGGAGCAGCAGCGACATGTCGGCAGAGGCGTTCGCCCAGGCGTTCGCGCGCTCCTATCTCACATGGTCTGCGAATGCGACCGACGGCCACGACGCGGCGGTCGCCCGGTTCGCGCCGAGCACGATGGACGCGGGCGCGGGTCTGCGTCCCCCAACCCACGGCAGTCAAACCGTGCGATGGACGGCGATCGCCGGCGACTCCGTCCGCGGATCGACGCGCCTCATCACGGTGCTCGTCGGGACGAGCGGGGGCGATCTCACGCTCGCGGTGCCGGTTCAACGCGACGCCCGGGGGTTGCTTTCGCTCGCGGCGTACCCGGCATTGATCGGTCCGCCGCCCGCGAACCCGCGGCCCCCGCTCGATGACGAACCGCCCGTGAACGACGCGGATCTCGCCGTCGTCGCAAAGCGGACGGTGACCAACTACCTCTCGCGTAGCCCGCGCAACCTCGCTGCAGACCTGACCTCGGACGCGGTCGTCGTGATGCCGGTTCAGACCTTCCGCGCCGTGCGCTTCGACGACGTCACGTGGGCCAGACCCAGTCGCGCGGTCGCCGTGGTTGTGGAAGCCCGGCGGCGAGACGGACTGCAGATGACCCTGCGCTACGAGCTGGCCGTGGTCCGCCGCGCGGGTCGCTGGCTCGTACGCGCGATCGAGACCAACCCAATTCACCCGGAGGTCGTGCCATGAAGAAGGGCCTGATGGTGGCCGTGATGGGCGTTGCCGTGGCCGCGATGCTCGTCGTCGCACCCGCCGCGCTGGCGAGCACGAGCAACGTCGGCAAGAACGTCGGGGACGAGATCAAGTCGTGGGACACCGCGCTGCTCTTGTCGATCGCGGGCTTGCTCGCGATCCCCGTGCTCGCGAAGCGCGATGTCGGAGGCGGCGTGGTGCTCGCGCTGCTCGTCGTGCTCGTCGGCGGCTTCGCGTTCGCACCCGTGGCCGTGCGCACCGTGATCGAGTCGCTGTGGCGCGCCGTCAGCGGGTGAGTCGTGGGCCAGCGTCGCGAGATTCGCTCGTACGGCGTGGTGTTCTCGCTCGAGCGACGGCTGCATCGGATCGACCGTTTCCGGATCCCTCTCCCCTACGGGCTGCCGTTGCGCAGCGTCGGCTACGCGGCGACCCTCCTGACGCTTGTACTGGCAGTCGACCGGGTGCCCGGCGTCGGCGGTCTCCTCGGCGCACTCCCGACGCCCTTCCGCATCGCGGTCGTGCCGGGCGTGGGGAGCTACCTGCTCACCCGCGTTCGCATCGACGGGCGACCGGCCGGCGCCGCCGCCGCGGGAGCCTTGGTCTACCTGGGGCAACCACGCCGGCTCGGGGCGTGGCAGCCGCGGCAGTGGGATCGCGTCGTGCACCTCGCCGACTTCACGCTGGCACCCAGCGGCGACGGACCCGCGCTCCGCCGCGGCACCGTTCGCGGCCCGTGCGACGTGATGCTTCAGTGCCCGGTCGCGACCCGGGCCAGACGGCACTCGACGATCGTCACCCGTGCACGGGAAGGGCGCGGCGCGCGCGGAGGGTCCATCGTGCTCAGTGCCGGAGAGCGACTGGTCGTTCGATGAGGGCGCCGCTGACGTTCGCGTGGGGCAACGTCGCCTTCGCGCGGGACATCGACGACGCGTGGGCGCTCTACCGCCTTGATATGCAGTCGTACGCGGGACTCACCGCGAATGGCAAGCACGAGACCCTCGAACGGCTCGCCGGCTTCGCGTACGGCATCGAGGCCGATTTCCAGCTGCTGCGGGTCACCTCACCGTGGTCCCCCGGGGCGTACGCGGCGTCGGCGAACGCCGGCGTGGACCCCGAGCACGCGCACGTGGCAGCTCTGACGGACTACCTCACGCGTCACGAGCAGGTCTTGGGCGACGAGGCGCCTCTGCGCCCGGCGGTCTTCGTCGCGGTCCGCCTCCCTCGGCGACGCCCCGCACACGATGACGGCCCGTGGCCGCGCGTGGCGCGCGCGCTTGGACTGCGCGACGCACGAGGCATCACCCGGCGGCGCCTCGACGAGCTGCTGGGCCTCGAAGCACGCATGTTCGCGCGCGTCGAGGACCACCTTCCCTGCGACCGCGCGAGCGCGCACGAGTTGCAGTGGCTTGTCTCGCGCGGGTTCGCTCGCGCCGTCGCCGAGCCGCAGCTGGACCCGGCCTACACCCCGCAGGCGCTCGTGATCGATGCCCCCACAGAGCACGGCGGGGGCCGGTTCGTCCCGCTCGAGGTCGACCTGCTTCGGCTCTCGAACGCCGCCATCACCGTCAGAGCACGCGCGCTGACCATCGAGACCGAAGCTGGCACCAGCCACCAGGCGCTCCTGGCGCTGGGCGCGCTGACTGAGGTCGTCGCCTTTCCAGGCCGCCAGGCCGAGTTGCTGTTCGCGCCGCTGGAAGCGCTCGACTTCCCCGTCGACGCCTGCTTCAACGCCGGCTGGATCGCCAACGACGAGGCGCTTGCGCTCGCCCGT
>JAOPZW010000383.1 GCA_025963905.1 Solirubrobacterales bacterium | reverse complement strand
ACTTCGGGATCCCGCACATGCCCGGAGGACCGGAGCGCGTCGCGCGCATCCGCGAGCTCATCGCCGCCGCCCGCGCGGCCGGCGTGCCGCCGATCTTCATCCAGGAGGTCCACAAGCGCACGCTGCTGGACTTCGGGCGCGAGCTCGACGGCACCGAGACGGTCCATTGTCTGGAGGGCGACGAGCCGACCGAGCTGGCGGAGGGCCTCGAGCCGCTGCCCGACGAGTACCACATTCGGAAGCGCCGCTACTCGGCGTTCTTCGCCACCGAGCTCGAGCTGGTCCTGAAGTCCTACGGCGCCGAAACGCTGATCCTCGTCGGCGGCCTCACGGACGTCTGCGTGCACTACACGTTCGCCGACGCCCACCAGCACGACTACCACCTGCGCGTGGTGACCGACTGCGTCGGCGGGTCCTCGATCGAGGCGCACGACGCGTCGCTGCGGGCGATGCGCTACCTCCAGCGCGACTGCTGGTGCACCAGCGACGAGGTGCTCGGCGTGCTGGCCCCGGCGGAGGCGCTGGCGTGAGCGACGCGCCGGTCCTCGACGTCGAGGACCTCCACGTCAGCTTCGCCGCGCCCGGCGGCGACGTCCACGCCCTCCGCGGTGCCTCGCTGCAGGTCCGCCGCGGCGAGGTCGTGGGGCTCGTCGGCGAGTCGGGCTCCGGCAAGAGCGTGCTCGGCCTGACGGCGCTCGGGCTGCTGCCGCGCGACCCGCACCCGCGCGTGCACGGACGTGCGGCACTCGACGGCGAGGACATGGTCACCGCGACCGAGCACGCGCGCCGGGCGCGCCGGGGCGCGTTCATCGGCGCCGTCTTCCAGGACCCGATGAGCTCGCTGAACCCGTCGATGCGGGTGGGGCGCCAGGTCTCCGAGGCGCTCGGCCGCGCGGCGGCCGACGGGGAGGTGGCGGAGCTGCTGGCCGCCACGGGGATCCCGGAGCCCGACGTCAAGGCGCGCGCCTACCCGCACGAGCTCTCCGGTGGCCTGCGCCAGCGCGTGATGATCGCGATGGCGCTGGCCCGGTCGCCGCGCCTGATCGTCGCCGACGAGCCCACGACCGCGCTCGATGTGACGGTGCAGGCGCGCGTCCTCGACCTGCTGGCGACCGCGGCGCGCGAACGCGGCCTCGCCCTGCTGCTCGTCACGCACGACCTCGGCGTCGCGGCGCGGATCTGCGATCGCATCGCGGTGGCCTACGCCGGGCGGATCGTCGAGACCGGCAGCGCCGCGGAGATCCTCGGCGCCCCGCGCCACCCCTACACGCTGGGGCTGCTGGCGAGCCGCCCGCGCATGGACGGCCCCGTTGCCGGGGGCGATCTGCCCACGCTGCCGGGCCGCCCGCCCGACCCGCGCAACCCGCCGGAGGGGTGCGCCTTCGCGCCGCGCTGCCCCGCCTCGGACTCGCTGTGCTCGCTCCCGGTGCCCGCGCACGGCGACGCGTTGCGCCGCGACGAGTGCCACCACCCCGGTGTGCTGGGGCGCTGGCCCGAGGGCGGACCCCACGCGGGCAAGGCCAACCCGCTCATGCTCAAGGCGGCGACGCCGGCCGACGCCCCCGCGATCGTGCGCGCCAACCCGCCCGAGCCGGCGCTCGTCGTGCGCGGCGTGATGCGCGAGTTCGCGCGGCCGCGCCGGCATCCGCTCGCGTCCGCGCCACCGCCGCTGCGCGCCGTGGGCGGCGTCGACCTCGAGATCCCCGCGGGCGGCGCCCTGGCGCTCGTGGGCGAGTCGGGCTCGGGCAAGTCCACGCTGCTGCGCATGGTCGTCGGGCTGCTCGAGCCGACGGCCGGCGAGATCGCGCTGGGCCCCGGCGCGCCGCCACAGCTCGTCTTCCAGGACGCGGGCGCGTCGCTCACCCCGTGGATGGCGATCGGCGACCAGATCGCCGAGCGCCTTGCCGCGCTCGGCGTCCCGCGCGAGGAGCGTGCGGCGCGGGTTCTCGCGACGCTCGAGGCGGTCGGCCTGCCCGCCGACGCCGCGCGCGCCGTGCCGCGCAAGCTGTCCGGCGGCATGCGCCAGCGCGCCGCGATCGCCCGGGCGATCGCGGTGCCTCCCGCCCTGCTCGCCTGCGACGAGCCGGTGAGCGCCCTGGACGTCTCGCTCGCCGCGCAGGTCCTCAACCTGCTGTGTCACCTGCGCGAGCAGCTCGGCATCGCGCTCCTGTTCGTCACCCACGACCTCGCCGCCGCGCGCGCCGTCGCCGACGAGGTCGCGGTGATGCACGAGGGGCTGCTCGTCGAGCGCGGCACGACCGGAGCGATCTTCTCCGCGCCGCAGCACCCGTACACGCGCGAGCTGCTCGCCGCCGTCCCGGACATCGCGGAGGCCGCGTGAGCACGCCGCCCCTCGCGTCCCCCGCTCCTGCGCGCCTCGGCGCGGCGGTCTGGCGCCGCCGTCGGAGGGCTCCCGGCGGCCCGGCAGCGCGCCCGGCCGCCGGTGCCCTGACCGCGCTGGCACCCGTGGGAGTGATGACGCTCGTGTGCGTACTGGCGCCGCTGCTGGCGCCGCACGGCAGCCTCGACATCACGAGCGCCGGCCCGCTGCACGGCCTCAGCGCCGGCGCGCCGCTGGGGACCGACGAGCTCGGGCGCGACATGCTCTCCCGCGTCCTCTACGGGATCCGCACCTCGTGGCTCTCGGCGGTCG
>JAOPZW010000375.1 GCA_025963905.1 Solirubrobacterales bacterium | reverse complement strand
GCGGTGGCGCGCGCGCGCAGGGCGGCCTCGTCGAGCGCGACGCGCCCGCCGCGGGCGACCGGGGCGGTCCCGCTCATCGGTAGTGCTCCTCGATGACCGCGGCGTACTTCTCGTCGATCACGCGCCGGCGCAGCTTGTGGGTGTTGGTGATCTCCTCGCCGCCCGCGCTCCAGTGCGTCGGCAGGACGGTCCAGGCCCGCACCCGCTCGACGCGCGAGAGGTGCTCGTTGCCGGTGGCGACGGCGCGCTCGACTTCCGCGATGACTTGGGGTTCGGTCGCGAGCTCCTCGACGGTACCGGTCAGGCCGTTGTCGGCGGCGAAGGTCGTGAGCGCCTCGTCGTCGAGGACCACGAGCGCGGAGACGAAGCGGCGGCGGTCGCCGATCGCGACGACCCAGCCGAGCAGCGGCGAAGCCTCCAGGATCGCGGCCTCGATCTTCGCGGGCGTCAAGTTCTTGCCCGACGAGTTGATCATCTGCTCCTTCTTGCGCCCGACGATCCGCAGGTAGCCGTCCTCGTCGGCGGCGGCGAGGTCGCCGGAGTGCACCCAGCCCTCGGCGTCGAGCATCTCGGCGGTCTTGACCGGGTCGTTGCGGTAGCCCGCGCACGCGTTGGGCCCGCGCAGCAGCAGCTCGCCGTCCTCGGCCACGCGCGCCTCGACCTGCGGCAGCGGCACGCCGACGGTCCCGAGCTTGATCTTGGCCGGCGGGTTCATGATCGCCATCATGAACTCGGTCATCCCCCAGAGCTCGGCGAGCGGCAGGCCGAGCGCGTGGTGGTACTCGAGCATCGCGTAGGCGCTCGGCGCCGCGGCGACCGAGAGCCACTCGACGCGGTCGAGGCCGAGGTGCTCGCGGACTTCTTGCAGCGCTTGGTCGGCGGCTGCGGCCCGCTCCGGATCCGCGACGGGCTCACCGGACTGCTCGGCACGGACGCGCGCGAGGTCGGTTTCGACAGCCTGTTGGAGCTCGGGCCGGTCGTTCATGTAGGCCTTGGCGCGCTCCGCGAGCTTCTCGAACGTCCGCGGGACGCCATGGAAGCGGGTGGGCCTGGTCTGCGCGATCGCGTCCCACAGGTCCTCGTGGTCCGGGACGCAGGTGATCGTCCCGCCGAGCACCATCGTCGAGTAGTGGCAGATGAAGCGGTCCGAGATGTGGGCGTTGGGCAGGAACGAGACCGTCGTCTGCCCCGGCGTCGTCGGCGCCAGCGCCTCGGAGCCCGACGCGCCGCTCATGACCGCGCGGTGCGGGATCTGCACCGCCTTGGACGCGCCGGTCGTGCCGGAGGTGTGGACGAGGGTCGCGACGTGCTCGGGCGTCACAGCGCGCCAGGTCGCGGTGAAGTCGAAGTCGGGCTCGTCGTCCAGCTCCTCGAGCTCGCGCTCGACGTCGAGGATCAGGTGCTCCAGCGTCGGCGTGGTCGCCTGGACCGCGCGGACGTGGTCGCCGAAGTGCTCTTCGGAGACCAGGAACCGCGCGCCCGCGTCGGCGACCAAGGCGGACAACTTCTCGACCGGCTCGGTGTGGTAGAGGCTGAAGGGAATCGCGCCGAGGTGCAGGGCGGCGGCGTCGACGATGTGAAAGAGCGGGCGGTTGCGGATCAGGAGCGCGACAGGGTCGCCGGCGCGGACGCCAAGGGCGTGCAGGCCCGCCGCCGCTTGTTCTACACGTCGGGCGTATTGCGCCCAGGTCACGACTTCGGCGTCGTCGTGGGTGCGCAGCGCCACGGTGTCGCCGAACGCGGGCGCGATCGTCTGGAAGGCGGCGACGAGCGTCGGGGCGCGCAGGGCCTGGTCGATGGCCTCGCGGGTAGTGGTCATGGTCGTGTTCTCCGTCAACTTGGGTTGAGCACCCAGCCGCCGTCGACCGGCAGGCACCGACCGGTGACGAAGCCGGAGAGGTCGGTCGCCAGGAACTCGACGACGCGCGCGACGTCGTCGGGCTGGCCGAGGCGCCGCAGCGGCACCTCGGCGATCGCGCGGTCGGCGTGGCCGGTCTGCGCGGACTCCTCCACCACGCGGCCGGTCAACGTGATCCCGGGCGCGATCATGTTCACGCGGATGCCGTCGGGCCCCAGCTCGGCGGCGAGGTGGCGGCTCCAGTGCGCGACGGCCGCCTTGGTCATCGCGTAGGCCGAGTTCGAGCCGTCCGGGAAGACGGTGAAGGCGGCGGTCGAGGCGGTGTTGATGATCGCTCCGCCGCCGGCCGCGCGCAGGTGCGGGATCGCGGCCTGGCAGACGTAGATCGTCGACATCAGGTTGACGTCGATGAGCGTCCGGAAGTCCTCGGGTGTCGTGAGGCTCGGCTTGCTGCGCGCGTAGGGCGTGATCGCGCCGCCGGCGACGTTGACGACGATGTCGACGCAGCCGAGTTGTTGGACGACCTGGTCGACCGCGTTGTTGGTGGCGTCGCGATCGGTGAGGTCGACCTGGACGCCGAGCGCGCGTTGCCCGCGAGCCTCGACGTCGTCCGTGGTCGGCCCGCCGGGCTCGCCCGCGTAGCGGGCGCCCGAGAGGAGGTCGAGATCCAGGACGGCGACGTCGGCGCCCGCGGCCGCCAGGCGCACGGCGCACGCGCGGCCGATCCCGCGGCCCGCGCCGGTGACGATCGCGACCTTGTCCTGCAGCGGTTCGCTCATCTTCGGCGGAAGGATCGCGCGGGTTGGGTTGGGGTTCGATGGACGTGTTGTCGGGCGCTGTCGAGATCTCCAAACCGCGGGTGGGTCGGCGTTCGGCGTGGTGGGTGGCCGGTGTTAGAAGCAGGTCATGGGTCTTCTCGAGCGGTTCGGTCTCAACGGCAAGGTGGCGGTCGTAACAGGCGCGTCGTCCGGCCTCGGCGTGGCGTTCGCCAAGGGGCTGGCCGAGGCCGGCGCCGACGTGGCGATCGGCGCGCGGAGGGTGGAGAAGCTGGAGGACACCAAGCGCGCCGTCGAGGCGACCGGGCGGCGCTGCGTGGCGGTGCGCACCGACGTGACGGTCGTCGAGGACTGCCAGGCGCTCGTCGACGCGGCGATGGACGCGTTCGGCCGCGTGGACGTGCTGGTCAACAACGCCGGCGACGGCGGCGAGTACCACCCCGCGACCGAGGATCCGCCCGAGCAGTTCCGGCGCGTCGTCGACCTCAACCTGATGGGGTCCTACTGGATGGCGCAGGCGGCGGGCCGGGTGATGCAGCCGGGCAGCGCCGTCGTGAACCTGTCATCGGTGATGGCGCTGACGACCGCGAAGATGCCGGCGGCGGGCTACAGCGCCGCGAAGGCCGGCGTGTTGGGGTTGACGCGCGACTTGGCCGCGCAGTGGGGCGAGAAGGGCATCCGCGTCAACGCGATCCTGCCGGGGACGTTCATCACCGAGCAGACCGAGCACTACAGCGAGAACTACAAGAAGGCGGTCATCCGGGCGCGGGTGCCGATCGGGCGGCTGGGCGAGCTGGAGGACGCCGCGGCGACGGTCGTGTTCCTCGCGAGCGACGCGTCGGCGTATATCACGGGCGTGGGGATCCCGGTGGACGGTGGGGTGCTGTTGACGTAGGGGTTGTTGGAGGGACCTCCAACGGCATCCTTACGCGCACGCGCGCGCGAGGAGGTCCAGACGTAGAGTCGCGGCCATGATCGACGTCGAGGTCCGGGGGCGCGTCGCGCTCATCACGATCGACCGGCCGGAGGCGCGCAACGCGGTCAACGGTGAGGTCGCGGCGGGGTTCGAGGCCGCGGTGTCGCGGCTGGAGGCCGACGACGGGCTGTGGGCGGGCGTCATTGCCGGTAGGGGCCCGGTCTTCTGCGCGGGCGCCGACCTGAAGGAGATCGCGGCGGGCCGGGCTGATGACTTGCACACCGAGCGCGGCGGGTTCGCGGGGATCACGCGGCTGCCGCGGGTCAAGCCGCTGATCGCGGCGGTCGACGCACCGGCGCTGGCCGGCGGGTGCGAGATCGTGCTGACGTGCGACCTGGTCGTCGCGTCCCGGGCCGCGTCGTTCGGGATCCCGGAGGTCAAGCGCGCGCTGGTCGCGGGCGCCGGCGGGCTGTTCCGGCTGCCGCGCGTGCTGCCGCGGACGATCGCGCTGGAGCTCGCGCTGACCGGTGACCCGATCTCGGCCGAGCGCGCGTGGGCGTTGGGAATGGTCAACGAGCTGGTCGAGCCGGGCTCGGCGGTCGATGCCGCTTTGTCTCTGGCCGAGCGCATTTGCTCCAACGCACCGCGCGCCGTGCAGGCATCGCGCGATCTGGTGCTGCGCGGGCTGCTGGCCGGCGACGAGGAGAACTGGGCGATGACCGACGCGGCGCTGCCGGTCGTCATGCAGGGCGAAGACTTCGCCGAGGGGCCGCGCGCGTTCATCGAGAAGCGCGAGCCGGTGTGGACCGGGCGCTGACGGGCGGTGCGCGCTGTCGTTGTAGAAGAGCTCGTCGGGCCGGACGGGGCGGTGCTGCGTGAGGACGTGGCCGAGCCAGCGGGCGCCCACTGGCTCAGTCCCGACGAGCGGATGCTCGTCGACGTCCATGCCGCGGCGATCTGCTTCCCGGACCTGCTGCAGACACGCGGGCAGTATCAGCACAGCGTCGAGGCGCCGTTCGTGAGCGGCGGCGAGGTGGCGGGCGTGGTGCTGGAAGCGCCTGCCGGGTCGGGCTTTTTTGCTGGTGATCGCGTGTTGGGGTTGGCGCGGCGGGGCGCGATGGCGGAGCGCGCGTTGGTCCCGCCGGGCTACGTCCTGCGGTTGCCCGAGTCGTTGTCCTTCGCGGAAGGCGCGGCCGTGTACATCAACTACTGCACGGCCTGGTACGCGCTGTACCGCGCGGGCGCTCGACCGGGCGAGACGGTCTTCGTGACCGGCGCCGCGGGCGGCGTCGGCACCGCGGTGACGCAGATCGCAGGCGAGGCCTTCGGCGTGCAAGTGGTGGCGCTGGTGTCGAGCGACGAGAAGGGACGCGTCGTCCGCGGCCTCGGCGCGCACGAAGTGGTCCGTTCCGACGACCCGGCCTGGCCGTCGCTGGTGCGCGACCGCGCGCACGTCGTTCTGGACATGGTCGGCGGCGACAGCTTCCTCGACACCGTCCGTGCTCTGCGAGTCGGCGGCCGCCTCGTCGTCGTCGGCTTCGCCGCCGGCTCGATCCCCACCATCAAGGTCAACCGGCTCTTGTTGAAAAACCTGACGTTGGTCGGGATCTCCATGGACATCATGGAAGAAGAGCACCCGGGCACCGTCGCGATGATCAACACGGCGGTCCAGGGCCTTTTGGACGACGGCACGATCCGCCCCCTGATCGGGGTGCGCGTCCCTCTCTCCGACGGCGCCGAAGCACTCCGCATCATGGAACGCCGCGAGGCACTTGGGAAGATCGTCGTCGACGTGCGCTGAGGTCCGCGCCGACCGCGGCCAACCCACTCCGCGCCCGAAGGGGCAGTGGAGGCGCGGCAACCGAGGGCGCGGCGGGCGGGCGGCGCGGTGTGCGTCAGGTGCGAACGTCCACCACGATGTTGCCGACTGCGGCGCGTCTCTCGAGGATGCGGAGGGCTTCGGGGCCGTCGGCGAGTGGCAGGCGCGCGCCGATGCGGGGGTGGATCGAGCCTCGTTCGGCGAGGGAGATGACGGCGTCGGTCACGCGAGCGACCGTGCCCGGGAAGCGACGTTCCATCGGGTCCATGCCGATGCCGGTCACGGTCAGGTTCCTCAACAACAACCGGTTGACCTTGACCGTCGGGATGCCGCCGCCGGCGAAGCCGATCACGACCAACCGACCGGCGATGTCGAGGGCGCGGAGGGAGTCGGTGAAGCGGTCGCCGCCGACCGGGTCGAGGACCACTTCGACGCCGAGGCCGTCGGTGAGCTCACGGACCTCGGTCAGCCAGTCGCCGCCCGACCGGACGACCTCGTCGGCGCCGACCTCGCGCGCGACGCGCTCCTTCTCGTCGCTGGACACCACCGCGATCGAGCGTGCGCCCATGGCCTTCAACATCTCCAACGCCGCGGTGCCGACGCCGCCGGCGGCGCCGTGGACCAGCACGGTCTCCCCTTCCCGCACGCCGGCGCGGTCGATCGCGAACCAGGCTGTTGTCGAGTTGAGGAACAACGCCGAACCCTCGGCGTAGTCCATGGTGTCGGGCAGCTTCAACGTGTACCTCGGCAACGCGAGCACCTGCTCGCCCATCGCGCCCCAGATCGACATCCCGGCGACGCGCTCGCCGGCGCGGAAGTCCGACCCGGCCGGCGCCTCGAGCACCACGCCCGCGAACTCGCCGCCCGACACGAACGGCGGCGGCGTCGCGATCTGGTACTCCCCGCGACTCTGCAGCAGGTCCGGGAACGACACGCTGGCGGCGTGCACCTCGACAAGCAGCCGCTCGCCGTCGGCGCGCGGGTGCGCGCCCTCCGGCTCCGGCACGTCCTCGCGCAGCGCGGCGCCGTCGGGCCCGACCAGCTCCTCGATCACCACGCCGCGCATCAGCCGCGCACCGCCACGACGACCTTGCCGATCGCCCCGCGCCCTTCGAGCAGGCGCAGCGCGTCCGCGCCGGCCTCCAACCCGATCTCGGCGCCGACCAGCGTCCGGACCTTGCCCTCGTCCGCGAGCGCCTGCACCGCGTCGTTGACCATCCGCACCGTCCCCGGCTCCTCGGAGTCCATCATCACCATCTCGACGCCGCAGACCGTCAGGTTCCGCAACAGCAACCGGTTGACCTTCAACTCGGGGATCGACCCGCCGGTGAACCCGACGACCGCCAGACGCCCGCCGATCGCCAGCGCGCGCAAGGAGTCCACGAACCGATCCCCGCCGACTGGATCGATCACCGCCTGCACGCCGCGGCCCCCGGTCAAGTCCTTCACCTCGGCCAGCCAGCCGCCGTCAGACCGAACGACCGCGTCGGCGCCCATCGCGCGGGCGGCGTTCTCCTTCTCGTCGGACGACACCACCGCGATCGACCGCGCGCCCAGCGCCACCAAGATCTCCAGCGCCGCCGTCCCGACCCCACCCGCTGCGCCCTGGACGAGCACCGTCTCCCCCGCCACCACGCCAGCCCGGTGCAGCGCGTACCACGCCGTACAGTAGTTGAGGTACAACGCCGCGCCCTGCGCGTAGGACATGTGGTCGGGCAGCCGCAGCGTGTGCTGGGGCATCGCCAGCGCGTACTCGGCCACGCCGCCCCAGTGAGTCAGCGCCGCGACACGATCACCAACCGCGAAGGGCGAGCCCTCGGGCGCCTCGACCACCACGCCCGCGACCTCAGCGCCGATCGCGAACGGCAACTCCGGGCGCATCTGGTACTCGCCCCGCGAGCGCAGCAGGTCCGGGAACGACACGCCCGCGGCATGCACCTCGACGAGCAGCCGCCCGCCGACCCCCATCGGATGCTCGCCCACCGGCTCCGGCACGTCGTCGGCGATCCGCACGGCGTCCGGCCCGACCAGTGCCTCCAGGACCGCGGCGCGCATCAGGCCTTCGCCGGCGCCGCGCTCGACGTCACCGACATGGTGTTCAACGCATGCCCTCCGTCCACCGTCAGCGCCTGCCCGGTCACCCGGCCCGCGGCCTCGCCGCAGAAGAACGCCACCGCCTCCGCGATGTCCGCCGGCTCCACCAGCGACCCCATCGGCATCGTCGTCACCCACGCGTCGATGATGTCCTGGGGCATCCCGAGGATCCCCGACGACGCGGTCATCCCCGGCAGCACCGCGTTGCAGGTGACGCCCAGCGCCGCATTCTCCGCCGCGACCGTCTTCATGAACCCCAACAGCCCGGACTTCGTCGTCGCGTACGCGATCTGCGCCGGCATCCCGTGCACCGCGGCGGTGCTGGAGATCACGACGATCCGCCCGTATCCGCGCGAGCGCATCCCGCCCAGGCACGCCTGCATCACGCGGAACGTCCCGGTCAGGTTGACGTCCAGATCCCGCTGCCAGCGCTCCAGCCGCATCGAGTGCGCCGCGCCGAACATTGTGGTCAACGCGGCGTTGCACACCAGGACATCAACATGGTCCAGCACGGGCAGCTCCCCGTCGACCACATCGACTTGGTGGGTGCAGCCCGGCTCGACGTCCAGCGTCTCGACGTCCAACCCGTCCCGCGCCAGCCGCGCGACGATCGCCGCCCCGATCCCACCCGGGCGCGCCGCGCCCGTGACCAGCGCCTTCACGCCGCCTCCTCGTCGATCCGCGACAACCCCTCGTGGCCGCGCAGCCGCAGCACGAGCAGCGCCATCTGCACGCTGAGCTGGTCGTCGGCGTCCGCCGCGACGTCCAGCCCGGTGATGTCCCGCACGCGCGCCAGCCGGTAGCGCACCGTGTTCTCGTGGACGTCCAGCCGCTGCGCCGACGCCCGCACCGAGCGGCCGGTGGCGTAGAACACGTCGAGCGTCCCGAGCAGGTCGCCGGCGCCGTCCTGGCCCGTGAGCAACGGGCCGAGGACGTCGTCGACGAACTGCCCGAGCGCGGCCGCGTCTCCGTGGGCGACGAACAGCCGCCCCGGGCCGAGATCGTCCGCGGCCATGATCCGCTGCGGCGCGTCGAGGCCGTCGATGCACCGCGCGACCTCGCATGCCTCGCGATAGGCGCGCGGCACCGCGCGCGGCTCGCGGCAGACGGTCGACAGGCCGACGATCGCATCGCCCAGACCGGCCACGCCGCACGCCTCGGCGACCGAGTGCTTCACCGCCCGGACCGCCACGATCGGCGCCAGGTCACCATCCACATCAACAAGGAGCGCGACGCCCTGCGGCCCCTTGGTCGCGAGCACCTCGCCGCCGACGCGCGCGCTCAGCGCCTCCACGAGCCGGGCCGCGTCGATCCCACCGCCGCGGTGGGCCGGCAGCGTGACCAGCCCGACGACGCGCGGCGTCGCGAGATCCACACCAAGATGGTCGGCGCCGCGGCGCACGTCCTCGTCCTGCGTGCCGCGGATCAGCTGCCGCGCCAGCAGCGACCGCGCGTCCCACGCCGTCGAGGCCGCCCGCGCCTGCGCGGTCAACTCGAGCGCGACGTGCCGCGCCGCGCGCCGCGCGACCAGCTCGTCGAACGCGCCCAAGGGCCGCGGGTGCTCCATGACGAGCAGCCAGCCCCAGCGGTCCTCGGCGACGTCGACCGGCGCCACGAGGTGCCGGTGCCGGACGCCGGCGCTGAGCATCGGCGCGACGGTCGTCGACGAGCCGGCGGCCGCGCTTGCCAGCAGCGCGCGCACGGCGTCGGAGGCGTCCTCGAGCAGCGCGACGTGCAGCCCGTCGTCCTGCCCGGGCGGCTCGGCGCTCGCGACGCGATGCAGCGACGCGTCGTACAGAGCGGCCGGCTTGCCGCACAGCTCGGCGACCGCGCCGACGATCGCGCGCAGGCCGCCGCCGTCCAGCAGCACCTGCGACAGCTTGAAGTCCGCGGTGGCCGCGCCGCGCAGCAGCCGGTTCTGGCGCCGCGCCGTGTCGAGCTGCGCCCGCTGGCGCTCGCCCGCCAGCGCCCCGCCCGCTACGCGGCCGAGCATCCCGCCCAGGGCCACGTCGCGCGTGCCGTAGACGTGCGGCGCGTCGCCCGGGTCGAAGACCATGACGCCCAGCGGCGCCTCGTCCGGCGCCCCGCCGAGCAACGGCACCGCCAGGAGCGACCGCACGCCCCACACCCGCACCGGCAGGCCGCCGGCGCGTGGGTCGGACGCCATGTCCTCGACGACGACCGGCGCCCGCGTCTCCAGCGCCGCGTGGGTGATCGCGTCGCCCGGACCGCCGATCCGGAGCTCCCGGACCGCCGCGCCGATCTCGTCCATCGGGTGCCCGAGCCGGCCGGCCAACCCCTCGCGGCGCTCCTCGCGCAGGTAGATCCCGCAGCGCCGGATCCCGAGCAGCGCGCAGCCCTCGGCCGCCACGGCAGCGAGGATCGCGTCCGCGTCGCCGGCGGCCGCCAGCGTCGCGATCAACGCGGCAAGAGCACCGACATCGTCGACGACGGTCATCCCGCCAGCACCTCCTCGTGCTCACGCAGCCGCGCATGGCCGCGCGCGAGCATCGTCATCACCGGGCTTCCGTCCTCGGCCACCAGCTCGCCGCGCAGCCGCAGCGTGCCGCGGCCCTTCGCCGGGTCCTGGACGTAGGCCTCCACGATCGTCGTCCGGCCGCGCAGCACCATCCCGGGCCGCACCGGCGCCAGCCAGCGGATCTCCTCGACGCCCGGCGCCGCCAGCATCGCGGCGCGGCTGAGGACCTCGTCCACGTACATCCGCATCCACACGCACACGGTCTGCCACCCGGACGCGATCACGCCGCCGAACACGACGGCCGCATCCGCCGCCGGGTCGACGTGGAACGCCTGCGGGTCCCAGTCGCGCGCGAAGGTCAAGATGTCGTCCTCGGTCAGCGTCCGCTCCCCCAGGTCGAAGACCCGCCCGGCGGTGAAGTCCTCGAAGAAGAGCGTGGACATGACCCGACCGACGCCTACGCCTTGACCGGCGCCGTCGCCGCCAGCGCCTCGCGCACCACGTCGAGCGCGCCCGGATTCTCGGCGCCCGACAGATCGCCGGGGTCCTCGCCGATGGCCACCGCCCGCACCGCGCGGCGCAGGATCTTCGCCGACCGCGTGCGCGGCAGCTCGCTCACGCGCACCACGCGCGAGGGCTTGAACGGCTTGCCCATGCGGTCGGCGACCAAGGCCACCAACTCGCTCGACACGTCCTCGCCGTCGGGGTCGACCGGCGTCCAGAAGCACCAGATCGCCTCACCCTTCGTCCCGTCCGGCACGCCGATCGTCGCCGCCTCCGCGACAGCCGGGTGCGACAGCAGCTCGGACTCGACCTCCGCCGGCCCGACGCGCTTGCCCGCGACGTTGAGCGCCTCGTCGGAGCGGCCGAGCAGGAACCACTGCCCGTCCTCGTCGATGCGCGCCCAATCGCCGTGGCGCCACACGCCCGGGTACATCGACCAGTAGGAGTCGACGTAGCGCTGCGAGTCGCGGTAGACGCCGCGCGTCATCGCCGGCCACGGCTGCCGGCAGACGAGCTCGCCGACCGTCCCGCGCAGCGAGTGCCCCTCGGGGTCGAAGACGTCGACGTCCATCCCCAGCGACGGGCCGCCCAGCGAGCAGGAGCGCAGCGGCTCGATCGGGTACGGGGCGAGGAACGCGCCGCCGACCTCGGTGCCGCCGGAGAAGTTGATGATCGGCCGCTGGCGCTCGCCCACGGCGTCGGCCAGCCACATGTAGGCGTCGTGGTCCCACGGCTCGCCGCTGGAGCCGAAGACCCGCAGCGACGACAGGTCAACGCCGTCGCCCGGCGGCGGCCCGGCCGCCTTCAACGCGCGGATCAGCGTCGGCGAGACGCCGAGCATCGTCACGCGGTGGCGCTCGACCAGCCGCCAGACGCGGTCAGGCGTCGGCGTGTCCGGCGCGCCCTCGTAGAGCAGCAACGTCGCGCCCAGCGCGTGCACGCCCATCACCGACAGCGGACCCATGATCCACCCCATGTCGGTGATCCACGTGTACACGTCGCCCGGGTGGACGTCGAACTCGTAGGCCACCTCGGACGCGACCTTCGTCACGAAGCCGGCGTGCGTGTGCACCGCGCCCTTCGGCTTGCCGCTCGTGCCCGACGTGTAGCCGATCAGCAGCGGCGCTTCGGCGTCGGTGTCCTCGACCGTGAACGTACGTTCACGCTCGGTCCCGGACTCCTCGAAGTCCTCCCACTCGATGTCGCGACCGTCCGCCCACGGGACGTCGAGCGCCGCGCCGCGGTGGACGACGACGTGCTCCACCGTCGGGCACGCGCCCAGCGCCTCGTCGAGGACCGGCTTGAGCGCTGTCTGGCGGCCGCGCCGCCACGTTCCGTCGGAGGTGAAGACGACCTTCGCCTCACCGTCGTTGAGCCGCGCCGCGACCGCGCCGGCCGCGAACCCCGAGAACAGCGGCAGGACGACCGCGCCGACGGCCGCCGCCGCGTACAGGGCGATCGCCGCCTCCGGCACCATCGGCATGTAGATCGCCGCGACGTCGCCCTCCCCGATCCCGCGTGCCCGCAGGCCGTTGGCGGTGCGCCGCACGCGCTCGGCGAGCTCGCGATACGACAACGTCGTGACCTCGCCGGTCTCGGCCTCGTGGACGATCGCGGGCGTGTCCGCGCGCTCCGGGTCCTCGGCCCAGCGACCGACGCACGCGTCGGCGGCGTTGAAGCGTCCGCCGGTGAACCAGGTCGTCCACTCGATGCCGCGGCTGCTGTCGCGGAGCGCCGTGTAGGGCGTCGTGAACGGCAGCCCGAGATCGTCGACGACGGCGTTCCAGTACCAGTCGATGTCCGCCACCGACTGGGCGCGCAGCGCCGCGAGGTCCGCGACGCCATGGCGTCGCATGAGCCGGGTGATGTTCGCGTGCTCGACGACCTCGACCGTCGGAACCCAGGCATAGTCGCTCACGGTCATGATGTTAACGATCGTTTATGTCGATTGCACGCACCCAGGCGCGGACGGCCACCTCGCCGTCCTGACGGACCGCCTCCAGCACCGCTTCCACGCGGTCGCCGTCGCGCTCCTGCTCGGCAACGCGGAGCGTCAGGACGTCACCGGGCCAGACCTTCGCGCTGAAGCGCACCTTGTAGGACTCGATCGCGTCCAGACCCAGCCAGTCGGTTGCCAACCGCGACAACATGCCGGCCTGCATCTGCCCCATCGCGAAGACCGTCGGGGAACCCGCGGCGCGCGCGTACTCCTCGTCGTGGTGCAGCGGGTTGAAGTCGCCGCCGGCGCCGGCGAACCGCACGATGTCGGTCCGCGTGATAGGGCCGACGGTGAGCTCAGGAGGCCTCATGAGCGCCCCGTCTCGATCAGGACCTCGCGCTGGCGGACGACCACGTCGCCGCCCGCGTCCAAGAACTCGGTCTCCAGCGTCACGAACGTCATCCCGCCGCCGCGCGAACCCGCCTTGCGCTTGACGTCGACGACCGTGCGCCGGCCGTGCAGGACGTCGCCCACGACGACCGGCCGCTCGTACTCCCAGCCGACCTCGCCCACGACCACCCGCGCGATGTCCAGCCCGAGCAGCTCCACCGCCGCCGCGGCGTCGCGGTGATGCCCCGCGACCACGGTGTAGGTCAACGGCGCCGGGACGCCCGTGAAGCCCTCCTCGCGCGCGGCCCCCGCATCCACGTAGCGGGCCGCCGGGTCCTTGATCGCCCGCGCGAGCTCGAGCACCTTGCCGGGCTCGACCGCGAACGTGTACTCGTCGACCAGCGTCCCGATCATGCGAAGTGCGGCGGTCGCTTGTCCAGGAAGGCCGCCATCCCCTCGCGCGCCTCGCCGTGCTCGAACAGCGCGAGGGCCTCGCGCGCCTCGACGGTCATGCCCTCGGGGAACGAGCGGCCCGCCGCCGCCTCGGCCGCGCGGCGCACCGCCTTGACCGCCGGGACCGACACCGCCGCGATCCCGCGCGCCAGCTCCAACGCGACGGCCAGCGACTGCCCCGCCGGGGCGCGCCGGTCGATCAGCCCGATCTCGTAGCCCTCCTGCAGCTCGACCGTCCGGCCGGTCACCAGCAGGTCGAGCGCCTTGCCCTGCCCGACCAGGCGCGGCAGCCGCTGGGTCCCGCCCGCGGCCGGGATCACCCCGAGCTTGACCTGCGGCAGGCCGAGCCGGGAGCCCGCGCCCGCGACGCGCAGCGTGCACGCCAGCGCCAGCTCCAGGCCGCCGCCCAACGCGGCACCGTTGATGGCCGCGATCGACGGCACGCGCAGCCCGTCGATCCGGTCCAGCACCTCGCGCATCGCGTGCATGTACGCGACGAACCCGGCGGAGTCGCTGCGGCTGAGGTGCTCGACGTCGCCGCCCGAGGCGAACACGCCGGGCAGCGCCGAGGCGATGACCAGCACGCGCGCCGAGCGGTCCTCGAAGTCGTCCAACGCCACCATGAACGCGCGCAGCAGCTGCGGGCTCAGGACGTTGCGCGGGCCGGCGTCGAGGTAGACGACGCCGACGCCGTCCTCCTCGGCGAACGCCAGCTCCGCCTGGACCGGTGCCGTGATCATCGCCACGCCGTCATAGTGCGACCAGCTGCTGGACCGCGCGCGTCTCCAGGTCGCCGACGGCGCCCTGCGTCACGACGCGCCCCTTGCCGAGGGCGACGAAGCGCGTCGCGAGCTGCTGGACCATCCGGATGTGCTGCTCGACGAGGACGAGCGCGGTGCCCGCCTCCTGGATGACGCGCAGCGCGTCGATCAGCTCGTCGATGATCACCGGCGCGAGGCCCTCGGTGGGCTCGTCGAGCAGGAGCACCTGCGGCTCGGCCATCAGCGCCCGCGCGATCGCGAGCATCTGCTGCTCGCCGCCGCTGAGCTGGTTGCCCGGCCGCCCGGACGCGCGCGCCAGGTTGGGGAAAAGCTCCTTCAGCCTCGCCACCGTCCACGCGCCCTTCCGGCCCGAGGCGCGGCCCAACATGATGTTCTCCTCGACCGTCAGGTTGGGGTAGATCCGCTTACCCTGTGGGACGAGGCTCACGCCGCGCGAAGCCGGCTCGTACTGCCGCTTGCCGAGCGCCTTGCCGCTGACGCGGATCTCGCCGCGCACAGTCGGCACGCCGTAGATCGAGAGCAAGGTGGTGGACTTGCCCGCCCCGTTGCGTCCGATCAGCCCCACGGTCTCGCCCTCGTCGACCGACAGCGAGACGCCGTCCAGCACGAGCGCGCCACCGTAGGACGCGTAGATGTCATCGATCTCCAGCAGCGGGGTCATGCCTGGCTCCCGAGGTAGGCCTCGATCACGGCGGGGTTCGCGCGGACGTCGGCGGGCTTGCCGCAGGCGAGCACCGTGCCGAGCGACAGCACGGTGACCTCGTCGCAGACGCGGAAGACGCCGTCGACGTCGTGCTCGACGAGTACCGCCGCGACGTCGCGCTCGCTGCACAGCGCCCGGATGTGGTCGAGCATGCGCACCGACTCCTCCTGGGACAGCCCGGCGCCGGGCTCGTCGAGCAGGACGACGTGCGGCTTGCCGATCAAGGCCATGGCGATGTCGACCGAGCGCTGCAACCCGTAGGAGATCGCGCTGCACGGCTGGTCGAGGTAGGGCTCGAGCGCGAACGCGTGCACGATGCTGTCGAGGTCCTCCTCGCGATTGCGCCGCGCGACCATCTCCAGCTGCGTGCGCACGGACATCGAGTTGAAGACGCTCGTCTTCTGGAACGAGCGCGCCATCCCGTGCGTGCGCCGCCAGGCGACCTTGCGCCGCGTGATGTCCTCGCCGCCGAGCATGACCGTCCCGGCGCTGAGCCTGCGACGACCGCTGAGCGCGTCCATGAACGAGGACTTGCCCGCGCCGTTGGGCCCGATGACGCCGTGTAGGACGCCGGGCGCCACCGCGATGTCGACGTCGTCGACCGCCACGACCGCGCCGTAGCGCAGCGTGACGCCGGACGCCTCGAGCACGGGAGCGCCGCTCATGATCGGCTCGCCCCCTTCCGGCCGGCGACCAGCGTTCGCAGCCGCCGGAACTGCTCGACCACCCAGCCGGTGACGCCGCCGGGCAGGAAGATCACCGTGACGATCAGCGCCAATCCCATGTACAACTCGAGGTTGCCGGTGTCGCCGAACTTGCCCTGGGCGTAGATGTACAACACGGCGCCGATCGCCGGGCCGACGAGGATCGTGAAGCCTCCGACGATCGTCGCGATCAGCGAGTCGCCCGCCAGCTGGAAGCCGAGCACGTCGGGCGAGACGTAGGACGCCTTGAGCGCGAAGAGCACGCCGGCGATCGACGCGCACGCGCCCGAGATCGCGAACCCCCCGAGCCGCGGCAGGTAGGTGTTGTAGCCCGAGAACCGCGCGCGCTCCTCGTTGTCGCGGATCGCCTCGAGCGTCACGCCGAAGCGCGAGCGCCCGACGAGCCACAGCCCGAAGGCGACGACGACCAGGGAGATCCAGGCCAGCGGCCAGAACGTATGCGGCGCGCCGAGCTGGGCCTGGGTCATCCCCAGGAACTTGGTGTTCTCGCCGGCGTAGGTGACCGAGATGCCGTCGAACGCGCCGGTCACGCTGCGCACGCTGGTGAGCGTGCTGACCGCGTACAGCGCCTGGCCGAACGCGAGCGTCAGCATCAGGAACCCGAAGCCGGTGATGCGGATGACGAGCGCGCCGATCGCGACCGCGAGCAGCGTCCCGCCGACGACCGCGAACAGCGCCGCCGAGGTGGGCGACCAGCCCCAGTGCGTCGTGGCGATCGCCAGCCCGTAGGCCGAGCCGCCGTAGAACGCGGTGTGGCCGAGGCTGATCAGGCCCGAGCGGTGGGCGAGGAAGCCGATGCCGATCGCCATGATCCCGAGCACGACGCCGTCGGCGGCCACGCCCATGTCATAGGAGTCGGTGATGATGTTGGGGACGAACAGCCCCAGCACCAGGACGACGGCCGCGACGATCGCGCCCCGCAGTACGACGCGGCGCTCCAGGCCGACGGACACGCGGCCGTCGAGCATCCCGCCCGCGTCGTCATCGAGGTCCGGGACGACGGCGGGGTCGTCGGTGGACACGGCGGTTGGCACGGAGCTCATCACACTCGCTTCCCGGCGAGCCCGGTGGGTCGCCACAGCAGGACCACGATCAGGAGCGCGTAGGGCACGAGCACCGCGACGCTCGGCAGCCAGACGTTGCCCATGATCTGGACGAGGCCGAGCAGGAGCGCGGCGGCCATCGCGCCGCCGACGCTGCCGATGCCGCCGACGACGACCACGATCAGCACCGTGATCAGGATCGACTGGCCCATGCCCGGCGAGACCGAGAAGTACGGCGCGGCCAGCGTGCCGGCCAGCCCGGCGAGCGCGCCGCCGAGCATGACGACCACGAGGCTGACGCGGTCGACGTTGATGCCGAGGATCCCGGAGGTCTCGGTGTCGTGGCTGGCGGCGCGGATGTGCAGGCCGACGCGGCTGTTACGCAGCCAAAGCACCAGCGCGGCCGCCATCGCGATCGCCACGACGATCATCAGCAGGCGGTAGGTCGGGTAGTCGGTGCCGAAGACGTTGGTCGTCCCGTCGACGGCCTTGGGCGCGCGGACCGGGAGCGTGTTGTCGCCCCAGACGATCACGATGAGGCGGTCGATCACCAGGGCGATGCCGAAGGTGACGAGGCCGACCTCGATGTGCGACCGGCGCTGCAGCCGGCGGAAGAAGCCGAGCTCGAGGGCGGCGCCGACGATCGCGAGCCCCAGCGGGGCGAGGATCAGCGCCAGCCAGAACGACAGGCCCTGGCTTGTCACCTCGTAGGCGAGGTAGGCCCCCAACATGTAGAGGGCGCCGTGCGAGAAGTTCATGACTCCGCGCAGGCCGTAGATGAGGGCGAGGCCGGAGCTCAGGATCATGAGCAAGGCGCCGAGGGCCAGGCCGTTGAGCACTTGGGCGAGGTTCACGGGTGCTCCGTCGTCAAGGTGGTGTCGTCGGTTCGGGTCGGGGAGTCGCCGCTCCCGGGCAGGCCCTGTTCGGGCCCGCACGGGAGGACGGGTCGGTGGTGGTGGACTAGACCTACATCTTGCAGTCGGGGCTGTCCGACGGGTGCGTCTTGGAGGCCGGGGTCGTCGAGACGATCTTGAACCCGAGGCCGCCGGGGCCGCCGGCCTTGGCGACCACCTGGCCGACGTAGGACGGCCGCAGGGCCTGGCCGTCGGCGCCGACGCTGATGTTCTGGCCGCTGAGGTCGGGGACCGACAGGCCCTTCAGCGCCGCCTTGACCTTGTCGGGGTCGACGCTGCCGGCCTTCTTGACCGCGGCGAACAGGATCTGCGCGGCCATGTAGGTGTCGGCCGGCACGTAGTACGGGTCGACGCCGTTGGCCTTCTTGTACTCGGCGACGAACTGCTTGTTGAGCGGGTTGTCGGCGTCGACGTCGTAGCCGACGTTGTTGTAGAACCCGGTGATCTTCTTGCCGAGCGTCTTGAACAGCGGCTCGGACACCATGTTGAAGCCGAGGACCGTCTTGTACTGGTCGAACAGCTTGAACTGCACGCCCTGGTTGACGAACGCGACGCCGTCGGCGCCGTACTCGACGGCGAACAGGCCGTCGGCCTTGGCCGACTTCAGCTTCGAGATGTAGGACCCGAAGTCGCTCGTGTTCAGGGGCGCGTACTGCGTGAGCACGACCGTCTTGCCCGCCTTCTTGGCGGCGGCGGTGAACGCCGCGGCCGCGGAGTGGCCGGTGCTGTAGTCGACGGCCTGGATGGCCCACGTCTTCGCCGGCAGCTTGGAGAGCGAGTCGGCGATCGCGTTGACGTCCATGGCGCTCCCTGTCACCGACCGGAACGCGTCGGGGCTGCAGTCGGCGCCGATCAGGCCGTCGTCCTTGCCCGTCGAGTTGAAGTTCAAC
The DNA here is from genome assembly GCA_025963905.1 of Solirubrobacterales bacterium. Taxonomy (GTDB): domain Bacteria; phylum Actinomycetota; class Thermoleophilia; order Solirubrobacterales; family Solirubrobacteraceae; genus JAOPZW01. The sequence goes on along the minus strand of JAOPZW010000375.1, from coordinate 34,234 downwards.
GCACCGATGGCCGGGAGCTGCTTGGACAACGCGGCGTGCTCCGGCGACGTCATGATCGCGCCGATGAACTTGGCGCTGTCCTGCGTCGCGAGCTTGCGTGCGGCGCGGATCGTCGTCGCCGGCTGACCGTCCGTGGCCGACTTGACCAACACGACCTTGTGGCCGTCGACGCCGCCGGCAGCGTTGGCCTCGTCGGCCGCCACCTGCCAGCCCTTCAGCTCATCGGTGCCGAACACCGCGAGCGCGCCGCTCGAAGGCGGGATCAGCCCGATCTTCAGCGGCTTCCCGTCAGACTTCGCCGACGACGAGGACGAGGACGAGGTGGACGACCCTCCGGAGCTGTCGTTGCTGCTCGACCCACAGGCGGCGAGGCCGCCACTCACGAGCAGCGCGGCGAGCGCTGCAAAGACCTTGATCCTCACACTCATTCCTCTCTCCTGCAGGGGGGACTCCCTGAGCCCCGGCCCACGACGGGTCAGGTGCAGGTGTAGGTCTAACGCCCCTGTTGCGCGATGGCGTCCCCCCAGGGGGGAGTCCTTGCCCCCCGTTGGGGGCACACGGCGCTGTTCTAGTTCATGGTGCTGCCGCCGTTGACGCCGAGCACTTGGCCGGTGATGAACGACGCCTCGTCGGAGGCGAGGAAGGCGACGGCCGAGGCGACCTCCTCCAGCGCCGCCGGGCGGCCCATCGGGATCACGCGCGTGAAGGCCTCGCCGACCTCCGGCGAGCGCGCGACGATCGCGGCCAGCTCGGGCGTCGCGGTCGCGCACGGCGCGACGGTGTTGACGGTGATCCCGGCCCGCGCGTACTCGCGCGCCAGGCCGGCAGCGAAGGCGTGGACCCCGCCCTTGGCGGCGTTGTAGACCGCGTGGCGGTCCAGGCCGTTGCGCACGGAGTCGGCGCCGATCATCACGATGCGCCCGTAGCCCGCCTCGCGCATGGTCGGCAGCGTGGCCAGCGTCGTGCGCAGGACCGTCCAGATGTTGCGGTCCAGCGTGGCCTGGAGCGTCGCCTCGGTCTGCTCCTCGGTCGGCAGGATCACCCCGCCGCCGGCGTTGTTGACCAGGACGTCGATGCGGTCGAAGCGCTCGCGCGCGGCGTCGGCCACGGCCTGCGCGACCGCGGCGTCGCTGAGGTCGCCGGAGACGGTGACCACATCGATGGCATAGGCCTCGCACAGCTGCGTCGCAGTCGCGTCCACTGTCGCATCGTCGAGGTCGGCGAGCACCAGGCCCGCCCCCTCGCTGCCCAGCCGGCGGGCGATGGCGGCGCCGATCGCGCCGCCCGCGCCCGTGACGATCGCCGTCCGCCCCTCGAAGCGGCGCACCGGTCAGGCCCCCGCGGCGGCCGGCTCGGCGGGGCCGATGCGCTTGAGGAAGTGCGGCGGTGGCATGACGCCCCAGACGTTCCAGGTCGTCGGCACCGCCGGGTCGTAGACCTCGGGGACGTAGGTGCCGTCGTCCGGGATCTGCTTGATCGAGTTGACCCACTCGATGCGGTTGCCGTCAGCGTCGTCGAAGTACATGAAGTAGTTGCGGCTCGGCGCGTGCCGACCCGGGCCCCAGTCGACGCGGACGTCGTGGGCGGCGAGCAGGTCGGCCTGCCGGGCGAAGTCCTCGAACGAGCCGACCTCGTAGGCGACGTGGTGCACCGCGCTCTCCCCTGCCCCGCGCGGCTCGGCGACGAATACCAGCACGTGGTGGTCGGGATTGCAGCGCAGGAACACCACCTGCTCGCCGATCCAGTCGCTCAGCCGGAATCCGATCACGTCGGTGAAGAACCGGGCCTGCGCCGCCGGGTCCTCGGCGCGCACGCCGATGTGCCCCACCTTGGACGGCCGGAACGTGCGGTCACCGGGCGCGACCGCGTCGCCGGGGAGCGCGCCGGACACCAACCTGATGGTGTTGCCCTCGGGGTCGTCGAACGCGACCGCCGCCGTGTAGCCGACCGCGTCGACCGCGGGCGTCGCCACCACGCCGCCCGCGTCCAGCGCCGCGCCGGCCGCGGCCGCGTCGCGCACTTCGAAGGCGATGTGATCCAGGCCGGGCCCGTCGCCGGGGTGGATCTCCAGGCAGTGGTGGAAGCCGTTGGTCGCCAGCCGGCGCACGCCGTCGGGGCCGGCGCCGAGGTCGACGAGGCCAACGGTGTCCTCGTAATGCGCGGCCAGCGCGGCGGGGTCGGCGCTGATCAGGGCGACGTGCGCGAGGCGCAGCAGCCCGAGGTCGGGGGTCGCGGCCATGTCTCTCTCCTCGTTGTCCTACGTCTACAAGATGATGCTCAGCGTGCCGTGCGGACGCAGGGCCTCGGCGGTCAGCACAACGCGCTTGGAGCGGATGCGGAAGGCGGCGGGCGCGTCGTCGGCGGCCGGCGCCAGCCTGTACTCCAACGCGCCGACGAGCGTCTGCTCGTCGCCCTTGCGGTACCGCCACGCCGCGCAGTTCGCCGCGACCGCCAGCTCGCCGGGCGCCGTGTCCGGCGCATCAGCCGGCAGCCGCACGTTCGTGATCAGCCGCGTCGTGCGCGACCACGGGAACTCGCGGTAGGCCTTGGCGCTGTTGAGGCGGTCGACGCGGCCCTGCAGGCGCGCGCGGTCGTCGTCGATGAGCCCGAGCGTCGCGCGCGGGTCGCCGTCGGGCAGATCGGTCGCCGGGATGAAGTAGCGGCAATCCTCGGTGAACAGCGCGAGCCAGTCATCCAGGCGCCAGGCGTCGAGCAGCGCGGCCTCGGCGTACAGGAAGTCCTCGACCGCGAGGCGCGTCAGCAGCGTTTCCGAAGCCGCCGCCGCCACGCTCACGACGCCACCCCGGCCGGCGCCGGCTTCGGCCCCTCGTCGTGGGCCCCGTGGCCCAACCCCAACATGTTGGCCTGCCACTCGCGCCAGAATGCGCGCATCTGCAGCTCGTCGACCGTCGCCGCGTCGCGGTGCATGCCGCGCGAGATGTCCGAGTAGTCCTCGGCGGTGGCCGCGAAGCCCTCCTGGCAGGCCTCCAGCGCCTCGATGTCGTCGGGCGTCGCCAGGCCGCCCGGGCCGAGGAACAGGTTGAAGCCCTCCAGCCGCCGGCGCGTCTGCGCGGCGCTCTCACCGCGCGGCGCCAGCGCGTAGCCGGTCAGCTCCATGTAGTCGGGCCGCACCGGCCAGACCGTGCGTAGCGTCAGGCCCGCGACGTCGAGCAGGAGCAGGTTGGGGTAGATGAGCAGGTTGCGGCACGTCTCGGCCATCCGGTGCGCGCGCTCCTCGCCGCAGCGGTCGACCAGCTCGTCGCGGATGCCCTGCAGCTCGTCCTTCGCGTCCTCGCCGTAGATCGGGTGCCAGCGGGCGATCGCGCGCGGGAACGGCGCCGGGTAGTCGACGACCGCGTGGCCGTTGCCCAGGTCGTAGGCCCGCGCCTCGACGCTGCGCAGCTGCTTGGCGCCGTCGTCGTCGCCCTGGCTGGCCAGGAACGCGAAGTACGTGTGGTGCAGCGGCGCGCCGTGGTAGCCGTCGACCGAGTTCTCCACCATCAGCTTCCAGTTGGCGTTGCACGCGTACTGGTGGGTGCCGGGCAGGACGCACATCCCGTCGGCGCCCTGGTCGGCAACGAGGTCGATGTACTCCTTGGCCCCGGCGAGGTAGTCCTCGAGCGGCTCGACCTCGGGGTTGAACGACACGAACCAGAAGTCGCGGTAGCAGGCCAGCCGCGCGACCGGCCGCAGCCCCAGCTCGGCGGGATCGACCGCGTGCGCGTAGCCCTCCTTGTCCGGGATCCCCACCAACTTGCCCTCTGTCGAGAACGTCCACGCGTGGTAGAAGCACTGAAAGGACTTGGTGTTGCCGTGGTCCTGGCGGCAGACACGCGCGCCGCGGTGCGTGCACGAGTTGTAGAAGGCGCGGACCTCGCCGTCGCGGCCGCGGACGAAGACCAGCGGGCGCCCCGCGACCTTGCGGCGGACGAAGTCGCCGGGCTCGGCGATCTCCGAGGTATGGCCGACGTAGAGCCAGCACTGATCGAAGACCCGCTTGCGCTCCAGGTGCCACATCGCGTCGGCGGTCATCGTCGTGCGCTTGACGCGGAACACCCCGCGCTCGCGATCGTCGATGACGGCGTCCTGCAGGTCCTGCGTGTCCAGCGCCACGGTCCTTCAACCCCTTCTGTCGTTCGCCGCCGGCTCGTCGACGACGCGGTTCTCGATCGCGCCGAGCCGGTCGATCTCGACCCGGACGACGTCGCCAGCGCGCAACAGGCGCGGCGGGTCCATCAACATGCCCACGCCCGCGGGCGTCCCGGTGGCGATGACGTCGCCGGGTTCCAGCGTGCACGCCGCCGAGAGGTGCTCGACCAAGGCGTAGCAGTCGAAGATCAGGTGCTGGGTGTTGGACTCCTGGCGCAGCTCGCCGTTGACCCAGGTGCGGATCCCGAGCGCGTGCGGGTCCCCCACCTCGTCGGCGGTCGTCAGCCACGGGCCGATCGGGCCGTGCGTGTCGAACGACTTGCCCAGCGTCCACTGCGGCGTCCGCGTCTGCCAGTCGCGCACCGAGACGTCGTTGACGACGACGTAGCCGGCGATCGCCGCCGGCGCGTCGGCGGCGCTGACGTGCCGGCAGCGGCGGCCGATCACGATCCCGAGCTCGCCCTCGTAGTCGAGCTGGTCGGAGACGCGCGGGCGCTCGATCGCGCCGAACGGCCTGTTGACGCAGGACCCCAGCTTGGCGAAGACCACCGGGAACTCCGGCGTGGCCAGATTCGCCTCGGCGGCGTGGTCGGCGTAGTTGAGGCCGATCGCCAGGAACTTCGGCGGCCGCTCGACGGGCGGCAGGAGCGTGACGTCGGCCAGCGGCGTTGCGCGGCCGCCGTCGGGTTCGGTCACCCCGGCCGCGATCAGCTCGACCGGCGGGAGCGTCCCCACGTCGACGACCTCGTCACCGCGCACGATCCCTGTCCGGGGATCCCCGCCCTCCACCGCGTAGCGCACGACCCTCACGCCGCGAACGTAGACCGGCCGGAGGGCCCGCGGGGGCGCTCCTCCTCCCTTCGGGGGAGGAAGAGCTTCCCCATGGGGTACGCCGGGCGGCTACTGGCCGGCGCGGAAGGGCGCGAACTCCGGCGGGCGCTTCTCGTTGAAGGCGGTGATGCCCTCCTGCGCCTCGGCGCTCTGCGTGAACAGCTGGAGGCTCGAGTAGGCCATCTGGCCGACCGACGCGAACTGCTCGGTGTCGGTGTTGAACGACTGCTTCAGGACCTGCAGCGCGGTCGGCGACAGGCGCAGGATCTCGTCGGCCCACTGGCGGACCTCCTTGTAGAGGTCCTCGTGCGGAACGGTCTTGTTGATCAGGCCCCACTCCATCGCCTGGTCCGGACCGTACTGCCGGCACAGGAACCAGATCTCCCGCGCGCGCTTCTCGCCGATGACACGCGCGAGGTAGCCGGTGCCGAAGCCGGCGTCGAACGACCCGACCTTGGGCCCGACCTGGCCGAAGACGGCCTTGTCGGAGGCGATCGTCAGGTCGCACAGGACGTGCAGGACGTGGCCGCCGCCGATCGCGTAGCCGTTGACCGCGGCGATGACCGGCTTGGGGATGTCGCGCAGCGTGTGGTGCAGCGCGTCGATCTCGAACAGGCCGTGCTGCGACGGACCGTAGTCACCGGTCTCCATGCGCTGCTTCTGGTCGCCGCCGGTGCAGAACGCGCGATCGCCGGCGCCGGTGAGGCAGACGACGCCCACGTCGCTGCTGGCCCATGCGCGCTTCAGGCAGCCGATCAGCTCGTCGACGGTCTTGGCCCGGAACGCGTTGAAGCGGTCCGGCCGGTTGATCGTGATCGTCGCGAGGCCGTCCTCGACCTCGTAGAGGACGTCGGTCAACTCGTCCATTGCGTCTCCTCCTGCGGCGTTCGCGCCGTTGCCGTTGCTGGTTCCATGCTCATGCCATCGTGAGGCCGCCGCTGACCGACAGCGTCTGGCCCGTGACGTAGCCCGCCGCGTCGCTGGCGAAGAAGCGCACCGCGGCGGCGATGTCGTCGGGGGAGCCGAGGCGCTTCATCGGGACGGCCCGGACCATCGCCTTCAGCACCGCGTCGGCGTCATCGGCGGCGGCCATCGTCTCCTGCAGCATCGGCGTGTCGGTCGGGCCCGGGCAGACGACGTTGGCGGTGACGCCCTTGCGCGCGACCTCGCGGGCGATGGTCTTGGTGAACGAGATCAGGCCGCCCTTGGCGCCCGAGTACACCGACTCCAGCGACGAGCCGACGCGGCCGGCGTCGGAGCCGATGTTGACGATGCGCCCGTAGCCGCGCTCGACCATGCCGGGCAGCAGCAGCCGCGTGAAGCGCAGCGGCCCCTTGAAGTTGATGTCGATGACGCGGTCCCAGAACGCCTCGTCGGTGGCGAGGAACGGCATCAGGTCGTCCCAGCCCGCGCAGTTGACGAGGACGTCGACGTGGCCGAAGCGCTCGTGCGCGGCGGTGACGGCGCGCTCGACGCTGGCCGAGTCGGCGACGTCGCACGCGACGGCGAGGGCGGAGCCGCCCGCCGCCTCGATCGCGCTGACCGACTCCTGGGCCTCGGCCTCTCGGAGATCTACGATGACGACTTGGAAGCCGTCGGTGGCCAGGCCCTCCGCGATCGCGCGGCCGATGCCCCGCCCTCCACCGGTGACCAGGGCCGTGCGCGCCTCTGCGCCTGCGCCGTTTCCGCTCATGGCGCCGACTGTACCAGCATCCGTTAACGAGCGTTACTGCTGGCTGTCAGATTCGCTTGCCTACTGGGGATTACGGTGGCGCAGGAGGTGAACGATCGTTTATAGTGGCGGGCATGAGGGTCGAGCTGACAGACGAGCAGGAGTTCCTCCTCGACGCGGTCGCCGGCGTGGTCGCCCGCGACGCCGCGCCCGGCGCGGTGCGCGAGTGGGCGAAGGCCCGCGCGACCGACGCGGCGCACGCGGTCGCAGTGCGCCAGGGCTGGACGGGCATCGGCGTCGACGAGGACCACGGCGGCCAGGGCGGCGGCGTCGTCGAGCTGGCAGTGCTCGCCGAGCAGCTCGGCCGCGGCGCGGTGCCGTGGGACCGGACCCTCGCGGGGTGCGTGGCGGCCCGGCTGCTGCTGGCGAGCGGCGACGACGCGGCGATCGAGCTTGCCGCCGCGGCGGCCGAGGGAACACGCGCGGTGGCGCTTGCGGTCGACGGGCGGGCGCCGCTGGTCGCGCCCGTCGCCTCCGTCGATGCCTCTCTGCGCTTCGTCCTCGGCGGCGCGGCGGACGAGCTCGTCGTCCCGGTCGCCGCCGGCGCCGAGGTCGAGCTGCACGGCGTGACCGGCGCCACGACGACGCCGCGCGCTCTGGTCGACGGCACGCGCTCGCTCGTCGACGTCGACCTCGAGGGCGCTGCCTCGCGCCCGCTCGGCACGGTCTCGCTCGACGCCCTGCGCGCCGCCGGCCAGGCCGCGGCGATCGCCGTCGCCGCCGACGCGTTGGGCGCCGCCGGCAAGCTGTTGGACTTGACCGTGGAGTACGTCAAGGAGCGCCAGCAGTTCGGCGTGCCGGTCGGCTCGTTCCAGGCCGTCAAGCACGGCGCGGCGCAGATGCTCGTCGACGTCGAGGGCGCACGCGCCGCGGTGCACTACGGCGCGTGGGCGGTCGACGCCGGCGTCGACGACGCCGCCGTGCACGCCGCGATCGCCAAGTCGCAGGCCTGCGCCGCGGCGGTCCGCGTCGCCGACAAGGCGCTCTTCCTGCACGGCGCGGTCGGCTACACGTGGGAGCACGACCTGCAGTTCCCGTTCAAGCGGATCAAGAGCGACAATCTGCTCTTCGGCTCGCCCGACGCGCATCGCGACCTGCTGGCCGCCGACCTGGTGGCCGCCGCGCGGCCCGTGGCCGTCGCGTCGTGAACGCGGTCTCGCTCGGGGCGTTCGGCGGACCCGACGCGCTGGTCTTCGGCGAGCGCCCGGACCCGGCGGCGCCGCCGGGCTGGGTCGTCGTGGAGCTGCGCGCCGCGGCGCTGAACTGGCACGACGTGCTCGTCCGCAACGGGCAATACGACGTCGCGCTGCCGCGGATCCCCGGTGCCGACGGCGCGGGCGTGCGGGGCGACACCGGCGAGGCCGTCGTCATCGCGCCGTCGCTGCACTGGGGGGCCGACGACCGCTTCCCGGCGCCGGACTTCGAGATCCTCGGCGACCACACCGACGGCACCTACGCCGAGCTGGTCGCCGTGCCCGAAGGCAATGTCCTTGCCATGCCCGCCGGCTGGTCCTGGGCCGAGGCCGCCGCCCTGCCCCTGGCGGGCGTCACCGCCTACCGCGCGCTGTTCACGCGCGGCAGCCTACAGGCCGGCGAGACCGTGCTGGTCCTCGGCGCCGGCAGCGGCGTCTCGACGATGGCGGTCGCCCTCGCCGCCCTGGCCGGCGCGCGCGTCCTCGTCACCTCGTCGTCCGCCGGCAAGATTGACCGCGCGCGCGAGCTCGGCGCCGACGGCGGCGTCCTCTACAGCGATGCGGACTGGGTCGCCCAGGCCCGCGAGCTGGCCGGCGAGCGCGGCGTCGACCTCGTCATCGACTCGGTCGGCGCGACGTGGCCCGACGGCCTCGCGACGCTCAACCCCGGCGGCCGACTGGTCGCGTTCGGCGCGACGGCCGGCGACGTCGCTGCGGTGCCCGTGCGCCCCTTCTACTTCGGCCAGCACACGATCCTCGGGACGACGATGGGCTCCCCGCGCGACTTCGCGGCGCTGCTGGACCTGGTCGGCCGCCATCCGTCGTGGCGGCCGGTCGTCCACGACGTCCGGCCGCTCGCCCGCGCCGCCGAGGCGCACGCTGAGCTGGAGCGTCGCGAGCACTTCGGCAAGTTGGTGCTGTCGATCTAGACGGTGGCGCCGGCCGCGCGATAGCGCTCGCGCAGCTTGTACTTCAACACCTTGCCGCCGACCGTCTCGGGCAGCTCGTCGACGGCGAAGACGAGCTTTGGCGTCTCGTAGCCGGCCAGCCGCTCGCGGCAGAAGGCGGTGAGCTCCTGCGCGTCGACCGTCGCGCCCTCGCGCGCGACGACGACCGCCGCCACCAGCTCGCCCCACTTGTCGTGCGGCACGCCGATGACCGCCACACGGGCGACGTCGGGATGCTGCAGCACCGCGCCCTCGACCCGCTGGCTGGACACGTTCTCGCCGCCGGACTTCACCACGTCCTTGTACCGGTCGACCATGATCATCTGGCCGTCGGGCTCGTAGGTGCAGCTGTCGCCCGAGTGGAACCAGCCGCCGTCGAACGCCGCGCGGGTCGCGGCCTCGTCCTTGTAGTAGCCGGCGGCCAGCGCCGGGCCGCGGAAGACGGCCTCGCCGGGCACACCCGGCCGGTCGCGCAGGTCGTTCATCTGGTCGTCGACGATCGCGGCGGCGATGACCGGCGTCGGCGCGCCGACGTGGTTGACCGTCCCGCGCGAGGACGCCACCTTCTCCGGCCACTCGTCGGCCCAGAAGCGGAACGAGGACATGGCCTCGGTCTGGCCGAACACCTCGACGAGTCCGAGGTCGTCGCCCGCCAGCGCACGCAGGCGCGCGACGAGGTCGGGGTGCATGGTCGCCCACGAGTACAGCGCGACGGTCAGGCTCGCCAGGTCGCTGGCCGGGTCCGCCTCGGCCGCGTCGGCGACGCCGGTCAGCAGGATCGGCGAGCCCGCCCAGAGCGCCGTCGCCCGCTCGCGCGTGATCGCGCCGACGATCCCCTGCGCGTCGGGCCGGCGGCCGACGATCGCGGTGCCGCCGCCCATCCACGCCGACAACAGCGCGGCGTGATGGCCGCAGTGGTAGACGATCGGCAGGAAGCTGCAGACCCGCATCTGGTTGGGCCGCAGCAGCCCGCGGTGGTAGCTCAAGGTGTAGGTCTGGGTCGCCATGTAGGAGTACATGTGCGTCGTCATGACCGCCTTGGGCATCGCCGTCGTGCCCGACGTGAAGGTCAGCGACCACACGTCGTCGGCGTGGATCGGCGGGCCGGCGACCTCGACCTCGGTCGCCGGGTGGCCCGCGAGCCAGTTGGAGAACAGGACACCGCCGGCCGCAGGCTCGTCGCCGCCGATCGGGATCGTCACCGCGGGCGCCAGGCCGGCGGCGGAGAACGCACGCGCGCCGCGCGGGTAGAGGCCGGCGTCGACGATCGCGAAGCGCGCCTCGACGTGCTCGATCGCCCACCGCAGGACGTCGGGCGCCATCAGCGGGTTGACCGGGACGGCGACCAGGCCCGCCTTGGCGATCCCGACGAGCGTGAGCAGTGCCTCGACCGAGTTGTCGCAGTACATGATCACGCGGTCGCTGCGCCGCAGGCCGGCGGCGAGCAGCGCGCGGGCGACGCGGTTGGCGGTCGCGTCGGCCTGCCGGTAGGTCACGCGCGCGAAGGCGTGCTCGCCGTACGCGCCCTCCCAGCCGACCAGCGCCTCCTGGTCCGGCGATACCCACGTGACGCGCTCCAGGAGGTCGCCGACCGGCGAGACGGTTGAAGCGCGCGTCGGCGCGGCGGCCGTGCAGGCTCGTGACATCGAAGGTCGTCATCGCCGGCCCTCAGGCGAAGCGCGGCGGTCGCTTCTCGAGGAACGCCGCGATGCCCTCGGCGGCCTCTCCTTCGGCGAACAGCCCCTGCTCCAGGCGCTCCTCGCGGACCAGCCCCTGGTGCAGCGGGACCTCGAACGACACGTCGACCGCGCGGATGACGGCCTGCAGCGCGGGCTGGGAAAGCGCGCGCAGCTCGTGCGCCATCGCGAACGCGTGCGGCTCCGCCTGCCCGTCGTCGACCAGCCGGTCGATCAGGCCGATGGCGTGCGCCTGGGCGGCCTCGAGCTGGCGGGCGGTCAACATGATGTCCAATGCGCGGCCGCGCCCGACGAGCTTGGGCAGGCGCTGCGTGCCGCCCGCGCCGGGGATCAACCCCAACTTGACCTCGGGCAGGCCGAAGCTCGCACGCCGGCTGCCGACCCGCAGCGTGCAGGCCATCGCGAGCTCCAGGCCGCCGCCGAGCGCCAGCCCGTCGATCGCCGCGATCGAGACGCGCTCGGACACCGCGAGGCGGTTGAGGGGCGCCCGCAGCGCGCGGCCGTAGGCGGCGAACTCCTCGGCGTCAATCGACCCCATGTGCTTGATGTCGGCGCCCGCGGCGAAGAACCCGTCGATCCGCGACGCGACGACGATCACCTTGACGGCGGGCGTTGCGTCGGCGTGGTCCAGCGCGGCCGTCAGCCCCTCGATCAGCGGGAGCCCGAGCGCATTGGCCGGTGGGCGGTTCAGCAGAATCGTCAGGACGCCGTCGCTGTCCTGCGCCCAGCTGACCGCGTCGGCGGCGACGGTCGTGTCACTCATCGGCCCACTCCACCGGTCCGGCGGTCAGGACGTGGCTGCCCAGCGGGCGGCCCAGGACGCGCTGCACGTCCCGGCTGGCGTCGAGCAGCTTGGCGAGGTCGACGCCGGTGTCGACGCCCATCTCGTGGAGCATGGAGATCAGGTCCTCGGTTGCGATGTTCCCGGTCGATCCCGGCGGGACCGGGCAGCCGCCCAGCTCGCCGAAGCTCGACTCGAAGCTCGTGACGCCGGCCTCCAGCGCGGCCAGCGCGTTGGCCAGCGCCGAGCCGCGCGTATTGTGGAAGTGGGCGGTCAGCTCGACGCCCGGCAGGCGCTCGAGCGCCTCCTCGTAGAAGGTCCGGACCTGGCGCGGGTTGGCCATGCCGGTGGTGTCGCCGAAACTGATCTCCTCGGCGCCCGCGGCGGCCATGCGCCCGGCCAACTCGTAGACGCGCTTGGGGTCGACGTGGCCCTCGTACGGGCAGCCGAACGACGTGGCGATGCTCGCCAACGGGCGGATGCCGGCGTCGCGGACCTGGCCCAGCAGCGACTCGACGGTCGCGAGCGAGTCGGCGACCGGCCGGTTGATGTTCTTCACGTTGTGCGTCTCGGACGCGCTGAGGAAGACGATGACCTCGTCGAAGCGGTCCTTGTGCGGCAGCGCCGCCTCCCAGCCGCGCTGGTTGGGCACCAGCACTGCGACGTCGACGCCGTCGGGGATCGCGATGCCGGCGAGCACCTCGGCGCCGTCGGCCAGCTGCGGGATGACGTCGGCGCGGACGAAGCTGCCGACCTCCACGCGCGTCAGGCCGGTGCGGGCGAGCGCGTCGATGAGCCGGACCTTGTCGGACGTCGGGATCGACTCGGGCTCGTTCTGGAAGCCGTCGCGCGGACCGACCTCCCGCACCGTCACCCGCGCCGGGAAGTCCTCGGGGCCAGTGGTCGCCATGCGCGAACAGTAGCACTGCCAGTGAACGATCGTTTACAGTCGTCGCCATGCGGCGCACGATCTTCACCGACGAGCACGAGGCCCTCCGCGAGACGTTTGGCTCCTACCTGGACCGGGAGGTCGCGCCGGTCTACGACGACTGGGAGCGCGCGGGGCTGATCCCGCGCGAGGTGCTGCGGCACTGGGGCCGCCTCGGCTTCCTCGGCCCCGCGGTGCCGGAGGAGTTCGGCGGCGCCGGCGCCGACGACTTCCGCTTCAACACGGTGTTGTTGGAGGAGGCGGCCGAGCGCGGGTTCGTCGGCGTCGAGATGGCGATGTCGGTGCACAGCGACGTCGCCCTCCCCTACGTGTTGGAGCTCGGCGATCCCGAGCAGAAGGAGCGCTGGCTGCCCGGATTGGCCAACGGCGACCTCATCGCCGGCATCGCCATGACCGAGCCGTCGACCGGCTCCGACGTCGCCGGGATCGGAACGCGGGCCCGCAAGTCGAACGGCAACTACATCGTGTCGGGCGCCAAGACCTTCATCTCGAACGGCATCAACGCCGACGTGATCATCACCGCCGTGCGCACCGGCACGACCGGCCGGCCGAGCGACATCTCGCTGCTGATGCTCGAGGACGGCATGGAGGGCTTCTCGCGCGGGCGCAACCTCGACAAGCTCGGGTCGCACTCCCAGGACACCGCAGAGCTGTTCTTCGACGAGGTCGAGGTCCCTGGTGAAAACCTGATCGGCGAGGAGGGCCGCGGGTTCACCCACCTGATGCAGAACCTCGCGCAGGAGCGGCTGGCGATCGCGGTCGCGTCGGTCGCCGCCGCGCGGGGCGCGCTGGAGCGCACGCTCGACTACGTCAAGGAGCGCACCGCGTTCGGCCGGCCGGTCGGCACGTTCCAGAACTCGCGCTTCAAGCTCGCCGCATGCCACGGCGAGGCGCAGGTGACGACCGCGCACGTCGACGCCGCGATCGAGGCGCACGTCCGCGGCGAGCTCAGCGCCGAGGACGCGGCCGTGGCCAAATGGTGGGCAACCGAGGCGCAGGGGCGGATCATCGACGCGTGCCTGCAGCTGCACGGCGGCTACGGCTACATGATGGAGTACCCGATCGCCCGTTCCTACGCGGACGCGCGGATCAAGCGCATCCTCGGCGGGACGAGCGAGATCATGCTGGAGCTGGTCGGGCGCTCGCTCGGGCTCGCCGAGCCGCGCGCGTAGGGTCTTGGCATGGACCTCAAGTTGACGGGGCGCCGCGCCGTCGTGACGGGCGGCAGCAAGGGCATCGGGAAGGCGGTCGCCGCGGCGCTGGCGGCCGAGGGCTGTGATGTCGGGCTTGTCGCGCGGGACGGTGATGTGGCGGAGGCGACCGCGGCCGAGCTGGCGGCCGCGTCCGGCCGGCGCGTCGTCGCGCTCCCGGCCGACACGGGCGATGACGATGCCGTGACCGCCATGGCGGCGCGGGCGGTGGTCGAGCTCGGCGGCCCGATCGACATCCTGGTCTGCGCGGCGGCCCGGCCGAACACCGGCGCCCCGCTGCGCGACGACGACCTCGCGACGGAAGTGAACGTGAAGGTCGCGGGCTACCTCCGCTGCGCCCGCGCGTTCGCGCCCGGGATGGCCGAGAGCGGCTGGGGCCGGATCATCAACATCGCCGGGCTAGCCGCGCGGATGAGCGGCACCGTCGTCGGCTCCGTCCGCAACGTCGCGGTGGCGGCGATGACCAAGAACCTCGCCGACGAGCTGGGTCCGGCCGGGATCAACGTCACGGTCGTCCATCCGGGCATGACGCGCACCGAGCGCACCCCGCCCGACGCGGACGGGTCGGGCAACGTCATCGGCCGGATGGTCGACGCGGCCGAGGTCGCCGACGTCGTCGCGTTCCTCGCCAGCCCGCGCAGCGTGCCGATCACCGGCGACGCGATCGCGGCCGGCGGCGGCGTGCGCGGGCCGATCTCCTACTAGTCCTAGGCCTGCTCGGTCGGCCGGACGATCACCTCGTTGACGGCCACGCGGCGGTGGCGGGTCACGATGTAGGTGATGGCCTCGGCGATGTCGCCGGCGTCCAGCGGCTCGACGCCCGCCAACATCTTGGCGTAGCGCGCCTGCGTCTCCGGCCGCTGGTGACCGAAGAGCTCGGTCGCCGTCACGCCCGGGCCGACCACCGCGACGCGCACGTGGCGCTGGGTGACCTCCTGGCGCAGCGACTCGCTGAAGGCGTGGACGCCGAACTTGGTGGCGTTGTAGACGCCGGCGCCGCGGTTGGCGAAGCGGCCGGCGATCGAGCTGATGTTCACGAGGTCCGCACAGCGGCGCGGCTCGGTCTCGGCCGCGCGCAGCAGGTGCGGCAGCGCGGCGTGGGACACGTACAACAAGCCGTTGACGTTGACCGCGACCATCCGGTCCCACTCCTCCAGCGGCGCGCCGACGATCGGCCCGTTGAGCATCGCCCCCGCGTTGTTGACCACCACGTCGAGGCGGCCGAGCCCGTCGACGGTGCGCTGGACCGCGGCGGCGGCCTGCGCCTGGTCGGTGATGTCGGCGTCGATCGCCAGCGCGGTCGCGCCGGCGCCGGCCAGCTCGTCCGCGAGCGCGGAGAGCCGGCCGGCGCGGCGTGCCACGAGGGCCACCGACGCACCCTCGCCGGCCAGCGCGCGAGCGGTCGCCTCCCCGATGCCGGAGCTCGCACCGGTGACCAGGGCGACCGTCCCATCCAAGCGCTGGGCCATGACGGCGACGCTAGGCGAAGACACATCGCTCGTTGTCGGTGGAGTTGGTCGGGCGTTGGAGGGATCTCCAAACGCGCGCGGTCACCCCAGCAGCGCGGCCCGCAGCGCGTCGACGGTCGCCGGCGCGACGCCGATCGAGGCGAGGTAGCCCGGCGTCGAGCCGTGGACCTCGTCGATCCACGCCAGCAGCAGCTGCATCGTCTCGGCCGGCGCCTGCATGAACGCGGGCGGCTGGGCGACCATCGCCGATGCGCCGGCGCCGGACGCCGCGAGAGCACGCGCCCGGATGCGCTCGACCCGCTCCTTGGACAGGTGGTAGTCGGCGACGATCGCGGCCGGCTCCACGCCCAGCGCGCCCAGGACGAGGGCCGCGAGCACGCCGGTCCGGTCCTTGCCGGCGGCGCAGTAGAACGCGGCGGGGAGCGCGCCCGGGCGGGTCAGGAGGTCCATGATGGTGGCGATGGTCGGCGCGCCCTCCGCGAGCATGTCGCGGTAGCGGTCCACGAGGTAATCGTGGGCCAGCGCGCCGGGGTCCAGACCGTCGAGGTCCCAGATGCGCTCGATCATCGGCAGGTGGTGGAACGTCGCGGGCAGCCGGCCGACCGGGTAGGTGCCGGTGGCCTCGACCTCGCCGTCGGTGCGCAGGTCGATCGCGGTGACGATGCCGAGCGCCCGCACCATCTCCAGGTCGTCCCCGTCCAGGCGCTGCAGCCCGGCGCCGCGGAAGAGGCGCCGCCAGCGGACATGCCGGCCGTCGACCGTGGGATAGCCGCCGAGGTCGCGCAGGTTGAACGTGTCGACGAGCGCGATGTCGCGCATCCTGGCCTCCCTCACCTGGCGTCCTGAGTGAACGATCGTTAGCATAGCCGACATGGCCGCTGCCGCACCTCCTCAGCGCAAGATCCGCGTCGTCGTCGCCAAGCCGGGTCTCGACGGCCACGACCGCGGAGCCAAGATCATCGCGCGCGCCTTGCGCGACGCCGGCATGGAGGTGATCTACACCGGGCTGCACCAGACCCCGGAGCAGATCGTCGAGACCGTCATCCAGGAGGACGCCGACGCCGTCGGGCTGTCGATCCTCTCCGGGGCCCACATGACGCTGGTGCCCCGCATCGTGCAGCTGCTCAAGGAGCAGGGCATCGACGACGTCCTCGTCACGGTCGGGGGCACGATCCCCAACGACGACATCGCGCCGCTGAAGGACCTCGGGGTTGCCGAGGTCTTCACGCCGGGCGCGCCGACGCAGGACATCATCGACTTCATCGGGTCCGCCGTCGTCGCGGTGCGGGTGGCGTGATGGCCGGGTTCCACGATGCGTTGGTCCGCAAGGACGCGCCCAGCCTGCACGAGCGCTTCTTCGACCGCTTCGTCTTCAACCTGCATCCGCCGGCGGGCGCCGGCACTGACCCATCGATCCTCTTCGGGTTCGGCGTCCACCCGCGCAAGGACGTGGCCGACGGGTTCGTCGTCGTGACAACTGGCGGCGAGCAGCGCAACGTCCGGTTCTCGACCGAGCTCAGCGCGACCGACGGCCGCGGCGCCGGCCCGTTCTCCTATGACGTGGTCGAGCCCATGACCGCGTGGCACGTCGCGCTCGGGCCCAACCCCACCAACGTGGAGTTCGACCTCGTCTGGCGCGCGAGCGGCGGGGCCTGGTACGACGAGGTCAACGTCAAGCAGGGGGACGTGACCACCGCGGCGTTCGACCACCTCTTCCAGCCCGGTCGCTACGAGGGCACGCTCACGCTGGACAGCGCGGCCGTCGCGGTCGACGGCTGGTGGGGCGTGCGCGATCGCTCGCGCGGCATCCGGACCATGTCGGGCGGCCAGGGCCTGCACATCTGGTACCAGGCGGAGTTCGCCGACCGCGCCGTCGGCTTCCTCCTCGTCGAGGGCCGCGACCACAGCCGCCTGCTCCTGGAGGGCGGCGTCATGCTCGCCGACGGCAGCGTCGATCCGATCGTCGACGTCGGCCACGACCTGGAGTTCGACGACAACCTGGATCTCGTGGGCGGCCGCGTCGAGGTGACCACCGCCTCGGGCAAGGCCTACACCCTCGACGCCGACGCCCGTGCCGGCGGCGGCTACATGGCGGGAGCCGGCTACGGCGGCCACCACGGCAAGCCCCTCGGCCGCGACCACCTCGAGCACGACGTCTATCCGCTCGACGGCTCCGTGACCCCGAAGACCGTCGACACCGCGCTGACCGATCGCCTGACCGCGTTCGAGTGGTCTGGGCAACAGGGCATCGGCATCTTCGAGTTCGCCCTCACACGTAGCAGCACGTACGCCTACGGTCCGCGCGCGCTCGGGAGGGTTCACCGGTAGGTCGGCGCGGGCACGCGTCCGCTGGCGACTGCGTCGCGAAGACCCTCACGGACGGCGAGAACACCGCGTGGCGGAGACCCTCCCGCTAGGGCGCCGCGCCGTCGCCGCCAGACGAGTCCCCGTCTCGCGGGGCGGCGCAGAACGTCGGTGCGGGCTCGACCTCGCGGATGCCCTCCATCGCGTAGAGCCGGGCGACCTCCGCGGTGACCGGCGCGACCATCGCCGTGTAGACCGCGACCTCGCCCTCGCCGGCCGGGAACGCGTGGTGTCGCATGAGCCTGCGCACGAGGTCCCGCTGCTCGTCGGTGTCCATCGAGTGCTGCTCGCTCAGGCCGCGGCCGCGGCCGGGCTCGGGGTCCGGGTGGGCGGGACAGGGACGCGCAGGTGCCAGTCGGTGACGGTCTGGTAGGCGTCGCCGGCGCGCAGGACGACGTCCTCGCGGAACGCCGGGCCGGCGATCTGCAGGCCCATCGGCAGCCCCTCGCCGGTGAAGCCCATCGGGACGGTCAGCGCCGGCAGGCCGAGCGCGTTCCAGTACGGGGTGAACATCGCCGGCCACTTCGGGCCGAGCGCGACGTCGGCCGCCTCGTCGATCGGCACAGCGCCGACGCCGAGCGTCGGCGTGACGACGAGGTCGAGCTGCTCGCCGGCGAGCAGCCGGGCGAACGCCTGCCGGCCCAGCTCGCGGGCGCGCTGGGCCTGGACGTAGTCCGCGCCGCTGTAGAGCGGCGCCGAGCCGAGCACCATCCGGGTGCCGGCGGCGTACTCCTGCCAGCGCGTCCGCAGGTCGCGCATATGGAACGCCGCGCCCTCGGAGATCAAGATGATGATGTCGGCCGTGCACAGCTCGTCGTAGAACGGCAGCGCGACCGGGACGACCTCGGCGCCGCGGTCGCGCAGCGCCTCGACCGCCGCGTCCAGCGCGACCGGGACGGCCGGGTCCAGGCAGTGCGCGGCGGGCGCCGCAAGCGAGTCGACGCCGATCCGCAGTCCGCGCAGCTCGCCGGTCAGCGCGGCCTCGTACCCGCCCACCGCGACGTCGGCGGCCTGGCGGTCGCTCGGGTCCGGCCCGGCCATCGCCGCGAGCATCAGCGCGCAGTCGCGCGCCGACCGCGCCATCGGGCCGACGTGGTCGAGGCTGAAGCCGAGCGGCAGGCAGCCGGACTTCGGCACGCGGCCGAACGTCGGCTTCAGGCCCGAGACCCCGCAGAACGCCGCCGGCATCCGGATGCTGCCGCCGGTGTCGGTGCCAACCGCGCCGAGGAAGAGCCCGGCGGCGAGGCCGCTCGCGCTGCCCGAGCTCGAGCCGCCCGTGTAGCGGCCGGGGTCCCACGGGTTGCGCGGGACCGGGAACGGCTTGGTCGCGTCGGGCAGGCCGACCGCGTACTCCATCGTCGAGGTCTTGCCCATCACGATCGCGCCTGCCGAGCGCAGGCGCGCGATCGCGACCGCGTCGGTGCCGGCGCCCCACGCGGGGTCCGCGACGACGCTCTGCGCGGTCGTCGGCCCCTCGCGCGTGGCGAGGATGTCCTTGACCGCGATCGGGACGCCGTGCAGCGGGCCGACAGGCCCGCCGGCGGCGCGCGCCCGGTCGGCATCCGCCGCCGCCGCGCGCGCCGCGTTGTCGAAGCGCGCGATGTAGGTCCCGATCACCGGGTCCCACACGTCGGCCGCCGCAAGCGCGGTCTCGACGAGTTGCGCGCTGGTCACCACGCCGTCGCGGACAGCCGCCACGGCGGCGCTCAGCGTCAGCGGGGTGTCCTGGCCTACAACTTGCACGACGGGCTCGCCGCGGGCGTGGTCACCTTGGCCGGCGTCTCCGCCACGATCTTGAACCCGAGGCCGCCGGGCCCGCCGGTCTTGGGCACGACCTGGCCGACGTAGGACGCGCGCAGCAGCTGGTGGTCCTGCGGCCGCACCGTCACCTTCCCGGCGATGCTGTCGAACGACAGGCCACCCAGCGCGACCTTGACCTTCTGCGGGTCGGTGCTGTGCGCCCGCTCGATGCCCTTGAACAGCATCTGCGCGGCGAGGTAGGTATCCGCCGGGACGTAGTAGGGCGGCGACCCGTACTTCTTGGTCCACGCGGCGACGAAGGCCTTGTTGTCCGCGTTGCTCGCGTCCACGTCGTAGTTGACCTGGTTGTAGAACCCATCGATCTTCTTGCCGAGGGCGGGGAACAGCGGCTCGGAGACCTGGTTGAAGCCCAGGACGGTCTTGAACTGGTCGAAGAGCTTGAACTGCGCGCCCTGGTTGATGAGCGCGATCGCGTCGGCGCCGTAGGTGACGCTGAACAGCGCGTCGGCGCCACTGCTCTTCAACTTGGTGATGTAGGACCCGAAGTCGCTGGTCCCGAGCGGCGCGAACTGCGTCAGCACGACCTGCTTGCCGGCCTTGGCCGCCGCGGCCTTGAACGCGTCGGCGGAGCTGTGGCCGATCGAGTAGTCCACCGCCTGGATCGCCCACTTGTCGCCGGGCAGCGACTTGAGGGTGTTGACGATCCCGTTCATGTCCATCTGCGCGGACTGGACCGCGCGGAACGCGTTGGCGCTGCACTCGCCCTCGTTGAGCACGTCGTCGTTGGCCGTGCCGTTGAACGAGAGCGCGTTCATCGCCGGCAGCTGCTTCTGTAGCGCGGAGTTCTCGGGTCCGGTCATGACCGCGCCGATGAAGTGCGCGCCGTGCTGGGCGACGGCCTGGCGGGCGAGGCGGACGGTCGTGCCCGGCGACCCGTCGGTCGCGGTCGTGACGATCTTGACCTCGTGGCCGTCGATGCCGCCCTTGGCGTTGGCCTGGTCGGCCGCGAACTGCCAGGCGGTCACGGTGTCCTTGCCGAACTGCCCGAGCGCGCCGCTGAGCGGCGGGATCAGCGCGACGGTCACGGGGCCGTCGCCGCTCGACCCACCGCCGTGCGACGACGACCCGCAGGCGGCCATCCCGGCCGCGAGCAGCAGCGCGAGCGGCGCTGCCGCGATCTTGTACCTCAACGTGCTCTCCTCTCGCATGGCGACCGTTCCGGGGCCATCGTCGGGGCGCCGCTCGACACGCCGCGCTCCGCGCGGTTACGCCGCGATTACGCCGGGCCGAGCAACGCGCCAGCCCTGGTGGAGCAACGCGTCGCGCACCGACGCGCCGGAGATGCGCCGTGTCGCCGGGGTCTGCGCGACGGTCCGCCGCGGTCAGCGCTGGAGCCGGTAGCCGACCGCGCGCACGGTCTGGATCGCGGCGCCGTAGTCGTCGCCGAGCTTGGCCCGCAGCCGCCGCACCTGGACGTCCACGGTCCGCGTCGCGCCGTAGTGGTCATAGCCCCAGACGCGGTCCAGCAGTGCCTCGCGCGTGAAGACGCGGCGCGGATGGGTCAGCAGGAAACGCAGGAGCCGGTGCTCCATCGGCGTCAGGTCGACGGGGCGGCCGTCGATCGTGGTCTCGTACGTCGCGACGTCCAGGCGCAGGCCGTCCAGCGCGATCGCGTCGCCGTCGACCGTCGCGCCCGTGCGCTGCCAGGCGCGAGCGATGCGCAGGCGCAGCTCGGCCGCGCCGGCGGGCAGGACGAGGACCTCGTCGACGCCCGCGGGCACCGGCGTCGTCGCGAGCGCGGCGGCATCGAGCGCGAGCAGGAGCGGCAGGCCCTCGAGCGCCGAGCGGGCGCGCAGCGCGGCGACGACCTCGGCCGCGAGCGGACCGCCGTCGAGGCCGGCCGTGACGACCGCGATCTCGGGCTCGGCGGCCGCGAGCAGCTCGGCCGCGGCGCCCTCGGGGTCGGTGGCGGCGGCGCGCCGCGGCGTGTAGCCGAGCTCCGCCAGCCGGTCGGCGACCGTCGCGGCGACGGGCTCGTCGCACGCGCACAGCCAGGCGACGCCCATCGGCCGGCGCGCCGCGTCAGGCGGACGCTTCGCGCATCGCGAACCGACCGGCGGCGGAGACGAAGCAGTGCCGGTCCGAGCGGAAGTAGCAGACGGCGAAGTCATACACCTCGCCCTGCTCGTCCCAGATCAGCTCCTCGGCGAGCATCACCGCGGTGCCCGACGGGACGTCCAGCAGCTCGGCCACCGCGTCGTCGACGTTCACCGCGCTGAGGTGCCACTCCGAACCCCCGACGCGCAGGCCCGCCGACGCGAGCAGGGCGTACCACTCGGACTCGAACGCGGCGGCGAGCAGCGGCGCGCCCTGCGGGAGCTTGACGTAGTTGCTGGCGAGCCAGACCGCGACGCCGTCCACGAAGCCCAGGTACTCCAGGAGCACCACCGGCTCGCCGGGCGCGATCCCGAGCTTGTGCGCGACCGCGTCGGGCGCGGCGATCACCGCGCGCTCCAGGATCTGCGGCCGGGCGCGACGGCTGACCGCGTCCGCGTCCACGTGGCCGTGCATCTCCTCGAACGTCGAGGCGTAGCGCTGCTCGCAGATCGAGAACGTGCCGATCCCCTGGACACGCTCGACCAGGCGCTCGCGGCGCAGCATCGAAAGGGCCTCGCGGACCGCCGCGCGGCGCGCGCCGTAGGCCACCATCAACTCGGCCTCGCCGGGAAGGAGCCCGTCGGGGTAGACCCCCGCCACGATGTTGTGGCGCAGCACGTCCCGCAGCCGCCGGGCGGTGCCATCGTCGCGTCCGCGGCGTCCGGCGACCCGTCGCGCGGTCAGCGTCCGTGTGCTCGATGCTCCACTCACCGCGCCACCCTAACAACGGCGTTCACCGCGCCGGGCGCGCCCGCCGCGCCCCGTTGGAGAAGCCCACAACGATCGCGGGAGGCGTCGAAATGGGCGCAGCGTTCGCGACGGGTGTGCATCACGAGCTGCCAGCCGCGCGTGGAACAACGTCTGGCGCGATGCGCTGCAGCGCATGCCGAGGCGGGCCGGTCGGTTCCTTCCCGGTCCGAGTGCAGAGCAGCGCGCAGGCAGCGCCGAGGAGAGCGACTCGGGATAACGTGCCTTCGCGTCTTCGCCCGCGGTTGGGCCTACGCCAGAGGATTCGGGCTGCGGCGGGTGCGGTCGTTTCGACCGCTCGTCGAGCTGCGCGGCGGGTCAGCGAGGTGCTTGGGGTGCGGTGCCGGGGCCCTCGCCCTGGTAGAGGGCAGGCTGAGGACCGCGGTCGAGCTCGGCCGTGGCGTGCTGCAGCGCAGCTTCGACCGAACCCACTTCTGCGGCCGCTGGGTCAAAGCCGAGCGGCAGGTACCACGCCCGCTCGACGTCCACGAGGACCTGGCTGGCGTCGACGACGACGACCTCGACGCGGGCGCACAGCGCCGGGTCGGCGTCGGGCTCGCCGAGCGCCCGGACGAGTTCGGAGAGCGCGCCAGCCAGCTCGGCGGCCGCGTCGCGCAGCGGACGCACACCGGCGTCGGCGTCGCCGAGCGCGCGCCGGCCCGCGGAGGCCGCGCCGTCCAGCCACGTCGACACGGACGGCCCGACCGCGTCGGCCATCGCGAGGTAGTGGCGCAGCGTCAGGCGCTCGCGGTCCCAGATCAGGTCGGTGCGCGAGCGGACGAGCTCGAGGTAGTCGACGACGAGCTGGAGCTGCTCGTGGGCCAGCGGGTCGTCGGGGTCGACACTCGGCGCGACGACGTCGAGCAGCGCCTTGATCGCGGCCCCCAGACCGTTGTGGATGTGGTTGGCGGTCACAGGCGCTCCTTCAGCAATGCGCGCAGCTCCCCGATGACGATCGGCACCTCGCCCCTGACGCGCGCGAGGAGGATGTCCTGGTGGGACTTCCCGAGGCGCGCCACGCGGTAGGCCGTCGCGAGCGTGGAGACGACGATCTGGTAGCAGTTGAGGATCCGGTAGAACGCGAGCGCGTCGTGGTCGACCACCAACCGCGACGCCTCCTCGTAGCGCTCGTAGAACGTGTCGACGGGCAGCAGGCCGCACACGTAGTAGGTTCCGCGATCGTCGCCCGCGCCGTAGTGGCCGAAGAGCGCCTGCGTCGTCCAGGCCAGATCGCGGTGGCGGTCGCCGAGGTGCGCGCGCTCCCAGTCCAGCCAGGCGCGGATCTCGCCGGTGGCCTCGTCAAACAGGAAGTTGCCGCTGCGGAAGTCGCCGTGGACGACGCTGACGACGTCCGTGGTCGGCAGGTTCCGCTGCATCCAATTGGCCGCCACCTCCATGAGCGGCAGGTCGTCGGCGCGGTCCTCCTCCCAGACGCGCCGCGCCCGGTTGAGCTGCCACAGCGCGCTCTCCGTCGTTCCCGCGCGCGGGAGGTCCAGCGCCGTGAGGTCCGCCGACGCGTGGTCGAAGGTGTGGACGCGCGCCAGATGCTCCAGGAACTGCGGCGCGAGTCGCCCCCGGAGCGCGGGCCCGAAATTGGTGCCCAACCCGGAGACCTGGCCGGAGGTCGCGCCGGTCGGCCGCGTCACGCCGTCCACGAAGGCGTACAACAATGCTGGCTCCGGGAACCAGCGGCCGGCGGGATCCAGCCCGAAGACCCGCGGGACCGGGAGCACGCCGTCGAAGGCCCGCAGGAGCTCGTACTCCCGCACGCGGCTCGTCGCGTTCAGCGATTCCGACGGGTCCATCCGCACCATGAGCCGGTCCCGTGACCGCCCGCGCTTGGGATCGTCCCACTCCAGCGTGAACCCGAGCTGGATCTTCGACACGCCGCCGGTGAACCAGCGCTCGTCGGAGACCGCGAACGTGCCCGGCAGCGTGTCGGCGAACATCGCGCGCAGGCACGCTGAGAGCTCGTCCTTGGCGATCCGGCGGTACGGCGGGCCGGCGCGGCGCTGGAGCTTGCGGACCAGCAGCGCGTCGGTCTCGCGCTCGGTCGGGAAGCGGCGGCGCATCTCGTCGATGGACGCCGCCGTGGGCCGGTCGCGGTCGACGCCGGCCACCGTCATCGCCGCCGCCCGTGGCGGGACTTGCGCTCGGCCAGGAACTCCAGGCCGAAGATGTCACCCTTCTCGCCGTACCCGACCCGGTCGCCGTGGTGCCAGCGCATCAGGCTCTGGAAGCAGACGTGCGACGGGTTGAACGAGTACCACGGGTGCCCGGCCAGGGCCGCCCCGTGCAGCTCGTGCTCCTTGCCGCGCACGTCGGTCGCGCGGATGTGGCTGTTCATCGGGAGCATGTCGGTTCCCGACGACGCGACGACCTCCGCGTCGGTGACGCCGAACAGCTCGCCGTCCTCCATGACGTAGCCGAGCCGGAACCCGTCGTAGACCGTCTCCCCCGCGGTCACCTCCATCGGCACCGCGAGGTGGATGCCGTAGTCGGGGCCGAACACCGCCGAGATGTAGGACACGGCCCGCTTGCTGGTCTCGGTCCGCGTCCCGAAGCTGTGGTCCATCACGTCGTAGCAGTCGACGTCGTAGCGCCGGCCGCGCAGCCACAGCTCGCCGGTGACCCGGCCCATCATCTCGTAATGGCCCTTGGGGAAGGCCGGCGCGCCCGTGCCCGACGCGTTGCCCCACTCGTCTCCCAGCCGCTCGTCGGCGGCGCTGCCCACCGTGGTGAGCAGCGCCGGGTTGTGGTCGGGGTCGGTCGCGTCGAACGGGTCGTGCAGCGCCTGGAACTCGACGTCGAACCGGCACGCGTCGCCCAGCTGGTACTCGTAGCGGAAGCGGTACTCGGTCGGCGCCTTCGTCAACTCCACCGACAACCCGTTGGGCAGCGAGTACTTCAGGAACGACTCCGGGCACGGCAAGTGCATCTGCGCGTCGGTGAAGTCCATCTCGTAGGGCTGCCGGCAGAAGCCCTGGCCGACCGCGACCGACGAGAGCGCCACGCCGAGCCCCGGCCGGGCGGCGACGTAGACGTTGGCGAGGATGCCCGCCTCCGGGACCGAGAAGATCAGTGGGGTCGTCTCGGTCCAGCGCCAGTCCGCCGGGTCCCGCGGGTGGAACTCGGAATCCGCTGCGGTGATCATGTTGTGGTGGTCGCCTCTCGCTAGAGCTTGCAAGCCTGGTCGGGGGTCGGGCGGGTGACGCTGCTGGGGATGGCGGCGACGGTCTTGAAGACGTAGCCGTCGCCGCCCTTGGCGACCTCGGCGATGTAGGCGGGTCGCACGAGCTGGTGGTCGGCGCCCATCGTCACGGGGCCGACGAACGAGTCGAACGAGATGCCGTCGAGGGCCGCTTTGACCTTCTGCGGGTCGACGCTCCCGGCCTTCTTGACGCCGGCGAACAGCAGCTGCGCCGCGAGGTAGTTGTCGGCCGCCACCGTCTCAGGCACGCCGCCAAACTGCTTCTGGAACCCCGCGACGAACGACTTGTTCATGGGGTTGGTCGAGGACTCGTCGTATCCGAGGTTCGACAGGAAGCCGACGGTCTTGGCACCGAGCGTCGGGAGATTGGGCTCGGTGACCATGTTGTAGGAGAACACCGACTTGAAGGTGTCGAAGAGCTTGAACTGCGACGCCTGGTTGATGAAGGCGACGCCGTCCAGCGACGGGACGAGGCCAAAGAAGCCGTCGGCGCCCGATGCGCGGATCTTCGAGATGTATGACCCGAAGTCGGTCGTGCCCAGCGGCGCGAACTGCACGAGGACGACCTTCTTGCCCGCCTTCTCCGCCGCCGTCTGGAACAGCTTGGCCGCGGTGTGCCCGGTCGAGTAGTCGACCGCCTGGATCGCCCACTTCTGCGCCTTGGACTTGGTGAGCATCTGCTGGAAGCCGGCCAGCAGCATCGAGGCCGACTGCGTCGCGCGGAACGCGTTGGCGTTGCAATTGGCGCCGGTGAGCGCGTCGTCCTGGCCGTCGCCGAGCAGGGCGAGCGCGCCGAGCGCCGGGAGCTGCTGCTGCAGCGCGCCGACCTCCGGCGAGGTCACGATGCCGCTGACGTACTTGGCGCCGTTCTGCGTCACGAGCTTGCGCACGGCGCGCAGCGTCGTGTTCGGCTGGCCGTCGGTCGAGCTGGTGACGATCTCGACCTTGTGACCGGCGATGCCGCCCTTCGCGTTGGCCTCGGCCGCCGCATACTGCCAGCCGCGCACCGCGTTCTTGCCGAGCTGCTCGAGCGCGCCGCCGGTCGGCGGGACGAGCGCGATCTTCAGCGCCGCGCCTCCGCCCCCGCTCGAGCCGCTCGAACCGGTCGAGCCGCCGTCGTGACTCGACCCGCACGCCGCCAGCCCACCCGCCGCCGCAACCAGGGTCAGCAGGGATGCCCATCGCTTGTGCCTCATGTCGTGTCTCCTCCGTACTTGTCGTGACCATCGCTCCACGGGCATGCGGCGGCCCGCCCCTACTTGGGGCGGCGTCGCGGAACCCTCCAGCGCCGGCGGCCCGCTGGACCCGCCGCCGGCGAAGCTGTGCTGGACGTCGCCGCCCTTCGCCCCGTCCCGCGCTACTCGCGCACCGCCAGCGCCGCCTCGATCGGCGGCACCGCGCCCGGGTCGGGGTCGAAGCCCTGCGGCAGGTACCAGGCGCGGTCGGCCGCGATGGTCGCGCGTGCGGCGCGAACCGTCGCGCGCTCGATCGCGTCGCGCGCGGCCGGGTCGGCCGTCGCCGCGTCGCGAATCAGCTCGCGCAGAGCGGCGCCGAGGGCCGCTCCGGCCTCGACGACCTCGGCGCGTCGCACGGCGGCGCGCGCCAGGACGTCCTCGGCGCGGGCGATCGCGGCGGCCAGCGCGTCGGCGCAGGCGGGCGCGCACGCCGCGGCGGGCGAGGTGACCGCCCGGGCGAGCGCGAGGTCGTGCTCGAGCAGGAACAGTTCGCGCTCCTCGACCAGCCCGACGCGCTGGCGCAGGAAGTCGAGCGCGTCGACGACCAGGCGCAGCTGCTCGGCCGCCTGGGTCGCGTCCGGGTCGAGCGCCGGGGCGACGACGTCCCGCAGCGCCTTGATCGACGCCCGCAGCGTCGTGTCGGTCGCGTCGATCACAGCACCTCCTCCAACAACGTCCGCAGCTCTTCGAGCACCACGCCGCGCATGCCCTCGACGCGCGCCAGGAGGATGTCCTGGTGCGTCTTGCCCAGGCGCGCCACGCGCCACGCCGAGCCCACGGTGCTCGCGACCATGGAGTAGGCGTTGAGGACCCGATACCACCGCAGACGCTCCGGGTCGACGGTCAACCCCGACAACTTCGAGTAATTGTCGTAGAACTCGTCGAGCGGCACGAGGCCGCACACGAGGTAGGTCCGGCCGTCCTCGGCGTAGTGGCCGCACACGGGCTGCGTCGACCATGCGAGGTCGCGGTGGCGGTCGCCGAGGTGCGCGCGCTCCCAGTCCAGCCAGCCGGTGAAGCGCGCCGTCTCCTCGTCGTAGAGGAAGTTGCCGCTGCGGTAGTCGCCGTGGACCAGGCCGACGTGGTCGAGCACCGGCAGCGTCCGCTCTAGCCAGTTGCCGGCGACCTCCATCAGCGGCACGTCGACGCCGCGGTCCTCCTCCCACAGCCGCCGCGCGCGGTTGAGCTCCCAGAGCGCGCTCTGGGTCGTGCCAACCTCCGGCACGTCGAAGCTGGGCAGCTCGGCGTCGTGCAGGTCGAGCGTGTGGATCCGCGCCAGGTGCTCCACGTACTGCGGCGCGAGCCGCTCACGCAGGCCGGGCCCGAAGTTCGTGCCCAGCCCCACGACCTTGCCGCCGACGCCCTCCCGCGGCTTGGCGATGCCGTCGATCAAGGAGTACACCAACGCGGGATACGGGAACCAGAGCGCGTCGTCGTCGACCCAGAAGGCCTCGGGCACCGGCATCCGCCCGTGCAGCTCGCGCAGCAGCTCGAACTCGCGCAGCTTGCTCGTCGCGTTGTGCGACTCGGCGGGATCCATGCGGACCATGAGGCGGTCCCGGCGCGGACCGCCGGCGTCCCGCCACGCGAGGTCGAAGCCCATCTGCACCTTCGACGCGCCCCCGGTGAACCAGCGGGCGTTGGTGATGGAGGACGGGCCGTCGACCGTGTCGGCGAGCATCCTCGCGACCGCGTCGCTGAGCTCCTCCAGGGACACCGGCACGTACGGCCCGCTGCCGCGCCGCCCCAGCTTGCGCACGAGCTGGCGATCGGTCTCGCGCTCGACCGGATAGCGCCGGCGCAGCTCTTCGACGACGTCCGGCGGCGGATCGTCGAGCAGGGCGAAGTCCCAGCCGCGTGTGATCTCCATGACCCCCATCGACCCTCTCCCGGTCCTTACGACGTCGTCGGCGCGAGCGCCGGCGCTCCCCGTTCCCGGCAGTGGCGCGACAGGCGCTCGCCCAGGAAGTTCAACCCAAAGATGTCCGCGCCCTCGCAGTAGCCGACCCGGCCCTCGTGCTGGTAGCGGTACAGGCTCTGGAACGACACGCAGCAGGGGTTGAACGAGTACCAGGGCGCGCCGGCCACGGCCGTCCCGAAGAACTCGTACTCGCGCCCACGCGCGTCGCGCGCCTGGATGTGGTTGCTCACGCCCAGCATGTCGACGCGGGTGGTGCGCACGTCGGCCTCGACCAGGCCGACGACCTCGCGACCGTCCATGACGTAGCCGAAGCGCAGGCCGTCGTAGACGACCTCGCCGTCGCGCAGGTCCAGGGCCATTGCCAGATGCATCCCGAAGTCGTCGCCGAACGTGACGTGCATCCAGGCGGCCGCGCGCGAACCCGTGCCCGCGCTCTCCTCCGAGCGGGGGCCCCAGCTGTGGTCCATCCCATCGACGCAGTCGACCCGGTAGCGGCGCCCGCGCAGCTCGAACTCGCCGGTGACGCGCCCCACGACGTCGAAGTGGCCCTTCGTCGCCTCGGTCGTCGCCTTGTGCGGCTCCGCCCAGTCGTCGCCGGCGACGTGCAGCGGGTTCTCGCGGGGATCGTGCATGTCGAACGGCGGCATCAACGCCTCGAAGTCGAGATCGAACGCGCAGGCTCCCGAAGACGCGGCGTAGGACATGCGATAGCCGAGCAGCGGCTTGGTGACTTCTACAGTCAGCCCGTTGGCCAGCGAGAAGTCGCGGAACGACGGCGGGCAGGCGAGGTGCACCTGCGGATCGCAGAAGTCGATCTCGTACGGCTGGCGGCAGAACCCCTGCTGGACCATGATCGACGACGTCGCGATGCCGAGGTTCGGCCGTGCCAGGACGTAGACGTTGCCCAGGATGTTGGCCTCGGGGACCGAGAAGATCATGAACATGGTCTCGGTCCAGCTCGCGATCGAGGGGTCGCGCGGGTGGAACTCGGTGTCGGCTGGCGTGATCAACTGGGTGGCTTTCAGCGTCCGGGGCAGGGCGGCGAGCGGGCAGAGAGGAGGGCCCGCTCGCCGCTTCTGGACCCATCTCGGTGTCGGTTCCCACCGTACGCCCGGCGGCGAAATCCGCGCGAAAGGCCGCAATCCGGCATGGTTGGCCGGTGACCGTGCTGAGCACGAAGGTCCGTCCGCCGTCGGTGCGGGGATCGGTGGTGGCGCGACCGCGGCTGGCGTCGCGCATCGCCGAGCTGGCCGAGATGACCAGCCTGGTCTGGGTCCGCGGGACGGCCGGCGCGGGCAAGACGACCGCCGTGGTCGAGGCGGTGGCGACGTCGTCGCGGCCGGTCGCCTGGCTGACCCTCGACGCGTCGGAGGCCGCGCCGGGCCGGCTGCTCGCCTACCTCGAGTCCGCGCTGGCGCGCGTGCTGCCCCGCCTGCCGGACGCGGCCACCGTCGCGCTGGCCGACGATGTCACCCACGTCGAGGCCGCCGGCCTGCTGGCCGAGGCGGTCGGCGCCCGCGAGCTGACGCTCGTGATCGACGAGATCGAGCACCTCGTTGACGCGCCCCAGGCCAAAGCCGCCCTCGGGGCGTTCCTGCGCTTCGCGCCCCCGACGCTGCGCGTGATCCTCATCTCGCGTCGCGACGTGCCGCTCCATCTCGGCGGCGCGCGCGACGCGGGCGCCGCGGCGGTGACCGAGGCCGACCTGGCCTTCACGCTCGAGGAGGCCGCCGGCGCGCTGGCGGCCTTGGGCCAGCGGGCCGACGACGCCGAGACCGCGGTCGCGGCGACCGGCGGCTGGGTCGCCGGCGTGCTCTTCGAGGCGTGGCGCTCGCCCGCGCACCCGCACGGGGCCGGCGGCGAGTCCGATCCGCTCAGCGGCTACCTCTCCTCGGAGATCATGGCGACGCTGCCCGCGGCCGAGCGGCGGTTCCTGATCGTCACGTCGCTGCTCGACGAGGTCACGCCGGCGCGGGCCGAGGCGCTGGGCGTCGCGGACGCGGGCGCGCTGCTCGCGAGCCTGCGGTCGCATCACGCGCCCGTCGCGTTCGGTGCCGACGGCGTCGAGATGCGGTGCCACCCGCGGTTCCGCGAGTTCCTGCAGCAACGGCTGCGCGAGCTCGACGTGACGACGGTGCGCGCGCTCCGCCGCCGTCTCGGCGCCCTCTTGGCCGAGGAGGAGCGTCCCGACGACGCGGTCGCCGCGTTC
The DNA here is from genome assembly GCA_025963905.1 of Solirubrobacterales bacterium. Lineage (GTDB taxonomy): Bacteria > Actinomycetota > Thermoleophilia > Solirubrobacterales > Solirubrobacteraceae > JAOPZW01. The sequence continues at coordinate 3,670 of JAOPZW010000375.1, read as the reverse complement.
CTGGAGGCCGACGACGTCGCCGCCGCCGAGGCGATCGGCGAGCGGGCGATGCCCGGCGTGCTGCGGCGGCGCGACTTCGCCGTGGCGTCGTCCTGGCTGCGCGCGTTCCGCGAGGCGGTGGTGCGCGGCTCCCGCGTCCTGACCTACGCCGAGCTCGTCGTCGCGATGGAGCACGAGGAGTTCGAGGCCGGCGCCGAGGCGGCCGACCGGCTGCTCGCGCTGAGCGCCGGCGCGCCGCTCGACCCGGCCGCCGCCGGCGCGGTGGCGATGTGCCTGCTGCATGTCAGCCGCCTGGATGACGCCTACGAGACGATCGAGCGCCTCCCGCCCGGCCCGGACCGGGACGTGTGGCGGTTCCAGCTCGGCGTGGCGATGGCCGACGACCGGCACCACTACCGCGACCGGCCGGAGCACACCGCGCTCCACGGGTTCCTGGCCCGGCTCGACCTCTACCAGGGACGCTTCGACCGCCTGCTCGAGCCGATGACGACCCCGTGGGCCGCGGCGCGCTCCAGCCGCGTCGAGGCGCTGCGCGCGGTGGGCCGCCACGAGGAGGCGCTGGCGCTGCTGCAGGAGTCCTCGACGAGCGGCTGGACGTCGTCGCGGGTGCGGCAGTTCGGCGAGATCATGGCCGATCTCGGACGGCACGGCGAAGCCGACGCGGCCGCGCGAGAAGGCCGCGAGCTGGTCGGTCGCAGCGGCGCGCTCAGCGTCATGTTGCACTACCTGTTCGAGGCGATGCTCGCGCTCCGGCTGCGGCGCGACACGGCCGCGGCGGCGGTCGCGCTGGCCAAGGTCGAAGCCGATCCGACGGCGCGCCGGCGGCTGCGCACGCTGGAGCAGATCGAGCTGTGGCGCGGGCTGATGGCCCTCCTCGACGACGACGCGGTCAAGGCCGGCGTCCACCTGCGCAGAGCAGTGGCGCTCCTCCAGCAATGGGATCGCCTGTTCTTTTTGCCGGCCGCCGGCGTCTACCTCGCGGAGGCCGAGTGGCGGCTGGGCGACGAGGACGCGGCCGACGCCGCGGCCGACCTGGCGCTGGCCGGGGCGCAGCGTCAGGCCTCGAACTACCTGCTGCTCCAAGCGCTGCGCGAGTTCCCCTCGGTCGTCGCGCGCCGGCTGGACGCCGAGGCCGGCGTCGACTCCCCGTGGCATCGGATCGGGCGCGCGCTGATGGCCGAGGGCGCGCTCTCCGACGTCGCTCTGCTGCCGCGCGTGCACGTGCGCGAGTTCGGAGCGCCGGCGCTCGTCGTCGACGGCGAGGAGGTGCATCCGAAGCTCAGCAAGAGCCTCGAGCTGCTCGCCTACCTGGCGACGCACCGACGGCGAGCCAGCCGCCAGACGCTGCTGGACGAGCTGTTCGACGGCCGCACCGACGGCTCGGCCCGCAGCTACGTGCGCCAGGCGTTGGCGCGCCTCAAGGACGTGCTGCCCGACGACGCGCCCCTCGAGGTCGGCGCCGAGGAGGTGGCCTGGCGCGATGAGCACCTGAGCAGCGACGGGCTGCGCCTCGAGCGGCTCGTCCAGAGCGCCGCGCGGGTAGGGGGCGCGGCGCGCATCGAGATCCTGGATGACGCCCTCGCGCTCACGGCATCGGGCGACTACCTGCCGGGCGTCACGTCGCCGTGGGTGGACAAGCGCCGAGCGGTCCTGGCGTCGCTCGCTACCGACGCGAGCCTCGACATCGCCGAAGTGGCCTTCGAGCTCGGCGACCTCGGTCGCGCGGAGCAGCAGGTCCAGCTCGTCCTGGCGTCAGACCCCTACCGGGAGAGCGCGTGGCGGCTGGCCATGCGCGTGGCCGCGGCGATGGGCCAGGACGACCAGGTCATCGCGCGCTTCCGTGGCTGCCGCGCCGCGCTGGCCGAGCTGTCGACGGACCCGGCGGAGTCGACGCGACACCTCCTGAAGAACCTGAGGCGCTAGAGAACTCCTGGGGTGGCGGGCCCCGCCTATCTCCGGACCAGCGGCGTGAGCTGCAGCAGCCGGGAGGGCGCGTCGGCCGTCCGGGCCGCGTCGCAGGTATGGCAGTCAGGCACGTCGGCGACCGGCGCAGAACCGATGAGCACGTCCTCTCGCCGCCGGGCGCCGACGGCGCCCGAGCGTCCGAGATGCTCGTCGAGCGCCAGGAGGGCGGCGCCGAAGGCGCCCGAGATCAGCGGGTGGCCCGGGACCTGGACCGGGAGCCCGAGCGCCTGCGACATGTAGTGCACGGCGGCCGGGTTCTTCGCCACGCCGCCGGTCATCACGATCGGCGTCCGCTTGCCGACTTGCGCCAGGAGCCCGAGCGTCCGCGCCGCCACGGCACGATGCACCGGGGCCGCGATGTCGGCGTGACCTCCCCCGCTGCAAGTAGGTTCTGACCACGTCCAGCGAACCCCGGGCGTTTCGCGACGGTGATCGCGGCATCTGTCGCCGGCGCGCACGCCGCTTGCGTGCTGGCGCCGGGAGCGCCTCGGCGGCTAGAGAGCCCGGCCAGAGTTTGGGCAGCTCGGGGCCGCCACCGCCCGAGCTTACTCCGGACACCGCCGATGATCCGAGGGCGGGACGCGCCCGACCCGTCCTAGACTAGGGGCGGCGCGGGAACTTCGAGAAGTCCGGAGCGCGCTTGGCCTTGTAGGCCTCGCGCCCCTCCTTCGCCTCGTCGCTGGCGTAGAAGAGCAGGTTGGCGTCGTGGGCCAGCTGCTGGATGCCCGCGTAGCCGTCCTCGTGGGCGTGGAAGCTCGACTTCACCAGACGCAGCGCGAAGGGCGAGAGCGCGAGCATCTCGCGGCACCACCGCACAGTCTCCGCCTCCAGGCGCTCCAGCGGGACGACCGTGTTGACCAACCTCATCGCCAGCGCCTGCTCGGCGTCGTACTGGCGACACAGCAGCCAGAACTCCTTGGCCTTCTTGGTGCCGACGAGGTCGCGCAGCAGGGAGGCGCCGAAGCCGCCGTCCCAGGAGCCGACGCGCGGCCCGGTCTGCCCGAAGCGCGCGTTGTCGGCCGCGATCGTCAGGTCGCAGCAGAGGTGCAGCACGTGGCCGCCACCGATCGCGTAGCCGGCGACCATCGCCACAACCGGCTTGGGCAGGCGACGCATCTGGACCTGGAGGTCGGTCACGTGGAAGCGGCCGACACGCGCCCCCTCGCCCAGGTAGCCCGTGTCACCGCGGACGTTCTGGTCGCCGCCGGAGCAGAACGCGTGCGGACCCGCGCCGCAGAGGATGATCACCCCGACGTCAGGATCCTCGCGCGCGAGCTCCAGTGCCTGCGAGACCTCCACGAGCGTCTCCGGCCGGAAGGCGTTGCGCACGTGGGCGCGGTCGATCGTGACCTTCGCGATGCCGTCGCCGCTCAGCTCGTAGCGGATGTCGGAGAAGTCGCCACCGCCCGAGACCCAGCTCACCGCGGTGGCCTCGCCGTCGTCCTGCGTCGTCCCATCGGCCATCGGGCAACCCTACCAAGCGTTAACGCGCGCTCACCGCGCCGGCCGCGCCCGCCACGTCACGCACGGGCGCGCCGCCGCGACCGCGCGGCCTTGATGACCTTGACCGGCTCAGTTTGAGCCAGGCTGGGTTTGACGGAGGCCTCGTAACGAGGATCTGATCCTCGGGAGAGGAAGTCCCGACGTTATGGCCCGTCCGAAGAAGTACCCCGATGAGCTGATCCAGCGCGGCGTGAGGTTGGCG
>JAOPZW010000351.1 GCA_025963905.1 Solirubrobacterales bacterium | reverse complement strand
CACGAACGAGCTCGATCCGGGATCGATCGTCGTCCGTCTCCTCCTGATCGCGCTGATGCTCGCCAGCCTCCTGATGGCGATCGCGATCCCGCAGGCGTTCGGCGCCAAGGCGGTGCTCTTCGCCGCCTCCTACGTCGCGATCCAGGTCGGGCGCCACGCCTTCCTCACGTTCGTCGCCGCGGATCGCGGCACGGTCGAGCGCCAGCGGGCCGGGCGCATCCTGAGCTGGTTCGTCGCGGCGGGCGTGCTCTGGCTCGCGGGGGCGCTGGCGGACGGCTGGGCCCGGACCGCGCTCTGGATCGCGGCGCTGGCGGTCGACTACTCGGCCCCCCTGGTGACCTTCTGGTTGCCCGGGCGACCACGGCTGAGCCCCGAGGCGTGGCAGGTCGGCACCGAGCATTTCGCCGAGCGGTTTCAGCTGTTCGTCATCATCGCGCTCGGCGAGTCGATCGTGATCACCGGCACGACCACGGCCGACCTCCAGCTCAACACTGCGAGGGTCGTGGCATTCGCGCTCGCCTTCCTCGCCACGGCCGCGCTGTGGTGGTTGTACTTCAACCTGGTGGCGACGATCGCCGAGCGCCGGCTGGCGCTGGCCGACGCCGAGAACCGGACGGTGCTCGCGCGCGACGCCTACACCTACCTGCACGTGATCATCGTCGCCGGGATTCTCGCGAGCGCGGTGGGCGACGAGCTCGTGATCGCGCACCCGACCGCGAAGCTGCACGGCGCACAGCTCGCCGCGGTCGTCTGCGGCCCGGCGCTCTACCTGCTCGCCCACGTCGCGCTGCGGTTGCGCCTGACCGGCAGCGTGACCGGCAGGCGGCTCGCGGGTGCCCTCGCCTGCCTCGCGGTCGGCGCGATCGGGACGCTCGTGCCGGCGCTGGCCGTCGCGGGCTTGCTGTTCGCGGTGCTCGTCGCCGTCATCGTCGGCGACCAGATCGCGGGGGCGCGCCGCACGGCACGCGGCGAGCCGTCCCCGCTCGAGCGACTCGAGGCGGCGCGGTAGGGCCCCGAGGGCCGTGCGATCGCCGCCCTTGCCGCCGTCGGCGCCGGGCCTGCTGACCGCCGGTAGTTCGAGCGATCGGGCGTGTTGTTCAGCGAAGTAGTCCGGCCGACGCGCGGGGCATACTGCCGCCGCCGTGGACCGACCCCCGCCACCTCAACCGCCGCTTGCGCGCCTTCCGCGGGCCGTCTCGTGGCGATCCGCGCTCGCCCGGGTGTTCGCGGCCGCCCTCCTCGTCCTCGCGATCCTCGGTGTCGCAGCGGCCAACGCGGAGGACGCCGCGGCCCCCGCTCCGGTGCCCGCTGCGGCGCCGCTGTCCTGGCGGAACCCCGTGGTGCCGGCCGACTTCGCGGACCCGTCGGCGACCCGCGTCGACGGTGTCTACTGGGCGGCCGCGACGTCGACGCTGCGCTCGCCCGGCCTGCCGCTCCTGCGCTCCGCCGACCTGCTGCACTGGCAGTACACCGGCTCGATCTTCCGGCGCCCGCCGTCCTGGACGATCGGGCCGCTGTGGGCGCCCGAGCTGATCGTCCACGACGCGAGCGTGCTCGTCTACTACACCGGCCGCCGGCGCGGCGGGCGGCTGTGCGTCGGGGTGGCATCCGCGTCCGCTCCGGTCGGGCCCTACACCGACCACGGCCCGCTGGTCTGCCAGGCCGCCGGCTCGATCGACGCCACGCAGGTGCGCGACGCCGCCGGCCGCCCGTACCTGGTCTGGAAGGAGGACGGCAACGCGGTCGGGCGCCCCAGTCGCATCTGGATCAAGCGGCTGCGACGCGACGGCCTCGGGCTCATCGGGCCGCGGCGGGAGCTGCTGCGCAACGCCGACCGCTGGGAGGGGGCGGTGGTCGAGGCGCCCGAGATCGTCGCCCACGACGGCTGGCTGTACCTGTTCTACTCGGGCAACTCCTACGGCCCGCCCCCGAGCTGCCGCTACGCGCTCGGCGTGGCGCGCTCGCGCGGGCTGTTCGGCCCCTGGCAGCGCAACCCGGCCAATCCGATCCTGCGCTCCAACCGCGCGTGGCGCTGCCCCGGCCACGCGTCCCCGGTCAGCGACGCGGCGGGGCGCCTCCTCCTGCTCTACCACGCATATCCAGCCGCGGGCGGGCCGAACGCGCCGCGCCAGGCGCTGCTCGACGTGGTCACCTGGGGTCCCGACGGCTGGCCTGTGGTCAACGGCGGCCAGGGGCCGAGCAGCTCTACCATGCTGCCCTGAGCCGGCGGCTATTCGCTCGTCGAGAACTCCCAGATCGCGATCGCGAGCATGACCAGGCCGAGCGCCAGGACGACGCCGGCCTCCAGCACCGCGGGCAGCCGCCAGCCCCACCACGTCACGCCGGGGTCCAGAGCCTGGCGTGCGGCGGCGCTGACGTGCAGGTGGGAGAACACGATCCGGCGCATCGGGTCGACCGCGTAGGTGAGCGGATCGATGCGGTTGAGGACGGCGAGCCAGGACGGCAGACCCGACACCGGGTACAGGGCACCCGACAGGAAGAACATGGGCATGACGATCATCTGCATGACGCCCATGAACGACTGCATCTGCTTGATTCGCGCGGCGACCATGATCCCGAACGCCGTGATCGTGAAGGCCAGCAGCAGTTGCAGGCCGAAGATGCCCAGGATCAGCAGCGGGTCATAGGGCACGTTCACGGCGCCGGCGAGGCACAGCACGATGACGCCCTGGAAGCTGGCGACGGTCGCCCCGCCCAGGCACTTGCCGATCACGATCGAGCTGCGCCGCACCGGCGCGACCATCATCTCGCGCAGGAAGCCGAACTCGCGGTCCCAGACGATCGACGCGGCCGAGAACATCGCCGTGAACATGACCGCGATGCACAGGATGCCCGGGAAGATGAAGGTCTTGAGGTTGACGCCGTGCGTGCCGGCGCTCGACAGGCGCTGCAGGCCCGAGCCCAGCACGAAGAGGAACAGCAGCGGCTGCACGAGCGAGGTGACGATGCGCATGCGGTCGTTGACGAAGCGCGTCAGCTCGCGCCGCCACACGATCTTGATCGCGCGCGCCTCGGAGCGCCAGGTGCGCGCCGGCACCCGCACCCGGATGACGTCGGCGGCGGCGCTCATCGCCGGCCCCCGGTCATGACGCGCATCGTGATCCGGTTGCGTTCCGTGGCCGACGACGCCTCGGCGTCGCGGATGGTGCTCCCGGTGTAGTTCATGAACACGTCGTCGAGCGTCGGGCGCGACACGTTGACGGCGGTGATCGGCACGCCGAGCTCGGCGAAGAGCCGCGGCACGAACGCCTCGCCCGACGGCACGAAGAACGTCACGGCGCCCTCCGCGACGGTGGCCTCGATCTCGAAGCGCTCCGCCAGCCCGACGAGCGCCCCCTCGTCGTCGGTGGTGCGGATCATCACGCGGTCGGCGCCCACGGCCGCCTTGAGGGCCTCGGGGGTGTCGAGGACGACGATCTCGCCGCGGTCCATGATGGCGATGCGGTCGCAGAACTCGGCCTCGTCCATGTAGTGCGTGGTCATGAAGATCGTCGTCTCCTCGGTCTGCTGAAGCGCGCGGATGTAGCGCCAGATCGAGCTGCGGGTCTGGGGGTCCAGGCCGATCGTCGGCTCGTCGAGGAACAGCACGCGCGGGGAGTGCATGAGGCCGCGGGCGATCTCGAGGCGCCGGCGCATGCCGCCCGAGAAGGTCAGCACCGGGGCGTCACGGCGCTCCCAGAGATCGACCATCTCGAGCATCTGACGCATCCGCGCCGGGATGGCGGCGCGGTCGATGCCGTAGAGCTCGGCGTGCAGGCGCAGGTTCTGCTCAGCCGTCAGGTAGCCATCGAGCGTCGGGTCCTGGAAGACCAGGCCGATGTGGCGCCGGACGTCGTCGCGCTGGCGGGTCACGTCATAGCCGGCGACGTAGGCGCTGCCGGTCGTCGGGGTGACCAGCGTGCAGAGCATGTTGATCGTCGTGCTCTTGCCGGCGCCGTTGGGCCCGAGGAAGCCGAACACCTCGCCCGGGGTGACGGTGAAGCTGACGCCACGCACCGCCTCGACGTCTCCGAACGACTTCGTGAGGTCGCGGACGTCGATGGCGGGCGGTGAGGAAGAGACGGGCACGACGATCACGATAAACGTACTGCGACTAGAAATCTACGGTGACAGCACCTAAAATCACGGAATGACCACAGCGGGCACCGAAGGGCTCCGCGAGACCAAGAAGCGGCGCACGCGCGAGACGATCACCGCCGCCGCCATGGAGCTCTTCGCGGCCCGCGGCTTCGATGCCGTCACCGTCGCCGAGATCGCTCGCGCCGCCGGCGTCTCGGAGAAGACGGTCTTCAACTACTTCCCCGCCAAGGAGGACCTGATCTTCGAGGGCGGCCAGGAGCGCCGGGCGGCGCTGATCGAGGCCGTGCGCAACCGTCCGGCCGGGGCGTCGCTGCTGCAGCCGTTTCGCGAGCAGACGATGCTCTTCCTCGAGCAGGTCGAGCACGACTCGGTGGCGTCGATCGTCGCCGTCCCGCGGCTGGTCATGGGGAGCCCGGCGCTACGCGACCGGCTCTTCGTGGGCTGGGAACGCGAGGCCCACTTCCTCGTTCCGGTCATCGCGCGGGAGGCCGGCGTCGGCGAGGACGACCTGGTCCCCCGCGTCGTCGCTCGGGCGCTGGCCTGGACGCACCGGCTCGTCTACCGCACGGCGTTCACCCGCCTCATCGCCGGAGAGGACCAGCGCGCCGTCGCTGTGGACCTGCGCGAGCAGGCCGGCCGCGCCTACGACCAGCTCGAGACGGGACTGGCCGTGTACGGCCGGCGACCGTGAGCGTGCCGCGCTAGGCGCCGCGCCACGCCGGCGCGCGCTTCTGCAGGAACGCGCTCATGCCCTCCTGGGCGTCGCGGGCGAGCGCGTTCTCCACCATCACGAGCTGGGTGTGCCCGTAGGCGTCGTGCTCGGGCCGGTCGACCTGGGCGTAGAACGCCCGCTTGCCGGTGGCGATGGTGGAGGGGCTCGAGCGCGCGATCGCCTCGCCGAGCTCCAGCACGGCGCCTTCGAGGTCCTCCGCCGGCACTGCGCGGTTGATGAGGCCCCAGTCGACAGCGGTCGCGGCGTCGATCGGCTCGCCGGTCAGCAGCAGCTGCATCGCCCGCTTGCGTCCGACGGCCCGGGAGACCGGCACCATCGGCGTCGAGCAGAACAGGCCGATCTTGACCCCGGGGGTGGCGAAGCGCGTGCCCTCTGCGGCGATCGCCAGGTCGCAGGCGGCCACCAGCTGGCAGCCTGCGGCGGTCGCGACGCCGTGCACCTTCGCGATGACCGGCTGGGGCAGCTCGTGGATGGTCTCCATCATCACCGTGCAGACCCCGAAGAGCTCGCGGTAGAAGGCGTCCTCGCGGCCGATCATCTCCGACAGGTCGTGCCCGGCCGAGAAGGCCGGCCCGGCCCCCTCGAGCACGATCACGCGCGTACCGGGCTGCGACGAGGCCTCCCGCAGCGCCGCGGTCAGCTCGCCCATCAGCTCGAGTGACAGCGCGTTGCGCTTCTCCGGGCGGTTGAGCGTGATCCGCGTCGCCGGCCCGTCCGCCGCGACGAGCACGTTCCGATACTCAGTCCCGAGCACCTGGCTCACGCTCCCAGGCTACTCCTCGCGGGCCGCTGCTCGCGAGCGGCGGTACGGTTGCGGCCGTGTCTCGTCGACGCGACGTCCGGCGGTTCGGGCCGGGTCCCTACGTGCTTGGACTGTGCCGGAACGAGACGCCCTGGGGCAGCGGGTTTCCCTACGACGTGCCGGCGATCGCGGCAATCGAATCCGTCCGGCTCGGCGCGCCCGTCACGCTGCTCGCCGGCGACAACGGAACGGGAAGTCGACGCTCATCGAGGCGATCGCCGAGGCGATCGGCTTCGCGGCCGAAGGCGGCGAGCTGGAGCGGTCCGGCGAGCTGCCCGCCGTCCCGCGCCCGGTCCCCAGTTCGTCATCGCGACGCACTCGCCGATCCTGCTCGCCTGCCCCGAAGCCAAGATCTACGAGCTCGGCGCCGGCGGCATCACGCCGTGCGCGTACGACAACCTCGACGCGATCCGCCTGACGCGCGGCTTCCTCGATGAGCCCGACCGCTACGTCCGCGCGGCGCTCGGGGAGCCGGGCACGGGATGACCGCGCCGCCCCTCCCGCTTCTTCGTGGGCGAAAATCGTGATGGGGACTTGAGTTGGGCTGCGATATTGCCGTCATGCTCCTCGCTTCCACGACGAGCATCGCGGCGGATGGCCTCGTGCTCCGGGTCCTCCACGCAGGCGATGCCCAAGCGGTCGTCGAAGCGACACTCGAATGCGACGATGCAGTTTGGGTCCCGCAACATCCGCCATACGCGGTCGCGGAGGCACGGGAATTCCTCGCGGAGTACGACAGGCGCCGTGAGAGGGGCGAGGCTGTTTCGTTCGGCGTCTTCGGCTCCGACAGCGAGATGCTTCTCGCCGGTCTGGTCGTGCAACAAGCAGCACCGGGCGACGTGGAGCTTGCCTACTGGGTACGCCCCGACTACCGAGGACGAGGCATCGCAGCTCGCTCGCTCGACGCCCTGTCGGACTGGGTCGAGAGCCGTCTGGGCCCCCATCGACTCTGGGTCGAGGTCGCCCGGTCGAACCAGGCGTCGTTGCGGACCGCGGCGAACGCGGGCTATCGCCCGTCTGGCATGAAAGGCGGCAAGGTCGTCCTCGTCCGTACCCGGCCTTGACCGCTCCGCGCCACCCGCCCCGGAAGGCAGCGGCGCCAGCGACCTTGACAGCGCTCTGGTCCAACACGTTCTGCCGGCGAGGCCCCGGCACCCGCAACGACTTTCGCCCAACGAGACGCGGGAGGGGGACCGCGCCTAGTGGATCGTCATGCGCCGGCGCGTGCCGTCGGGCGCGCGCCAGCTGACGTTCGTGGCGTCGTAGGCCCGCGCGATCACGCCGTTTCGCTGGATGGCCAAGCGGCGCAGGAGCCGGCCGTGCTTCTCCAGGCGAACGTCGCCGGCGCCGTCGGGCAGGACGAGAAACAAGATTCGCCGGTGAGGGCGCCAGCGCCACGGGCCGACCACCACGGACCCCATCGGCGCGTGGCCGGTCGCGTAGCCCGGCTGGCCCGTTCGCCCGCAGCCAACCCCTCCGCCACCGCGCTGCGAGAGCGACTCGACGGTGCACACCGCGTCCTGACCGGGAACGAGCCACAGGCGCATTCCGGCCAGGGTGGCGACCAATCGCGAGAACTGCGGGTTGGCATCCCCCGGCAGGTGCCGGCGACCCGGCGCATGACTTCCAAGCGCGTCGCTCGGCTTACGCGCGGCGCGGAGCACCGCGTAATGCTCGAGGAGAACCGGCGCGACGCTGGTGGCGGGAGGGGCAGACGGCGCCGGGACGGGCGACGCACCAGGCGTCGAGCCGGTGCCGGACGCCGCGGTGCCGGTGGTCGAGCCGCACCCGGCGGCCAGCGCGGTAACGACAGCGCACGTGCACAGGGCTGCCGATCGTCGGACTCGCAACGCTACGGCGTCAGCGCCGGCGGGCGACACGGCGCGCTACCACGATGGTGGATGTCTGCCACAGGCACACGAGCGTGATCATCCCCAAGATGAACAGTGTGGCGCTCTCGCTCCTCCAAAAGGTGCCGAGCGCCAGCAGCCAGAGTCCCCCGACGAACACCGCCGAGGATGTGACACCGACGATGACTGCACGAGACAGGGTCGGTCGGCGCGACGGGCGGGCGGACATGAACAGATACGCCGCAGCAGCCATGAGAACGACCGCGCTCAGCGCCCAGGGCGCCGCGACGTGGAATGCGCCCGCCACTGTCCGTGGCGGCTTGTCGCAGCCGTCTTCGCAGATCCCGTAGAAGGCGAAGACGACGCACCCCCAGAACAAGGAGCCGCCGCCGAGCAGGCTGACGACGACACCGGCGAAGGTCGCCCCGGCATCAATCGGCTCGGTCGTCGAGTCCTTCTCCACGGTCACGTGAATAGCGCACCTCGCCGGCGCGGCGCGCGGAGCGGACCGACGTCGTAGTGCGGCCGCCTCGTGGACGCCTGGGCGATTGCCCGGGTTGGGTCGAGTCGATTAGGGTCGCGCGCTGGGTATGGCGCCGTTCAACTACTTCGTCTGCAGCGCGTGCGCGAAGCCCGCCGATAGCGGGCCGCTTTGCCTCTCCTGTGGCTCTGCCGCGCTGCTCCGCGCGTCCAACGAGTCCGTCGTGGAGTTCCCGGCTGGCGGCCGGCGGTGCGGCCGCTGCGATGCTGGCGACAAGCCGGTGCGGTTTCGGGGTTCGGTTCGGCTGCGCGGGCTCGGTTGGCGCGTCCAGGAAGACCGGCTCGGCGCCTATCTGTGTGCGCCCTGCGCACGAAGGCAGGCCCTCAGCAGCCTGGTCTACAGCGCAACGCTCGGATGGTGGTCGGTCCCGAGCGTGTTCTTCCACGGTTGGCGCGCCACCTACCAAAACTGCCGATCCCTGGGGACGTCGCCCCGGCACCCGGAGCGCTGGGGCGCGCTGAACGTCGCCGAGCTTGTCGAACCGATCCGCGCCAGACGCCAGGC
>JAOPZW010000281.1 GCA_025963905.1 Solirubrobacterales bacterium | reverse complement strand
CGTCCAGCAGCGGTGCTTCGCGCACGAGCTCGACCGCGGCGCTCGCGGCGGCCACCATGGACCCGCAGCCGGAGGCCTCGAATCCTGCGTCGGCGACGCGCCCGCCGTCGACTGCGACGCTCAGGCGGACGAGGTCGCCACAGGCCGCTCCGCCGGCGGCGCCGTCGCGCGCAGCGTCCGGCCGGTGGCCGCGCCCGCGCGGGTGGCGAAGGTGATCCTCGAAGCGCTCGTCCATCGCGCCCGAGTGTAGGACGGGCGCCCTATGGCCGGCGGATCAGGCGGCGCAGGTGGTGTAGCCGAGGCTCTTCAGCGTGCGGTTCTGCGTCTTGACCTTGGCCGAGGCGTTCACCTGGCGCGTTGCAACGAGGAACGCGCCCGGCGGGTCGGCCGATGTGCGGACCTTCGTCACGATGCCATTGAGGACGCCCACCTGCGCCTTGAGGATGGCGGCAGCCTCGGCGTGCGCCGCCGCGCGGGCGGCCGGGGGCTTGAGGGCCGTGAACGCCGCGACGCCCTTGGACGTGCTCGCGCTCACCGCGGTCAGCGCTGTAGAGAAGTCGGCGGCCGACGCGCCTGCCTGCAGGGCGGCCTGGACGTTGCCGGCGGAGATCGTGGCGCAGGCGGCGTTGGCTTGAGCGAGGTAGTCGCGGCACGCGCCGTCGGCGCCGCACAGGCGCTTGGCGAGCACCGCGGCATCGCGCTGGAGGCTCGCCGCGCGGCGCACCCCGGTGCTGTTGCGCAGCGCGTCGCCGATCGCCTGGTCGACCTCTGAAGCGGTGGTGTAGCCGACGATCGGCCGGGCCTGGTGGGACGGGTCGATGACGAGCACGGTGGGCGACTCGTTGACCTTCACGCCGGTGGTGATCGCCGCGTAGCTGCCGACCTGCTTGATCGGCGCGACCTTGACGACGACCTGGCCGCCGTGGCGCCCGGCGCCGCGCACGGCGTCGCGCGCCGCGCGGTCGTCGGCGCCGTTGCTGTTCCAGAAGAGGAGGACGACGACCTTGCCCTGGTCGAGCGCGTTGAGCAGCGGGCCCGACGGGTCGCCGGCGGCCACCCCGTTGGCGGCCTTGGCCTTCGCCTTGGCGGCGGCCCTGACCTGGGCCGCACGCGTTGCGGCCGTGGTGGCCGTCGCGGCGGTGGAGGCCGGGGTCGCGGAGCCGGCCACGGTGCTGTCAGCGCCCGCCGCGGCGTTGGCTGCGGCAGAGGTCGTCACGGCGCCCTTGGCCTTGTCGATTGCCCGATTGAGGCCGGCCATCCCGGGCGCCTGGGGCGGCGGCGCGGTCGACGCCGTGTCGGCGGGCTTGGGCTTGAGCACGGTGAACCACAGGGCGGCCACGACGAGCAGGGCGGCGAGTGCGATTCTCAAGGGCAGGGCGATCTGGTCCACGCCCACTCTGTCGGACGTGAAGCGCTCCTCCTTGAGTGCCGGTCAGGACCGCTCGACGACTGACCGCAGCCCGAGCTCGCGCAGCTGCCGGGCGTCGACCGGCGCCGGGGCGCCGGTCAGCGGGTCGCTCCCGCTCGCGGTCTTGGGGAATGCGATGACGTCGCGGATCGAGTCGTATCCCGCGAGCAGGGCGACGATCCGGTCGAGCCCCATCGCGATCCCGCCGTGGGGCGGGGCGCCGAAGCGCAGCGCGTCCAGGAGGAAGCCGAACCGCGCCTGCGCCTCCTCCTCGCCCAGGCCGATCGCCTGGAAGACCTGCTGCTGGACCTCGGGGGTGTGGATGCGGATCGAGCCGCCGCCGAGCTCCCAGCCGTCGACCACGAGGTCGTACGCGCGCGAGCGCAGCGACGCGGGCCCACCCACCCCTTCAAAGGAGCCGACCGGCGCCGTGAACGGGTGGTGCAGCGCGTCGTAGCGCCCGGTCTCCTCGTCGTAGGCGAACATCGGGAAGTCGACGACCCACAGGACGTCGTGGGTCCCCTCGTCGACGAGCCCGAACCGTCGCCCGAGCTCGAGGCGCAGGCCGCCCAGCGCTTCCGCGGCGACCTGCGGGCGGTCGGCGACGAACAGGATCAGATCCCCGGGCGCGGCGCCCAGCGCCCGCGAGGCGGCGTCGATCTGCTCGGCGGAGAAGAACTTGGCGATCGGCGAGCGCCAGCCGCCGTCCTCGGCGAACGCCCACGCGACGGCCTTGCCGCCGTGGCGCTGGACGACCTCGTTGAGCCCCTCGAGCTCCGAGCGCGACAGGTCGCGCACGCCGGCGTTGATCGCCCGAACGACGCCGCCCTCGGCGAGGACGGACTCGAACACCTTGAACTCCGAGCCCCGCAACGCGTCGGAGATGTCGACGATCTCGAGCCCAAAGCGGGTGTCGGGCCGGTCCGAGCCGAAGCGCAGCATCGCCTCGTCGTAGCCCATGCGCCGCCACGGCGCCGGGGGGACGGCGACGCCGCCGACCTCGAAGACGCGGCTCATGACGCGCTCCATCGTCTCGATGACGTCGTCCTCCTCGACGAACGACATCTCGACGTCGAGCTGGGTGAACTCGGGCTGGCGGTCGGCGCGCAAGTCCTCGTCTCGGAAGCAGCGGGCGATCTGGTAGTAGCGCTCGTAGCCGGCCACCATCAGCAGCTGCTTGAAGAGCTGGGGCGACTGGGGCAGCGCGTACCACGAGCCCGGCTGCAGGCGCGAGGGCACGAGGAAGTCGCGCGCGCCCTCGGGCGTGGAGCGCGTGAGGATCGGCGTCTCCATCTCGAGGAAGCCCGCCTCATCGAGGACCTCGCGCATCGTCTGGACGACCCGGTGGCGCAGGACCATCGCGTCGCGCATGCCCTGGCGGCGCAGGTCGAGCGCGCGGTGGCGCAGACGCAGCGTCTCGTCGACGGGCGTGTCCTCGTCGATCGGGAACGGCGGCGTGTCGCTCTCGGCCAGGACGTCCATCGCGGCCACGCGGATCTCGACCTCGCCGGTGGGGAGGTTCGGGTTGACGTTGCCGGGCTCGCGGCGGACGACCTCCCCCGCGACGCTGATGACGTGCTCCGAGCGCAGGCGCTCGGCGGCGGCGAACGCCTCGCCGCTTGTGTCCGGGTGGAACACCAGCTGGACGAGCCCCGACCGGTCGCGCAGGTCGATGAAGATCAGCCCGCCGTGATCGCGCCGGCGATGCACCCAGCCGGCGACGCGCACGGCGTCGCCGGCGCGGCCGGCGTCGATCGTCCCCGCCCACGTGTCGCGGTAGGGGTTTGCCCGCGGGCTGCCGCTCATGCGGGGTGCCGGCCCTTGATGACGCGCGCGACGACCGCCGCGGCGGAGTCGACGTCCTGCTGCTCGTGTGTCTCCATGTCCATCAGCCTCATGCCCTCGCCGTCGAGGATCGCAACGTATCTGGCCTCCAGGCGCGCGGCGTGCCTGAGCTGGCCCTTGAGCGAGCGGCCGGCGAGCTCCAGCTGGGCCGACATGCCGGCGCGCCGCGCCTCGCCGGCCACCACGAACGCCTCGCGCCGCCGTTCAGGGCCGTCGTACGCGACGTAGAGGTCGACGACCGGCTCGGGCGCGGGACGTTGCTCGGCTGCCAGAAGGATCCGCTCGATGCCCGCGGCCCAGCCGATGCCCGCCGTGGCCGGGCCGCCGAGCTGCTGGATCAGCCCGTCGTAGCGCCCGCCGCCGCCCACGCCGCTCTGGGCCCCGAGAGCGTCGGAGGTGAACTCGAAGACGGTGCGGGTGTAGTAGTCCAGGCCGCGCACCAGCCCGTGATCGAGCTGGTAGGCGACGCCCTCGGCGTCCAGCAGCGCGCGGACCTGCGCGAAGTGCTCGGCATCCTCGCCCTCGAGGCGGTCGAGCAGCCGCGGGGCCGTGGCCATCACCTCTTGGGTGCCGGGGTGGTCGGAGTCGAAGGCGCGCAGCGGGTTGAGGTCGATGCGACCGCGCACCTCCTCGGACAGACGGTCGGCGTGGGCCCGCAGGTGGGACTGGAGCTCCTCGCGGTAGGCGGCGCGCGTCGCGGCCGTGCCCAGGCTGCTCAGGCGCAGGCGGACATCGCCCACCCCCAGCTCTGCCAGCAGCTCGTGCAGCAGCAGGATCGCCTCGGCGTCGACCGCGGGGTCGTCGGAGCCGATCGCCTCGGCGCCCACCTGCCAGAACTGGCGGTAGCGCCCGGCCTGTGCGCGCTCGTAGCGGAAGAAGCTCGAGAGGTACCACAGCTTCACCGGCTGGGGCAGCTTCTGCATGCCGTGGTCGACGTAGGCCCGGCACACCGGCGCGGTGCCCTCGGGGCGCAGCGTGAGCGAGCGCCCGCCGGCGTCCTGGAAGGTGTACATCTCCTTCTGGACGATGTCGGTGGACTCCCCCACCCCGCGCGCGAACAGCTCGGTCGCCTCGAAGGTGGGCGTCTCGATCCGGCGGTAGCCGGCGCCCTCGAGCAGGCGCTCGGCGGTGTGCTCGATCCAGCGGCGCGCGGCTGCCTGGTCGGGCAGCACGTCGTACGTGCCGCGCGGCGCCTGCAGCTTCTGGGTCACCGCGGCTGGAGGTCCTGGAGGAACGGGTTCGTCGCGCGCTCGCGGCCGAGCGTGGTGAGGCCCATGTGGCCGGGGTGCACGGCTGTGTCGTCGCCGTAGCGCTCCAGCAGACCGGCGATCGAGGCCATGAGCGTGGCGTGGTCGCCGCCGGGCAGGTCGGTGCGCCCGACCGAGCTCTGGAAGAGCACGTCGCCGCTGAACAGCGCGGGCTCGTCCTCGATCGCGTACGTCACGTGGCCCGGGCTGTGGCCCGGCGTGAAGATCACGTCGAGGTCGAAGCCGGCCAGCCGGAGGCGCTCGCCGCCCTCGACCGTCTCGTCGGCGTCGTAGGACTCGAACGGCCCGAATCCCGGCCAGGGGACGAACGCCATGATGTCGGCCAGGACGCCGACCTCGAGCTTGGGGCAGTAGACCGGCGCGCCCGTGGCCCTGGCGACGGGCGCGACGGCGCCGACGTGGTCGAAGTGCGTGTGGGTCAGCAGGATCGCCTCGAGCTTCACGCCGAGCTCGTCGACGGCCTGCAGGAGACGGTCGGCCTCCTCCCCCGGGTCGATGATGAGCGCGCTGTCGGCGCCGTCCCGCCGGACGATGAAGCAGTTTTCCTGCACCGGCCCGACGGTGAGCATCCGCACGTCCATCGCTACTTGGATCGCTGCTCGAGCTGCTTGGCTTGGCGGCGGCGGAAGAAGAGCATGTCCGTGTAGTAGCCCAAGGGGATGTAGAGCAGGAGCATGAAGCCGCCCAGCGCGATGGCGGCGGCGGGCTTCTGGCCGAAGGCGAAGATCACGATCGCGACGAAGACGATCGTCGCGAACAGCGCGCGGTTGGCGGCTCCGCGCCACGTCGGCGGCCTGCTGAAGCGGTCGGCCCTGGCCTTGCGGGCGGTGCCGCGACCGTCGAGCTTGCGCTCCCCCGGCTCGAGCTTGCGCCCGGTGCGCCCGCGCACCTCGACCTTGCCGGCGGCGTTGCCACGGTGCTTGGTCTGGCGCTTCTTGCGGGTCTGGGCCATCGGCCCGACCTACGGTAGTCGATCCTCGAGCACGGCCCGGTTGCGAATCGGCAGGTCGGGTGGGAAGCCGTCGAAGGCGGCGCGCGGCGCGAGGCCGACGAGCTCGGCCTCCGCGACGGCGGCATGGGCGGCGACCGCCGCGACGACGCGCGCCAGCGGGACCGCGCGATGGTCCTCGACGTTGCAGGAGACCTGGGCGACGCCGCCGCGGGCGGCCAGGCTGAGGCCGATCGCGCGCACGCCCGGCAGGCCCTCCGGGCCGCCCTCGCGGATCCGCGCGGCGATCTGCCGGGCGTCCTTCGCCGTGGCCGGCGGCGCGAGCTCCAGGTTGAAGGCAACCAGCGGCGGGCGCGCCGCGACGAGGACCGCACCGGCGGTCGGGTGGGGCCGCGGCGGTCCGAAGTCGGGCCGCAGCTCGCCGGTGAGCAGTCGCGCCGCCAGCGCCGCGAGGCCGCCGCGGCGCAACTCGGCGCGCGTGCGACCACCGGAGAGCAGGCCGTACAGCAGCACCGGGAGGCCGAGCTCGTCGCCCAGGCGGTCGGCCAGGACCAGCGCCTCGGCGCAGGCGGCGCCGCGACGCGCGTCATCGAGGTAGACGACCGGCGCGACGTCGACGGCGCCCACGTGGGGATGGAGGCCCTCGTGGCGCGAGAGGTCGATGCGTTCGATCGCCTCGCGCGCGCCCGCGACGATCGCCTCCTGCAGCGCGCCGGGCGGCGCAGCGAGGGTGTAGACCGCCCGGTGGTGGTCGGGATCCTCGTGGCGATCGAGCAGATGCGCCCCCGCGGAGGCGAACGCGGCGGCGATCGCGTCGAGTGCGCCGGGGTCACGGCCCTCGGAGACGTTGGGGACGGCGACGAGCACGGCGGCGAGCTTAGTGGCCTCCCGACCGCAAGTCTGCGTGGCGCGGCGCGTTGTCAGGGTCCATGCGCCGCCTGATCACCGCCATCGCCGCCGCCTGCGTCCTCGCGCTCCCGGCCGCCGCCCACGCCGACACGCCACCGCCGGGCTCGACCTGGTCGGAGGCCTACATCACCGAGGCCGACGGCACGAAGCTCCACGCCGACATCCTGCGGCCGACGAACCTCGCGCCCGGGACCAGGACGCCGGTGATCCTCTCGATCGGCCCGTACTTCAACCACTCCGGGCAGGTCGGCCCGGCCGGGCCCGTGGAGAACGCGCCGTACACGCCCGTCGGCGACGCCGGGCCGTCGTCGCGGTTCTTCGACTTCGTCGAGGGCGCCCACCTGATGGAGCGCGGCTACACGTACGTGATGGTGGACCTGCGCGGCTTCGGCGGCAGCTCGGGCTGCCTGGACTGGGGCGGGCCGGGCGAGCAGGCCGACGTCAAGGCCGCCGTGCAATGGGCGGCGACGCAGCCGTGGTCGACGGGGAAGGTCGGCATGTACGGGAAGTCCTACGACGCGGTCACGGGCCTCATGGGGATCGCCCAGCAGCCACAGGGCTTGGCGGCGGTCGTCGCCCAGGAGCCGGTGTACGACCTGTATCGCTACCTGTACATGAACCGCGTGCGCTTCTTCAATGCACTGGCGACCCCCGCGCTGTACGACGCGATCGCCGCCACGCCGGGCACGAGCGGCGACACGCTCGCCTACCAGCAGGGCGCGCTGAACGACACCGCGCGCCCAGGCTGCCCGGTGCTCAACTACGCAGACCAGCAGGACCCCGAGCACGACTCGAGCTACTGGCGCGCGCGAGACCTCATCTCGGCGACGCGCGGCAAGACGACGCCGCTGTTCCTTACGCAGGGCTTCATCGAGAACAACACCAAGCCGGACGGCGCGTTCGACTTCTACAACGGCATGGCCGGCCCCAAGCGCGCGTGGCTGGGGATGTGGGACCACGTGCGCGGCAACGACACCGACGCGAACGGGCGCCTGGCGATGGGTCGCGCGGGCTGGTTCGACGAGGTCATGCGCTTCTTCGACCGCTACGTCAAGGGCGTCAAGGTGGCGACGCAGGACCCGCCGATCGCGGTCGAGAGCAGCGACGGCAAGTGGCGCTCGGAGGCGGCGTGGCCGCCGGCGGACTCCCGGAGCACGACCAGCCCCCTGCGGACCGGCAGCTACACCGACGACGCCCAGAACAACGGCACCGCCGAGGGCGGGTCCCCCAACGGCCAGGGCGTGTGGACCTTCTCGCCGCCGCTGACGCAGGATGCGCACGTTGCGGGGGTGCCGCGGGTCACCGTCGACGCCGAGCCCGCGCGCCCCGACGCCAACCTGGTGGTGGACGTCTACGACCTCGATGCCCAGAACAGCGCGATCCTGATCAGCCGCGGCGCCTACCTGCTCCGCGGGCCGGGAGCGGTGACGTTCGACCTCTACGGCGACGATTGGAAGCTGCCCGCCGGGCACCGCCTCGGAGTGCTCGTGACGGGCGCCAACGCCGAGTGGTGGACGCACACGCCGACCCTCGGGGCGGTGACCGTGCGCAGCGCGAGCATCAGCCTGCCGTATCTGGACTGCCGGCGCACGCTGACGATCCAGGGCGATCCGTCGATCAAGCTCGACAGCTACCGCGCGGACGCGCCGTTCACCGTGCCGGCCGACACGATCTCGGGGGCCACGAGCACCGCGCTGGCGGTGCCGGCGACGCGGACCTGCAAGGGGTACTGAGCGCGGCGGCCTCGGCGGGGCGCGCGCCGCCGCCCTCAGGCCGAGGGCGCGAAGGCGGCGTCCGCGACGATCCCGGCGCCCTCGAGCTCGACGACGACGCCGTCGGCCAGGAACGACTGGAGGCCGGCGATCGCGTGGGACTCGTCGAGGGGCTCGGCGTAGGTCCACACCGCGTCGGGGATCGTCTCCCCGCCCACGGTCACCGACCAGTACGTCGCGGTCCCCTTGTACGGGCAGATGGTCGTCCGGTCGGAAGGCGTGAGCAGCTCGGCGCGGACGTCCTCGGGCCGGAAGTAGACCCGCACCGGGAAGCCCGTCTCGAACAACAGCACCGGGCTGTCGGTCTCGGCCAGGACCTCGCCGCCCGCCCGCGCGACGGCGTGCCGGCTGGAGCCGCACACGTCGACGCGGTGGTAGGGGTCGCGCAGGTGGCCGAAGACCTGCTCGTCCTCCTCGTACCAGGCGTCGGCGGCCTCCCAGTACATCGACGCGTAGCCGGCGAGCCAGCTCGCCTCCGGGAGCGGATCCTCGTAGGCCCAGATCGCGTTCTCGGCGACGCGGTCGCCGGTGCGCACGGACCAGTAGGACGCGTCGCCCTTGAACGGGCAGTGCGTCGTGTGGTCGGTGCGCTCGATCAGCGAGGCGTCGAAGTCCTCGAGGGGGACGTACAGGCGCGGCAGGATGTTGCTCTCGTGCAGCAGGCGCGCGCCGACGGTGTCGAGCACGGTGTGGCCGTCGAGCTCCGCGCGGATGCGCCGCGGATGGGGCTCGAAGAGGATGCGGTGCGCCGGACCCTCGACGCGGTAGTTCACCTCGGGCGTGGGGCTCGTCGACAGTGGACCGGGACGCATGGTGAGGCTCATACAAAGGACGGTAGCGATGGAGCCCGCGCTGCCCGGGCACTAGATTCCCGAACCATGTCCGAAAGCTTCTGCCGTGTCGGAGACGTCGAGCTCTGCTACGAGACGTTCGGCGACCCGGAGGACCCCGCGATGCTGCTGATCATGGGCCTGGGGACCCAGATGCTCGGGTGGTCCGACGACCTCTGCGAGCAGCTCGCCGCCCGCGGCTTCCACGCCATCCGCTTCGACAACCGCGACATCGGGCGCTCGACGCTGATGGACGGAGTCCCCCCGCCCACGATCGGCCAGATCCTGCGCCGCGACCGCCGCGCTGCCGGCTACGTGCTCGCTGACATGGCCGCGGACGCCGTGGGCCTGCTCGACCACCTGGGCATCGACCACGCGCACGTGGTCGGCGCGTCGATGGGCGGGATGATCGCCCAGACCATCGCGGCACGCCACCGCGAGCGGGTGCTCTCGCTCGTGTCGATCATGTCGAACACCGGCAGCCGCCTGCGCGGCCAGCCCGCCCTGCGCACCTACCCGGTGTTCCTACGCCGTTCCCCCGCCGACCGCGAGGGCTACGTCGACCACATCGTGCGGCTGTTCCGCGTCATCGGGTCCCCCGGGTTCGACGAGGACGAACTGCGCGAGATGCTCGGCCGCAGCTATGACCGCGGGTACGACCCGGCCGGCGCCGGCCGCCAGCTCGCTGCGCTGCTCGCCTCCGGCGACCGCACCGCCGAGCTGCGCACGGTCACCGCCCCCACGCTCGTCATCCACGGCGCCGCCGACCGTCTCGTCGCCCCCTCGGGCGGCCGCGCGACCGCCCGCGCGATCCCCGGCGCACGCCTGCTGATGATCGACGGCATGGGCCACGACCTGCCCCGCAAGGTCTGGCCCCAGGTCCTCGACGCGATCACCGAGCACGCCGCCCGGGCGACCCCGGATCCCGGCGCCAGAACGCCAGCCTGAGCCCCGCCGCCGCTACACTTCCGCCTCCCCCGCCGGAGTAGCTCAGTCGGTTAGAGCAGCGGAATCATAATCCGCGTGTCGGGGGTTCGAGTCCCTCCTCCGGCATGCATGAAAGCCCTGCAGCTAACCTAGTTTCTCTTCCTGGTGCTGGCTCGGTGTAACAACGGCTCAGGGGTTCTGTAACACAACCACGGACATAGCCGCCCCGAGCGCCGCTCCCGAGAAAACCGGGTCGCGGTCACGGTGAAGAACCGGTCCCGGAGAAGCCGAACTCGCCGAGGCCCCGCCTTTGCTCGGTTCCTGTGCCGCGAGCCGATGGTTAGGGCCGCTCATTGCCCAAGGTTTACGCGTAGCGGGCGATTTCGACCCGTAGTTCGCCACGACGACGGCCGCGCACAGCCCAGAAGCCCTAGCTCGGACGAGCGCACCCTGGCCGCCGCGAACGCCTCCCCGGTTCATCCGTCGAGCCGATGCTGGCCAGTGCCGGTCCGGCGCCCAGGAGCGAGTGCTGGGCGATGGAGGTCAAGTGCGACGGCGCCAGAGCTCAGCTCATCTACGACGGGCTGTCTATGTATCTGTGCTCGCGCAGGGGCGGGAGTGCTCCCAGGAGTTTCCCGAACTCGGCGGGCTGGTCGAGACGCTGGGGCGCCCACAGATATGCTCGACGGCGAGCTCATCTGCCTGGGCGCCGACGGCAAGCCGGACTTTGCCTCGCTTCGCGCCCGGCTCGGGCGCCGTGGTCCTCGGGCCTTCTTGGCCGCGAGCCGTCGGAGCCCCGTGTGGGTCCGCACTGATGCGTAAGGTCACCGGGCGGCAGCAGGCGTGGTACCCGCTTCGCCGAAAAGCCCCGCCGCCGAGCACGACCTCGTCGTCGGCGGGCTCGACGAAGGGGAAGTTCAGCTCCTCGCCCCGCAGACGCGCCTACTCCTGCTCGACGAAGTAGCTGCGAGCGTCGCCCTCGGTGTAGGGCGTCGTCCGGGGGCCACGAGAAGCGCTGAAACACCGGGTCGCTGAACGCCATCAGCTTCGCCGGGATGTCCGTCTCGCGCCACGGGCGCAGCCGGACAACGTCGTCGACGAGGCGCGGCGTCGGGAACGCAAGCTCAGGCACGCCCAGACCGTAGGGCACAACCGGCCAACACACCGGACTTCTGCGTGCCGTTTCATCGGCGCGCAGTCATCGCACCCCAAAGCGACGCCAGGCGGTACGACGGTTCGCCGAGCGGACCCTGCGGGTCTGGCTACCGTGCCACCCCGCAGTGGCGGTCCGGGACGCGTGTCGTCGGGGCCGGTAGCGTGGCCCGCATGGAGTTCTTCAAGGCGCCGGAGCAGTGGCCTCCCCAAGCGCCGTCGCCGGAACCCGAGCCCAAGCCGTGGCACGGACCGCCCCTCCGGACACTCCCCGGCCACCTCGCCGAGACGCTGCTGCTCGCCCACACCGACCGGGTGGCTATCGCCGTCAGCGCTTTCGCGGTCTATCCGACGGGCTTCACCTTCGCGTTGGAAACGGTGCCGCGCCGCTACAGCCCACGCGAGTGGGCAGGTCTGGACCATTTCGGCTTCGGGCATGGCATCGGCGAGCAACACCAAGGCGGACTTCCGCCGGAGCTGCTGCGTTTCGGCGTCGAGTTCGCCGACGGGAGTCGCGCCACCAGCCTGGACATGCTGAATCGCAGGCACCAGGACCCCGACGCCGTTCCCAGCGCACCGGTCCTGTGGTCAATGGGCGGAGGCGGCGGGGGTGGCCGCTGGAGCCACAACGTCTGGGTCTGGCCGCTTCCGCCTGCGGGTCCGCTCACGTTCGCCTGCGAATGGCCAGCGCTCGAGATCCCACTGACGCGCCGTGACATCGACGGCGAGCTGCTACGTCAGGCCGCCAACCGGTCGCGACTGCTCTGGGACGACCCCGGCGAGCCTCCGCCTGCCCCCAGCGCGAGACGCTGACCGCCCGAGCGGCGCATCTCCCCGAGCTTCGATGGTCAGCGCACCAGCACCTTGCCTGGTGCAAGCGGCGACCGACCGAAGGCGCCTTCGGAGGCGCCGAGGTGCTGGCCGACCCAGACGACTCCTGCTAGCGCCGCGACGGCTGGGTCAAGGCTGAGAAGCACGCTAAACGTCACTGGTGAGGCGCGGCTCTAGCCCTGCTGCCAGTGCTCGCGGACGAGCTGTTCGGCTTGTTCGCGGCTGAGCTTGGCGATGTCCTCGCCGCTCATGTGCATCTGACCGGCGAGCACGTTGACGGCCCAGGTGGGGTGCTGGTAGGCGACTTCCTCGACCTCGACCGGCCGCGCCACGGGCTGGCCCGAACGGATGCACTCCCAGAACTCGGGCACGGAGACTTCGAGTTCGTGACGTTCGTGACGCGCGATGGCGCGGAAGCGCCCCGCGCTCACGGTCTTCTGCTTGGCGTGTGAGACCTTGGCGCGCAGGACGCGGCCGTCGTCGAGCACCTTCTCGAACCACACGTGGTCGGTCTGGCTGCCGCCGCGCTCCCCGGAAGGCAGCTCGCGCCATTTGTCGGCGGCGAGGAAGTCGCGGATGTCGCCCCACGTCGGCGACGTCGGCGTCATGCCGACTGGGACGCGGACTCCGGCGGCTCGACGAACAGCTCGCGACGCGCGGGCGGCTCTGTAAGCGCGACGCGCAGCAGCCACGGCATGTGGCGCGCGCGGTCGGTCTGGCCGTAGAACTCCTGACGCTCGAAGTAGTCTCGGGCGTACTCCTCGGCGGCGGCGACGAGGTCGTCCAGCGCGGCGTCGAAGCTCTCCCCGCCCGCGGTCAGGTTCAGCTCCGGCGAGAACAGCGTCCACTCGCCGTCCTCGAACGACGCCTCGGGCGCGAACCGGAAGTGAGCGAGCAGCGGCTCCAGGTCATCCGGCGCGAACAGCACCATCGCCTCCTTGCCACGATGACGGTCGACCACGACCGGGTGGTGGCGGTGGACGACCTCGGTCATGACGTCAGAGAGCT
This sequence comes from Solirubrobacterales bacterium, assembly GCA_025963905.1. GTDB lineage: Bacteria > Actinomycetota > Thermoleophilia > Solirubrobacterales > Solirubrobacteraceae > JAOPZW01. The sequence goes on along the minus strand of JAOPZW010000281.1, from coordinate 17,894 downwards.
GCGCCTTCGCTTCGGAGAGGCCCTTGGTCTGAAGAAGCTCCACGCGAGACATTCTAGTCAATCTAGTCAAGTTGGTCACGCGCCGGGGTGTTTTCGCTGCCCAGGCCCGTCCGTGAGGTCGGCCCGACGGTCGCGGCTCACGCTACCGATGGCCAAGCATCTGCGCTCCCGTTGGCCAAGCATCTACGCTACCGCCTGGTCGCCGGAGTAGCGGTGCTTCCGATGGTGCTTCCCGCGCGCCAAGCCCACGGCTCGGGCCATCACGCGCTACGCGACGCCAGGGACCGCGCATCCCTTGTCCGTCGCGACTTCCGTCGTTCAGCCTGGACACAATCACCGGGGGAAGCGACGCGACGGCGGCCGCCATCGCGCGCCGCCCGGCTTTCAGGCTGCGTCCAAGCTCGTTCGTGATGCACGCGGCCGCCCATGGGCCGACGGAACATGCGTCCTTCTTCCGGCGGGAGCTACAGCCCGTCGGGAGCAGGCAGCGGCCACTCAGTGCCGAAGTCCTCAAGACGGCGGTCGGTGATGCGTCCGCGCTGGACAACCTCGATGACAGGCGGCGCCAGGCGAGCGCTCATGCGCGGCGCGGGATTGCCGACCCAGCCGGCCACCAGGCCGAGGACCAGGTCGTCGTACGTCCCACCGTCAGGCGGACGGCCCGCCGAGCAGACCGGGTCGGCGACGACGCGCGGGTACTTGCCAACGGACACCCCGACGCGACCCGCCGCCAGCGGCAACAACAGCAGCCCGTAAGCATCGGATTCGATGCTCTGCGGCCAGCTCGCAGTCGTATAGCGCCCGCCCTCTACGCCACGCCTTCACACGCTCCGCCTTCCATGCGCCATAGCTGCCGGACGCGCACACCTGGACGACCAGCTGCACATCGAGGACCACGGTGCCCGGTTGCGCCGCCCGGCGCGAAAGGTCGCGGAGGCCTTCCTCCAGCTCGCGCCGAAGAGCGCGACGGTCGCGGTCCGAACGAACAGCGACGCGTCCCGTGAGCCCTCGGCCTCGAACGCGTGACGGACGCCGGAGCAGGTGAAGCATGCCGTGGTCATCGGCGGGGCGCCTCCGAAGCATCAGCGCCGGTCGCTCGCTCCCCGCTTGCCGCTGTGCTTGCCATGACGCGGGCGCTGCAAGAACTGTCCTACCTGGCGCTCGGCGTGGAGGACGACTTGGAGGGGGAAGCTCGCCAGGAACGCGAGGACGAGGGCGACGAGCCGTCGTAGCGGCGTAGAGAACGCCAACAGCTTCGCCTGCGCACCCCTGGCGACCGTGCATCGCGACCAAGGGCTGATGACAAGACCGGCTCCGGGCCCGACTGAGGTCCGGCTGACCTCAGGCTGACGCCCGGCCGGCGTCGTGAATCGTCAAGCTCCCCGGTTCCGGTCGCATCCTGCGCCTATCGTCGGCCCATGCGGCACCCGACTTCCCCCACGACCCCGGAGCGCTGGCTCTCCACGCACGAGGCCGCCGACATCATGGGCTGTCACCCGCAGACCGTCCGCGACCGCTGCGCGCGCGGCGAGCTGGCCTTCATCGTGGACCTTACGTCCGGCCACAGGCGCATCGCCGCCAGCGTCCTGGCGGCGCGAGGGTACGCCGTGCCGAACACGCCGTCGACACCGGCTCCGCCACGGCCGCCGCGGACACCGGCCGCGGGGTTTCGGGCCTCGGTCACAACCGAGGTCGAGGGCGCACTCGCCGACGCGGCCGCCGAGCACATCGCCGACCGTGTCCTCGCGGTCCTCACCGACCGCGACGAGGCGCTGACGGCGACCGCCCAGCGCCTTGGCCAGATGCAGGCTGCACTCCAAGCACTCGCGCAGCGCCCGCGTCTCCTCGCCAGGCTGCGCGCCGACGGGCTGCTGGCCGGCTCGGAGCGCAGAGCGAGCTCGCCCGAGCACACCCCCTAACGGCGGGGCCGGCGACAAAATGAAGCTGAACAGCGCCGCATCGAGCGAAGTCCCGGCTCGACTTCGGCGGTCTGTTCGCAGCGGCTGGCTTCGTCAAGGGCCGGTGGTGGGTGCTGTTGCTGACGCCCCTGGCGGGGCTTACGTTCCTCCCCTTGACGGACGCCGAGGGCCTCGGGTATGCGCTCATCTTCGGGGTTCCGTCTGGCTTCATCGGCTTGAGTCTGGGCGTCGCGACGCGCGGCGTTGTCGCACTCCTCTGGCGTCGCAGCGTAGAGCGACCCTGACCTCAGCGGTCCTGTGGTGGCTTGGCGTCGCGGCCTCCGGTCGCGGTCTGCCATCGCGCGAGCACGTCCTCGTACATCGCGAAGGTCGGCGAAAAGCCAAAGTCGTTGACGCTGACACCCCAGGCGGCGATGCGTTTTCCGTTGGCCAGCCGAAGGCCGAGAAGGTACGTGCCCCCCCGCCGCCCCCAGGGTCGCCATTCGACGCCCGAGATGTCCTGCCACTTGATGCGGCGCGGAAGGAGGTTGACCACCGTCAAGCCGTCGGTCTCGATGATGACTCGCGGCCACAGGGCGGCCACAGAGAGGACGGCGCCGCACCACCAGAGGACGGCAGCGCCGGGGTCGCGACTTTGGGCAATGGCTCCTATCACGACGCAGCACGCAACCACCACGGCGGCGGCTATGACGGTTGCGGGGTTTCGCAGGACTCGCCTGTCGGCGGGGTGGTCACCAGTCGTCATGCCACGCACCTCGTGCACCGCGGGCGCAGTCCGCCGACGCGGCAGAAGGCAACCCATGTCGCGGTCCGGCGGCACGGGGTCCAGCGGCCGAGGACGTGTCGCTGTCCGACACGGGACAGGCCATCCCCGTCCTGCGGCGCCTGCGTCTGGCCGCGATAGCGCATGTCCTCGTTGCATCGGCCGGGACGCGCACGCGGTTGAGCGACCGACCATTCCGGTGGCCGCCACGGTTCCTCCTACGACGACTCGCCCGGCCGGTGGCGCGTTGGGGCTCTGACATCGCCTCTCAAGTCAAGGCGCGTCACCGCCGAGGCTGATGGGCATGGGCGGTCCGCCACGAGCGGCCGAGCATGCCATGGGCCTTCGCCCGCGCCATCAGCGCGCCTCTCTCTCTTGGTAAACAAAGGACGTTTCATGCGCCTACGCGCGCTTCTGCTGTCATCGCTGCTGGTCATGTGCGCGCTGATCGCCGCCGGCTGCGCCAGCTCCACCGACAAGCCGGCTGTGTCCGACCTCGTCGCATCTTCGCTTCGCGCCACCGCCGGCCAGAAGGACATCAAGGTCCACTACGACGTCAAGGCGAAGGTCGACGCGACCCCGTCCGCACAGGCGACCGCGCAGACGCGCAAGTGGCTGTCTGCCCCCATCTCGCTGACCGCTTCCGGCGGGGCCTCCAAGGACGCCGTCACGCTCGCCGGGAACATCTCGTTCACCGGCAAGACCTACCACGCCGAGGCGCTGCTCGGCCAGCACGAGACCTTCATCAACCTGCTGGGTTCCTGGTACGGCGACCGGACCAAGGGCCTCGGCGACGCGCAGCAGACCGCTCAGGACAAGGCCGCCTCGAAGGCAAGCCCGGAGCAGGTCAAGAAAGCGCTGCGCTGGGTGTACGACCACTCCAACGAGGTGCTCGACGCGCAGGTCAGCGCCGGTCCGGACATCGACGGCAAGACCTGGCAGGCCAAGGGACACTGCAAGGCCGACGGTCTCGCCACGCTCGCGCACCGCAACGGTCAGACCGTGTCCGCGCAGGACCGCAAGGACATAGCGGCGTTCTGCCGCTCCATCGAAATCACGTACGTGGTCGGCGCCGACGACCACCTGCCTCGTCAGCTGCGCATCGCGGCCGACTTCGACAAGCAGACGCTGACCGCGCTCGCTGCCTCAAGCGGCGACAACTCCACCAAGGAACTCGACCGGCTCAAAGTCGAACTGGACATCAAGCTCACCAAATGGGGCGAGGACGTCAGCTACAAGGCGCCGGCCAACCCGAAGTCGATGGACGACCTCGGCATGGCCGTACTGGGCCTCCTGTTCCAAGCCGCCAGCTAGCCGCCAAGCCACCTAACCCACCGCAGGAGCGCGAGCCAAGGGAGCAGGCGTAGGGGCGATGGGCAGGGAGGCATCGCGGGGGGAGCCGCAAAATCCGCGGCGGCCGTGGACGCAGCCTTGCGTCGCAGTCAGGTGTGATTATTCCCTCGATGCGATTGACGTACGACGAGCGGGTGGGTGCGGCGTACCTGAGGCTGCGCGAGGACGCGGACGACGTTGGGACGGTCTCGTCGAAGCCGTTCAGGCCGCCCGGCTCCGAGATGGCCGACGACTACTTCGTCCTCGACTTCGATGACGCGGGTCGTCTCGTCGGGATTGAGTTCCTGATGCCGGAGGAGCGACTGCTGCCGAGTGTGCTGGCTTCTGCCGACCGTTCCTCGCGCGGGAGCGCGTAGCCGGTGAGCGCTGGCGGGTGCCATCGTGCAGGCTGAGCGCCGCCGTGTGTGCGTTGCTGGTGGGAGCCTCGGCGCTACTCAGACGTGGAGCCCGACCATCGCGTCATCGAGGGCACACGGACGTAGTGCCGGAACCTACCCCCTCGGCACCTGGCCTCGCCCTGCGGTAAGGCTCCGCCGTCTATGACCTGCGGCGACACGCAGGAGGAACTCGCCGAACGCCATGGGCATCTCCGAGCCGACGCACCAGGGCTTGAGTCCGTGTAACGGCCGGCGGGCGCAGGACGCGCGACGGGGCGATTTGACACGGACGGAGAGTCGGTCGAGATGGAGTTCGTCCTGCCGTCGGGATGCGTACCCCCGCCGCCGCACATCCATCGCAAGCAGGTCGAGGAGTACGAGGTCCTAGAGGGCAACCTCGACGTGATGGTGGAAGGTGAGTGGAGCACGCTCGGGCAGGGACAGTCGGCGTCCGTGCCGGTCGGGGCGCTGTATACGTTCAGGAACCATGGAGCGACTCCCGATGCAGGTTCTGGCACGCCTCGCGCGGATGCTTCCGGTTCCGACGCCCTGAGCGCAAACGCTGCGCGATGCGGACCAGTTCGCGGACATGCTCGACGGCGTTCCCGACAAGATCGCGCGCGTGGTCCACTTCCTCGTCGCCGACGCCTCGTCGTCTATCACCGGGCGGGTGTGGTCAATGGCGGCCAGCAGATGTAGCCGCGCTCGCCGCGGGGTAGGTCGTGAAGAAGTCGTAGATCGCGGCGGTTTCGTCGGGTCCGGCGGGCTCGGACCATTGTTCGGCGGCGTTGCCGCCCGACCAGGCATGGCCCATCCCGTGCACGAGCCAGAGCTGCGCGAGTTCGTTTCCGTGGCCGTCGGAGTAGTCGCTCGTGGTGTAGGACTGCCCCGCGCGTGTTTGGTCCAAGGCGCTCCTGGCGGGGGCGCTCGGGACGGAGCCGTTCTCGCTGCCGTCGTCCGCCCAGTCGGCGGCCACCTGGCCGGCGCGCACGAGCTGTTGGGCGTTGACCGGCGGGACGATGGGGTCCTGGTCGCCCTCGAAGACCACGAACGGGACCTCCCGGGCGCGGCTGCCCATCGCCTGGTAGGCGGCGCGGCCGGACTGCTCGGGGTCCTCGCTGCGGTACCCGGCGCAGGCGGCGCCGGCCTGGTACTCGCATCCGGAGCCGACGCCGACGGCCGCGTAGCGGTCGGGGTAGGTTGTGCCCATCACCTCGGCCATCGCGCCGCCGGCGGAGAGCCCGGTGACGTAGATGCGTCGCGGGTCGACGGTGTACTGCTGCCGGATCCGGTCGGTGATGCCGGCGATCAGCGACGGCTCGCCAGCGCCGCGGTGGGTGTTCTGGTCCTGGAACCAGTTCCAGCAGCGCAGGTAGTTGTTGCTCGTGCTCTGCTCGGGGAAGACGACGATGAACCCCTTCGCGGCCGCGAGGGCGTCAAAGCGCGTCAGCCGGCGGAACTGGTCGGCGGTCTGCGTGCAGCCGTGCAGCGCGACGATCAGCGGCCGCGCCCTCCCCGCCCTGTACGTCGCGGGGACGTAGAGCTCGTAGTCGAGCTTGCCGGCGGCGTTGGTGTAGCCGCCTCTGGTGAGGCCGCGCGCCGGCGCAGCACGTCTTGCTCTGTGCCGGTGGGGGTGCGCCGCCGTGGCGGACTGTGCGTATGCGATGACCGCAAGCAGCGCGGCGGCTGCGGCTAGGAGCAGCGCGCGTGCGAGCGCCCAGCTACCCCTCCTCCAGGTGTAGGCCATGCGGAAGACCCTAGGCGCCGACGAGGGCGCGGACGACCATGCAAACCGAGGATCTGACGCCCCCCGTTTCGTAGGACCCGCAAATCGACGCCCAGGGCCGATCCGGGCGGTCGAGCGATATCGGGACGAGATCCGTCCCGAGCGGAAGTCGGAACGGGCTGCGGTCGATCCGCGGGTCGACGGGAGCAACGGGAGCAATTTTCGGCCGATGCGCGGTACCGGTCATCGGCTCATCGCCGGCGCTGCTCGCCGCCGCGCGCGACGACGTCGAGCTCCTCGAGCGCGTGCCCGGCGCCCACCGCCACGCAGGTCAGCGGCGACTCCGCCAGGTACGCCGGCATCCCGGTCTCGGCGCGGACCCGGTCGCCGAACGCGTGCAGCAGGGCGCCGCCGCCCGCAAGCAGGATGCCGTGCCGCGCCACGTCGCCCGCGAGCTCCGGCGGCGTCTCCTCCAGCGTCGCGTGCATCGCGGCCATGATCTCCGACAGCGGCGCGTCGATCGCCCGGCGGATCTCGGCGCTGTCGAGGCGCAGCTCACGCGGCCGGCCCGACACCAGGTCGCGGCCCCGCACCGTCGTCTCGAGCTCGGGCGTCAGCGCGGCCGCGGAGCCGATCTGGTGCTTGATCGCCTCCGCGCTCTGCGAGCCGACGGCCACGCGATGCACGTTGCGGATATGGGCACCGATCGCCTCGTCCAAGTCATAGCCACCGACCCGCACCGAGCGCGAGACAACGATCCCACCGAGCGAGATCACCGCGACCTCGCTCGTGCCGCCGCCCACGTCGACGACTATCCGCCCGACCGGCTCGTCGATCGGCACGCCCGCGCCGATCGCCGCCGCCAACGGCTCCTCGATCAGGTGCACCTCGCGCGCGCCCGCCGACATCGACGCCTCCTCCAGCGCGCGCCGCTCGACGTCCGTGATCCCCGACGGCGCGCACATCACCAGCCTCGGCCGCGCCCACCGGCTGCGCACCACCTTGGCCATGAACTGGCTCAGCATCTGCTCGGTGACCTCGAAGTCCGCGATGACGCCGTGTCGCAGCGGCCGGATCGCGGAGATCGATGCGGGGGTGCGACCGATCATCAGCTGCGCCTCCGTTCCCACCGCGTACACCTCGCCCACGCTCTCGTCGATGGCCACTACGGACGGCTCGGACAGCACGATCCCGCTGCCGCGCACGTACACCACCGTGTTCGCGGTACCGAGATCGATGGCCACGTCGCCCGCCGACCCCCTACCCGACAGCACCGGCCGCCAGCGCCTCCCCCGTCGACCCGCGTCCAGCACCATCACTGCACGGTCGCACACCGACGAGCAATCCACCGTCCGCCCGAACTCTGGACGTTCGAGGACGACCGCGAGTACGACCGCGGGCCCGGCGTGCCGGTGGACCGTCGGGGACGCGGACAACGACGGCGACGGTCTGAAGGACTTTCCCAAGGATCCCGGCTGCCGCTCCCGCGCCGACAGCAGCGAGGTCAACAAGCGCAAGCCGAAGGCGAAGAAGAAGGTCTCCGCCGGCGCGTTGAGCATGTCCGCCGCACGGCAGCACGCTGAGAGCGTCATCGCCCGGGTCGCCGACGGCCTGGATGACCCAGCCTGGCCCGAGACAGCGCCGTCGATGCCGCGCTCGGACAGCGATTGCGCGGCCTTTGCCGCCGCGCGGCACGATGGCCATGAGTCGACACGGGCGCGCCGGCTCGCTTCCGTGCGGGTGGTCGACGCCGGGAAACGCGGTGATGGCCCGGCGTGTGGGTCGGCGGCCGGCGCCCACTAGCGCCGGCCGTCGTGCCGCGTCACCCTCCGGGGATCGTCACGGGGGCCAGCTCCACCGGCGGGGCGAGCGGGTTCAGCTCGTCGGCCTGGCTGACCCCGTCGGGCGTCAGCACGTCCATCGCCTTGGGGACGGTTCCGGGATCGGCGCTGCAGATGGGATCGGTGCCGCCCGGCGCGCAGACGCCGAACTGGTAGTCCTGTGGCGAGGTCTGGAACCCCCGCGCCTGGTCGGGGCTGAAGCCGTCCTGGCCGGTGAGGACGACCGTGAAGGCCCAGCCGGGCCCCGGCGTCCCGAGGCTGGTCTTCGGCACGCTGAACGTGATGTAGCGCGAGATGGCGTTGGCGCTGATGCTGACCGTGCCGAGCGTCGCCCCGCTCGCGTCGCGGTACTGCTGGCCGAAGCCCTGGACCTCGATGAGCCGGCTCCAGGCGCCGGCCGGTGCGATCGTGTAGTTGCGCTGCGGGAACGCCGCGGCAGTGGACGTCGTCGCCGGCGGGCTGGCCGGATCGTGCACGTAGACGTCGACGAGCTGCGCGCCCAGCGGGCTGCCGAACGTCGGCGTGAGGTCGCGCGTGCGGACGCGGAAGATCACGTTGGTGCCGTCGTCGAAGACCTGGAACTGCTGAAGGTCGTAGGCGCCGGCGTGGAAGTCGGCCGCGGTCGGGTACTGGAACGTGCCGGGGCCGTGGTCGTCGCCGTCGGGATCGGTTGCCTCATAGACCAGGGTGCCCGGCACGAAGTCGAACACGACGGTCCGGACCACCCGCGCGGTCGCGCCCGACGGGCTCGTCGCGACGATGTTGAGCACCGAGCTGCCGCCGGTGAGCGGGACGTCGACCGAGAAGCTGCCGTCATCGCCGGCGGTGGTTGTCGCGGTCGTGGTGGCGTTGTCCTTGTCGGTGTTGGACGCGGCGACCGCAATGGCGTTGCCGGGCGCCGTCGTGCCCTGGACCTGCACGGACCCGTCGACCGAGGACTGGTCGGCCGGCGAGGTGACGGTCAGCGAGGTCTGCCCCTGCGTGTGCGTGATGTAGCGGTCGGTCGTGTAGGCCGGCGTGTCGAGCTGGCGCCCCGCGGCGGTGTCGAGCGTCAGCCGAACGAACTGCCCGGCCGCCCACGTCAGCGCCGATGCGCTGCCCGCGGGCTTCCCGTTCTGGAAGCCGATCGAGGCGACTGTCGGGTCCGTGCCGAACGGCGAGGCCGCCTGGTCGGGCAGCTCCCAGGCCTGCTCGGGGATCAGCCCGACGCCCGAGCTCATGGCCGACATCGCCTGCAGGCGCCCGACGGCCGCGCCGACGTCGCCGCGCGCGAGCTCGGACTGCCCGCGCTCGCCGGCCAGCACCGGCCACGGATGGCCGTTGCCCTGGCCGGTCGGCGCCCACGGATGGCCGTCAGCCGACCCGTCGCCGTAGCCGTCGCCGTTGTAGCGGTAGAAGCCCTGGCCGCTGGCCGTGTCGCGCCCGATCGCGCCGTCGACCACCTCGAGCGACCGCAAGATGTCGGGATCGTCGGCGGGCAGCAGGCCCAGGCGCGAGTACTCCAGGAACCCGGCGTCGATGACGTTGCGCTGGTCGAGCGTCGGCCCGCCGTTGCCCACGTTGTAGGAGATGGCGGCGTTGGGGTCCCCGGTCTTCGACAGCCGGATGAAGTACGGGTCGCTGCTGCGCGGCCCGTTGGTCGTCAGCGTCCATGCCTTGAGGTTGCGCTGGAACTCGTCCGCCACCCCACGCCACACGGTCGCCGACGCGGGGTCGTCGTTGCGGTCGGCGATCTCGGCGGCTGCCAGCAGCCCGGCGATCTCGGCTGAGATCGTCGACGGCGAGTAGCCGCCCTGCTCTTCCCAGCGCTCGTTGCCGTAGCTGGCCCCGTGGGCGATGACGAAGTCTGCCGCGGGCTTGATGTGCTTGGTGTAGTAGTTGCCGTCGGTCAGACCGACCGCGAGCGCCATGACCAGCGGGTAGGCGCACTCGTCCAATTGCGTCCCGAAGCTGTCGGGCGCCAGCCGGCCGTTGGTGAGGCTGTTGCGTGGCATCGACCCGTCGGGGCGCTGCTGGCGCTCGAACAGGAAGCGCGTCATGTCGCGCGCGGTGCCGCGGTCGCCGGCGAGGTAGACCGCCGTCCACGCCTCGTAGAGGTCGCGGGCGAACACCTCGCGGTAGGACCCGAAGTACGTGTTGGCGGGATCGCCGGCGGAGACCGCCTGGCCCCATGGCGAGGCCAGCGCGGCCGCCACCGCCCCTGGGAACGTCTTGTCCTCGGCGGCCTTCACGTAGTTGGCGCTGACGTAGTACTGGCCGAGGATGTCGTGCCAGGCCGAGGCCGACACGCCGGGCGGGCGCCGCGGGCGGCGCAGGCCCTCGTCGTAGCGCAGCCAGCCGGCGGCATAGCGCGCCGCCAGCGCGCTCGGGTCGGCGCGCAGCGTCGCCCGTACGGTGTCCGCCGCGTCGGCCGCATCCGTGCCGAACCCGAGGCCGAGCGTGAACGCGCCGTCGCGCCCGAGGTCGACCTCGGCGGTCTGGACGAGGTTGCCGGGCGCCGCGGTGCTCTCGTGGGTCGAAGTCAGGCGGTGGTCGGCGTCGAGCTGCGTGAGTCCGTCGGAAGCCTGCCCCGCGAAGCCGTTGGTGACCGAGAGCAGCGGGCGGTCGGCGTCCAGCGCGCTGAAGACGGGGACGGCGTAATCGCGGTTGGCCGCATTGGTCGCGGTGACCGGGTCGGAGCCGATCAGCACGCTGTGGTCGTCGCGGCGCAGGACGTCGCCGGCGTCCGGCCCGCCGTTGCCGGCTCCCCCACCGCCGTTGCCGTTCAGCGTCGGGTCGAAGCGCACGTACAGGTGCAGGTCCGCCAGCTTGCCCTTCAGCGCGATCAGGCGCGCGCGGGTCACCACCGTGTTGCGCGACGGGTCGGTTAGGTAGTCGGTGACGATCTGGTAGCGGCCGCTTCTGGCCGTGGCGGTCACGCGGCAACTCGGGACGCGGTCATCGAGCGCGCGCACGGTGTAGGTCATGTCGCGGGTCTGCAAGTCGGTGAACGACGAGCCGTCGGTGACGATGTACTGCAGCGTCTCGACGTTGGTGGTGTCGTTGGTCGGGAAGTAGACGTCGCTGAGGACGCCGCCGGCGACCGTGAACCACACCTTCGACGTGCGGTTGCGCGCGGTGCCGACGCAATCCTTGCGCGCCAGGTCGAAGTGCGAGAGCGCGCCCGGCCCGTCGGCGGCAGCAGGTGGCGTGGGTGGCGCGGGCGGTGCGCCCGACGCGCTGCCCGCCGACCCGGCGACGACGACCAGTGCCACGACACCCACCAGCAGACGACCGTGCATGCAACCTTCCCCTGACCCGATGGCGCATCCGCGCCCGTTGAACCCCCTTTGCTGCGCGCCGGACCGTACCACCGGTTCTCGGGGTCGGCGGAAACCCTGGCGCGCCGGCTCACATACGCCGACCTGGTGAGACCTCAGGGCCGGGCGGTCAGGCGCTCCGACAGCTCCCAGAGGCGCCGACGCGCGTCGACGTCGGCCGCGTGCGGGTCGAGCGCGGCTTCGCGCAGCCCCTCGAACAAGCGGCCGGTGACCCCCGCGGTCCCGCCCGCCCCGGCAACGAGCCGCAGCATCGCCTGGATGCCCGCCCGCTGGCCCTGGGCCGATGACTTCCTCGCCGCGCTCGCGCGCCTGCGTGCGCTCCCGCCACCCGCCTGACCCCACGCCGCACCCCGCGACGACCACGGCGCCGGACCGCCGGCCTTGGCCCATCCACGACGCCCCCTTCGCCGCGATCACGACGACCTCGAGCGGCCCGACGACCCCGACGCGAACGCCACGCGCCGCCACACCAGCTCGACGAGCCCCCCGGGACCCGGTCAGGCGCCAAGCGCCCGCTCCCCGAGACCAAACGGTGGATCGAGGCTAAACGATCGCCTCGGGTGGGTGAGGCCGTCAGCCCCCGAGCAGCGCCTCGATCGTGAAGGCCGCCGACCACCCGTAGGCGAACGCGGCCAGCTGATAGCTGCCCGACCAGGCAGAGCCGAAGCCGACCTCGCCGGTCGTTGCGTCATAGGTCTCGTAGAGGCCTCCCTTGCCGCCGACGACCGCGAGCCAGCGCCGCCGCAGCTCCGCGGCGGCGTCGTCCAAGCCGTAGCGGTGGAGCGCGACGAGGCTCCCGTAGGCGAGCACGAGCCACGACTGGCCCTGCCAGTAGAAGCCGTGCTCGGCGCGGTCGTAGAGCGGCGAGTCGAGCGCAACGCTCGGGACCGGCGCGCGCGTCCAGAACTCGCGCGGATTGAGCAGGTGCGCGCGCAGCGCGGCCTTCGCCCAGGCCGCGTGCGGCGTCGTCGCTGCAAAGGCCGGCCACCACATGATCGGCGTCCGCGCGTCCACCAAGTGGCCGCCGACGCGGTCGAGCCAGCCGCGCACGGCGGGGTCCCAGTGCACCGCATCGGTGGCCGCGCTGATGCGCGCCGCGTCGCGCCGCCAAGGCGCGGCGCGTCGGCCGAGGACCTGCGCTAAGTCGGCGAGCCGCCGCGCGTACAGCGCCGCCCAGACCTGCAGCTCGACCGGCTCGTAGTCAGGCACGTGCAATCCGATCGCGCTCGTCGGCTGATTCGCGCCGGTCGGCCGTGGGTTGTCGTCCCACGTCTCGGCGGGGCCGTAGGCCTCGAGCTGGCCGTCGTGGTCGGGGTCGCGCGTCGCCCAGAGATGGCGGTAGTAGGTCGCGAGCGGCGCGTAGATCGCGCGCGCGAAGCGAAGCGCTCGCCGCCGGTCGGGATCCGCTCGGAAGACCTCCCAGGCCGCCCAGCCCTGCACCGGCATCTGCTCCCACTGCGGCTCGTGACAGGAGAGCGCGTCGGTGAAGTAGAGGCAGATGGTCCCGCCGTTGCTGCGCGCGGCCGCGAGCTCGAGCAACAGCTGCTGCTCGGCGAGCGTGAACCGGCGAGCGCCGACCCAGCTCGGCGACCAGCTGCCCCAGCGCGCCATGCCGAGAGCCTGGAACGCCGTATCCCAGCCGAAGAACTGCGGGAAGTGGACCTTCGAGGGGACACTCCCCCACCAGCGCATCGCGCCACGCGGCGCATACAGGTTCATGCGCAGCGCCGTGTTCGCCTCGAGGTAGGTCACGCGGTTACGTCGTGAGGTGCGGGCCGGAAGGCGCGGCAGCGCGCGGAAGAACGCCGCCCAGTCGGCGCGCGTGTGCTGCCAGAAGCGGCCCCGTCGCAGCTCCCGCTCGGCGGCGGCAAGCCTCCTGAGCGCCGCGCCGCGACTGCGGCCAACGGCGACTAGTACCCGTGCGCGGCGAGCGGGCCCGAGCCGGATCGACGCCGCGTGCGCGGCGAGCTGCGCCCGCGCTCCACGCCGCAGCTGCCAGGCGACCCAGACCGCGCGCCGCGGTCCCGACTGGAACGCCGGCACGTACTGCTGCCAGCTCGTCAAGCGTGCGCGCGAGCGGCTCCACGCCGAGCCGTGCGCGACGGGTCCCGGCTGCAGCGTCTCGAGCGGCCCGGCCGGGTCCGCGTCGGACACGCGCAGCCCGAGCCTCAGCCCGCGAGCGCCGCGCACACTAGCCTCGAGGACGAAGGCATCGGTGCTGGCCGTCGCCACTCGTCCCTCGAGGCGCGCACCGCCGCCGCTCGCCTGCTCGGTCCAGCCCCACGGCGCGAAGTGCACCCGGCGATCCAGCGCGATCGCGCGCTCGGACCCCGGCCGCGTCAGCACCAGGTGCGCGTCTGCAACGCGCGCGGCGACGTCGCCGAAGCTCGCGTAGAGCGCAAGCCCGAGTGGCTGGCGGTTGTCAAGCGCCGCCTTCAGCGCGGCGTGCGAGCCGTAGTCGGAGATCCCGCCGCCGCTCGTGCCGGCGAGGCCCGCGCGCGTCTGCGCGAGAGCCGCGTAGGTTGGCCAACCGGTAAAGCTGACAGGCAGATCGCGCGCGTCGAAGCGCTCGGCAGCGGAGCTCGTCGCGTTCGCCCTACGCCGGTCCTCGACGGCAATCCGCGGCGGCGCGAATGCCTGGCCCGCCGTGCGACCTGAGAACGCAACTTCGTCGTGGTTGTCCCACTCGCCGACGAGCGCATCGCCGTGGCTGTTCGCGGGGAGCGCCTGCGCGCCCTGAGGGAACAGCGCCGCGGGCCCGACGGCCAGCCACCAAACTCCGAGCAGCGCCGTCCAGCTGCTTGACGGCGCGGCTACAGCCAGCGCGGCGACCCGAAACGCGGCCAGCACCCCGCCCACCGCTGCGATTGCCCGCGTCGGCACCACGTTGGAAACGTACTTGTCAGCAGCGGGAAGGCAATTGGCCTCGGCCCTACGGATGACGCGTGGCGTCAACCAAAGCTCGACGCGGACATGCCACATGCCGGGCTCGTTCCGAACCGGTCCAGCCGTCCGCTCATTGCGGAATTGAGTGCGATGTGACCGTCCTTTCGGGCGATCACATCGAAGAGTTCACGGCTAGGTGGTGAGTCCCTCCAGGATCGAACGGACCGGCGTAGCGGGGCCCTGGAGGAGTTTCTCGAGCTCCGGTCCGGTGGTGGCGAACTCCGCCCGGCGTGCTGCGTGGAACATGCCGAGCAGCATGTTCGCCTGGTCCGCGGGTACACCGCGTCCGATCATTGCCGCCGTCCACTCGTCGTCGTCGGCGACGACGACGCGGCGGATGGTACGTCCGGTGAGGTCGGTGAGGATGCCGGCGTCCAGGCTCGTCGGCGTTGCCGGCGCGGCGCAGATGGTCGAGGTGCGCGACGAAGGCTTCGGCCAGGTCGGGCTCATCTCGATGACGCGCACGCCGGTCTCGGTCTTGGCGTCGGAGTGTGGAAGCGTGCGCCGCCAGGATCGTGTGCAGACGGACCTGGCCGAGTACGAACGCGCCGCCGGCGCATCGCGTGCCGGCGACGGACATGCATCGGACCGCCGGCTGGAGGCATCTCGTACAGCCCCGAGAGCGCGATCTGATGCGCGTGTGATCGACCGCACATCGACATCGCTGGGGGCGCATCCGGCCCGATCTTGGTCCCGAAATTGGTCCCCGAATCGACAGATGTGACGCGATCAGAGCCCGGAAAGGCCTATCCGACCTGACTCAGGGACGCCAAATCCGAGCGTCTATGCGCCAAATCATAATCCGCGTGTCGGGGGTTCGAGTCCCTCCTCCGGCATGGTGATTCGCCTGCAAATAGGTACTTTTGCCGAGACGCGATCGGCGGCGAAACGGGAAGGCTCCCCAAAGGCTCCCCAAGCACCTCCCGCCGATGCCCGTCCGACGCCCTCCGCGGCAGGCTCCCCAACGACGATGGGCGGACCCGAAGGCCCGCCCTTGGCACCCGCGCTCAGGCCGCGCGGCGGATCGGCATGACATCGGCCGCGGGGCTGGTCGCCCACAGGGTTCCCATGGCCTCGGCGGCGCTGGCGTCGGCGCGTCGGCCTGGTAGTGCAGGTACTTCTCGGTCGTCGCGATCGACTTGTGGCCGAGCCACCGCTGGACCTTATAGATGTCGAACCCCTGGATCGCCTGCGTCCCGAAGGAGTGCCTGAGGTCATGGAAGCGGATCCGGCGCAGCCCCGCCCGGTCGGCCGCATCCACGAAGCGCCGGTAGAGCGCCGAGCCGCAGATCGCCTGGGCGCCACGCTCGGGCTCGAAGACGCGGTCGTCCGGCGCCTTGCCCTCGCACAGCGGACGCAGCCGGCCGGCGACCTCCGGGCTCATCGGGACCGAGCGAAGCTCCTTGCCCTTGTTGGCCGCGAAGCCCTCCTCGTTGGTGTAGCCGCGAGCGAAGCGCAGCAGCCCCCCGGCGAAGTCGCAGTCCTTGACGCGCAGCGCCCGGATCTCGGACTTTCGCGGACCGGCCTGCACGGCGAGCGTGAAGATCGCGGCGTCGGTGTCGTCCTCGGCGGCAGCGACCAGTCGAGCGGCCTCGTCGGGCGTGTAGAAGGCCAGGTCGTCCTTGGGGTCGGTGCTCAGCGCCTTCCAGTCCCAGCCCAGCGCCGGAGAGCCCTTGCGGGTGCCCCAGAGGCCGCGCACGACGACGCGCCACTGGTTGATCGTTCCGGGCGCGCGACCCGCCTTGACGAGTTCGCTACGGACCGTCGAGCAAGGCGCTCCGCAGGTGGAGATCTGCGTCATGGGAGCGGACGGGTAGCGCGAGCAGAACTCACGCGAGGCGCGTTCGCCGCACGCTCCGCGTCTCAGCCTCCACGGCCCGGCGCGTAGGACTTCACGCTCCCGTAGGGACGACGCATCCGCTCGACCGCGTCCGCTCCGTCGACCCGGAGTAGCCCAAGTGGCCGGGCTTGCTCGGCCGAAAGGGCACCCCAATGCTGCCCACAAGGCCAAAGGCGGCGTCCGAACGCTAGGCTGCCGTCCGGTTCAAGCAGGGAGCGTTACCGGGGGGGTGGCACGAGGCCATAGACCGAGGCTCCCAGTCCAAGGAAGGTCTATGAAGCACTTCAAGTCGCCGGGGGTCTCCTCGGCATCATCGCTGTGATCCTGGCCGTCGCCGGTACCGCGACCGCTGCCTCGCTCATCAACGGGCAGAACATCCAGAAGGGCTCCATCCCTCTCAACCGCCTGTCGACGGGCACGCAGCACCTCGTAGCCAAGGCCGGACAGCCCGGTCCCGCGGGATCCCAGGGTGCCTCGGGCGTCAACGGCAAGGACGGCGCCGCCGGTGCCAAGGGTGACCAGGGCGCGAAGGGCGACCAGGGTCCCCAGGGACTCAAGGGAGACAAGGGCACGGACGGCACCAACGGGACGGACGGCACGAACGGCGCCCCGGGCACGAACGGCACGAACGGCACGAACGGCACCGATGGCAAGGACGGCATCGTGAACGTCATCGTGGACAGCGGCACGCACACCACGACCGCGGCTACGAGTGTCGCGCCCAACGACCAGGTGGGCGGCGATCTGATCCGCGACCTGACGCTCCCGGCTGGCAAGTACGACATCGAGGCCACCATGTCGGTGCGCGGTCCGGACGACGCCGATTCGACGACGCTCGACTTCGTGCGCTGCAACCTCGTCAACGCCACGGATACGCCCGCCACGAACATCGACACGTTCTATCGGGCATTCCGCGCCCCGGATCTGCCGAGCCCTGGCGACCGTCTGCCGCTGAACATCGGCGCCTATGTCACGTTCACGGCGCAGACCAAGGTCGAGGTCCGCTGCTACACGTACCACAACGGCGACCCGGCCGGGCACCCGGGTTCGGTCCCGTCCTCGAAGCTCATCGCCACCGAGGTCAACAACATCACTACGCAGCCCTAGGGCTCGAACACCCAAGAAGTCCGCAGTAAGCGAAGGCCCCGGGCGAATGCTCGGGGCCTTTCGCATTCAAGAGGTGAGCGCCTCGCCGGTAAGAGGTGACGGGCCTAGACCGGCTGCCGACGTTCGTCACCTCCGACTCGCACTTTTGGCACCAGAAGATCACTGACTACTCGCGCCGCCCGTACGACCATGAGGTGATGATGGTCAAGCGGTGGCAGCACGCCGTCCGGGAGAAGGACACGATCCTCCACCTGGGCGACCTCTTCTTCGGTGGCCGGGAGGGCTATGACCGGTTCCTGCACGACGTCTCCCCCAACCTCCTGGGCAAGAAGTTCCTGATCCTCGGGAACCACGACAAGCGGAAACACGCGTCGACCCCGAATAGAGCTCCCCAGAAGGCTCCCCAAAGTGCCGAGTTTTGCCCCAGTTTGAGGCCCCCTGAGAGCGCCTGAGACCCCGTAAACACCGGGGAAAGCGCCTCTCGGGAGGCAATCATAATCCGCGTGTCGGGGGTTCGAGTCCCTCCTCCGGCATGCCGTAGCCCCTGTATTCATCAGGGATTCGGCTCCTCTAGCGAATCCGTGCGAGACGTCGTGACCGCTACGAACGGCCCCAGGCGTGCCCGTTGTGTTCCACCTGGTGTCCACCCGGCGAGTCAGCGAGGCGGCGTTCGTGTCAGACCGAACGCCGAGCGGCCCGCGT
>JAOPZW010000262.1 GCA_025963905.1 Solirubrobacterales bacterium | reverse complement strand
GGGTACAGCGAGCAGGCCACCGACAGGTCCAGCGCGGTGCGCAGGATGCGGTTCTGCTCGGCGGTGTGGGCGGCGGGGTAGCCCTCGCCCGGCGAGGCGCGCTCGGGGCGGCCGATGTAGCCGAAGGCGAGGTGGTGGGGGAGGATCTGCATGAGGCGGGGGGACATGTGCGCCCGCGCGCCCATGTTGCGCGGCTCCTCCTGGACCCACACGACCTCGCGCAGGTTCGGGTAGGTCTCGATGAGCTCGCGGATCTGTCCCTCGGGGAAGGGGTACAGCAGCTCGACTCGCCCGATCGCGACCCCCTCGTTGTCCTGGCGCGCGGGATGGCCGACGAGGTCGTAGTAGATCTTGCCGGTGCACAGCACCAGGCGCGTGACCTTGTCGACGTCCACCCGCGGCTCGCCGAGGACGGGGAAGAAGCGCGTCTCCGACAGGTGCTCGATGCGGTTGGTCGCCTGCGGCAGGCGCAGGAGCGACTTCGGGGTCATGATGACCAGCGGGCGCTGCTTGGCGATGCGGGCCTGACGGCGGATGAGGTGGAAGTACTGCGCCGGCGTCGTCAGGTTCGCGATCCGGATGTTGCCCTCGGCGGCGAGCTGCAGGAAGCGCTCGAGCCGCCCCGAGGAGTGCTCGGGCCCCGAGCCCTCGTAGCCGTGGGGCAGCAGCAGCGTCAGGCGCGAGGTCTGGCCCCACTTGGCCAGGCCGCTGGCGATGAACTGGTCGATGATGACCTGCGCCGAGTTGCCGAAGTCGCCGAACTGCGCCTCCCACAGCACGAGCGTCTCTGGCGCTTCGGCCGAGTAGCCGTACTCGAAGCCGAGGCAGGCGATCTCGCTCAGCGGCGAGTTGTGCAGCTCGAAGGGGGCCAGCGCGCCGGGCAGGTGCTGCACCGGGCAGACGGTCTGGCCCGTCTTGGCGTCGTGGAGGACGAGGTGGCGCTGGCTGAACGTGCCGCGCTCGGAGTCCTGGCCGGTGAGGCGCACCGGGATGCCCTCGGTCAGCAGCGAGGCGAAGGCGAGGGTCTCGGCGTGCGCCCAATCGATGCCGCCCTGCGGGCCGAGCGCGTCGCGCCGGCGCTCGAGCTGCTTGACGAGCTTGGGATGCACGGTGAAGCCGTCGGGCACCGCCAGCAGCTCCTGGTTGAGCACCTGCAGGCGCTCGGCCGAGACGGCGGTCTGCACCTCGGGGCTGGGCGAGCGGTCCAGCTGGTACTCGCCGGTGGCCTGCTCGACGGTGCCGGACGCCTCGGAGGCCTTGATCTGCGCCTTGAGCTCCTGGTGCAGGTGCGTGAGGTGGTCCCACACCTCCTGGCGCTGGCGCTCGACGTCCTGCTGGCTTACGACGCCGGTCTCGACGAGCGTCTCGGCCCACAGCTCGGTGACGCGCTTCTTGGCCTTGATCGCCGCGTACATCTCCGGCTGCGTGTAGGCGGGCTCGTCGGCCTCGTTGTGGCCGAAGCGCCGGTAGCCGATGAGGTCGATGACGACGTCGTGGCCGAACTCCTCGCGGAACGCGAACGCCAGGCGCACGGCCGAGACGCAGGCCGCGACGTCGTCGGCGTTGACGTGGATGATCGGCACGTCGAAGCCCTTGGCGAGGTCGGAGGCCCAGCGGGTGGAGCGCGCGTCCTCGGGGTCGGTGGTGAAGCCGACCTGGTTGTTCTGGATCAGGTGCAGCGTGCCGCCGACCTTGTAGCCGTCGACGGCCTGGAGGTTCAGCGCCTCCGCGACGACGCCCTGCGCCGGGAACGCCGCGTCGCCGTGGAGCACGATCGGCACGGCGGAGTTCGTGTCGCGGTGGGCGTGGGGGCCCTGGCGGGTGGTCTGCGCGGCGCGGGTGGCGCCGACCACGACGGGGTGCACGTACTCCAGGTGGCTGGGGTTGGACTCGAGGTTGACCAGGATCGAGTCGCCGTTGGGCAGCTGGTAGGTGCCCTGCGCGCCGTGGTGGTACTTGACGTCGCCGGTGCCGCCCTGCGGGATCGAGGTGATCGCCTCCATCGTGGAGGCGCCCTCGAACTCGGCGAAGATCGTCTCGTAGGGGCGGCCGAGGTTGTGGGCCAGCACGTTGAGGCGGCCGCGGTGGGCCATGCCGACGACGACCTCGCGCGCCCCGTGGGCGGCGGCGAGCTGGATCGCCTCGTCGAGCATCGGGACGGTCATGTCCAGGCCCTCGATCGAGAACTGCTTCTGGCCCAGGTAGGCCTTGTGCATGAAGCGCTCCAGCGCGTCGACCTCGACGAGGCGCTTCAGCAGCGCGCGCTGCTCGTCCTGGGTCAGCGGCTTGCGGAAGGCGCCGCTCTCGATCTTCTGGCGCAGCCAGGTGCGCTGGCGGTGGCTGGCGAGGTGCTCGATCTCGTACGCGATCGTGCCGCAGTACGTCTCGCGCAGGTGGGGCAGCGCGTCGGCCAGCGTGGCGCCGGGCACGTGCATCCGCAGGATCTTGGCCGGGATCTTGGCCATGACCTCGGGGGTCAGCGCCAACGGCTCGGGATCGAGCGCCGGATCGCCCTCGGGCTCGGTGCCCAGCGGATCCAGCCGCGCGGCGAGGTGGCCGTGGGTGCGGTGGGCCTTGAGCAGCGACGTCGCCGCCTGGACCGCCTGCAACAGCGCCTCGTCGACCTGGCCCGACGGCGGAGCCTCCGGGGCCTGGCGCGCGGCTGCCGCGGCGGCGGCGGGGGCGGGCATCTGCGGCGGCGGGCCCATCTCGGCGCCCAGCGATCCGAAGACGCCCTCGTAGAAGCCGTTCTCGCCCTGGAGGTAGGTCTCGACCGTCTGCAGGAAGCGCCCGGACTCCGCGCCCTGGATCACGCGGTGGTCGTAGGTCGAGGTCATCGTCATGACCTTCTCGGCGCCGATCATGTCGCCGATCGAGCCGAGCCCGACCGGGTAGGCGATCGAGCCCGTGGCGACGATGGTGCCCTGGCCGACCATCAGGCGCGGCACGCTCGCGATCGTGCCGATGCCGCCCGGGTTGGTCAGCGAGACGTTCGCCCCCGTGAGGTCGTCGGCGGTGAGCGAGTTCGTGCGCGCCTTGTCGATCAGCTCGTCGAAGGCGGCCTTGAAGTCGCGGAAGCTCTTGCGCCCGGCATCGCGGATGACGGGCACCATCAGCGTGCGCGTGCCGTCGCGCTTCTCGACGTCGACCGCGATGCCCAGGTTCACGGCGCCGTCATCGATGCGCGTGGGCTTGCCGTCGCTCTGCTCGAAGTGGTGCGCCATGACCGGCATGTCGTTCGTGGCCGCGAGCGCGATCGCGTAGGCGATGAGGTGGGTGAACGAGACCTTCTCGCCCGCGGCCTTGAGCTGCTTGCGCCGGGCGTCCATCGTCGTCACCGTCATCGTGCGGAACGAGGTCGCCGTCGGGATCGAGCGGCTCTCGTCCATGTAGCGCGCGAGCATCGCCGCGCCGCCCTTGATGACCGTCGCGTTGGCGGCCGCGGCGTGGGCGCCGGCGCCGTTGGACTTCGCGTCCAGGACGTCGTCCTTGGTGATGCGCCCGCCCCGGCCGGTGCCGGTGAGCGTGCCGAGGTCGACGCCCTCCGCAGCGGCGACGCGCGCGGCGACCGGCGAGACGCGGGCGTCGCCGGGAAGCCTGGTGGAGGGCGGCGCGCCGTTGGAGCCCTTCCCCAGCGTCTCGGCCGACGGCGCGGCGGGCGCCTTAACGGCGCTCGCGCCGGCCTGCAGGCGCGCGATGACCTGGCCGACGGTGACGGTGTCGCCCTCCTCGGCGAGGATCTCGACGATCGTGCCTGCGGAGGGGGCCGGGAGCTCCATGTCGACCTTGTCGGTGGAGATCTCCACGACGGTCTGGCCGTCGTCGACGTGGTCGCCGACCTTGACGGCCCACTCGAGGATCGTGCCCTCGGTGACCGACTCGCCTCCCGTGGGCGTGACGATGTCGACGATCTCCCCGGGCGCCTCGGCGGGCTCGGTGTCGTCGTCGGGCGCCTCGGCGGCGGCGGGCGGCGCGTCGCCGTTGGTGGAGATCTCGGCGAGGACGGCGCCGACGGCGACGGTCTCGCCCTCAGCGGCGTGGATCTTGACGACGGTGCCGCTCTGGGGGGCGGGGACCTCGGCGTCGACCTTGTCGGTCGAGATCTCGACGAGGACCTCGTCGGCCTCGACCTGGTCCCCCTCCTGTTTGTGCCACTCGAGCACCGTGCCTTCGGTCACCGACTCCCCCATCTGGGGCAGGGTGACCTGCACTGTGGTGTTCACCGCCATCCTTTCGACCACTCTAGCGCGCAGGCACGGACGAGGCCGACGTCGTGGACGGGCGCTCCTCACGGAAGAATTCGTACGTCCCGACAAACGGTCCGACGGCCCCGATGACGGTCACCGCGACGGCGAGCTTCAACGAGATCACGCGCGCGCGCAGGGCGGCCAGGCACAGAACGCACATCGCGATCCAGCCCACGCCGTGGGCTAGGCCGAAGATGAACTCCAGCTGGTGCAGGCCGGGCAGGATCCAGACCGTCAGCAGCGTCAGGTAGATCACGGAGTGCGTGAAGGACAGGCGCTTGAGCGTCCGGTAGGAGAGGCTCATGCGGCGGCCAGCATCGACGCCATCCGGCGCAGCGGCGCATCGGCCTCCGCCGGCCAGTCCGCCACGTCGGCGGGCCACCAGCCGAACGCGTCGTGCTCGTGGTCGGGGCTGACCTCAGCGCCGGCCGGGAGCCACGCCTGGCCGATGAACATCACGAGCTGATGCGGCAGGCGCACGAGCGCCTCGGCGCTCACCCGCTCGGGCGCCACCGACCACTCCTCGCGCAGCTCGCGCACGAGCGTGTCGGCGGGGCTCTCGCCGAGGTCGACCGCGCCGCCCGCGCCGAGCGCCCAGCGCCCCGGCCACGACGACAGCCACGGGGCGCGCCGCCCGGCGAGCCACCGGCCCTCGGCGTCGCGTGTGACGCACAGCGCCGCCATCGACAGCGACGCGTCGCCCTCGACCAGCCGCAGCGCCCAGCGCACGGGCTGCAGGCGCAGGAGCAGCCGGCCGTCGGGGGTCTGCTCGTAGTCCACGAGCCGGCCGGCGACGCCGTCGTGGGACGGCGAGCCGCGGTCGCGCAGCGCGGCGATCGCCTGGTCGGCCGCGGCCTCGTTGGCCGGTGGCGCGGCGTAGGGCTCGTCGCTCCACTGCGCCTGCACCTGATCCACGCCCCAAGGGCCGCGGGCGAGGAGGGCGGGCGCGTCGTTCATCCTGCCTACAGGCTACGAGGGATGCCACCGGTAGGGTGGCGCGCTCATGAGCCGGGCGCGAAACCGCTGGGGCTGGGGCTTCGAGGACGCGGTGGTGACCACCGCCGAGGCGCGGGCCGCCGCCGGCGGCGTGGTGGAGATGCTCGGCTTCGGGTCCACCGACGTCGAGGAGCCCGTGGCCCTGGGCGACGTCGAGCTGCCCCCGCCGCGGATCTCGCTGCCACCGCGGCTGGCGGCGATCTTCGCCGACTCCGACGCGGACCGCGCCGCCCATGCCTACGGCAAGTCCTACGTCGACACGGTCCGCGCCTTGCGCGGCGTCTACGAGCACGTGCCCGACGCCGTCGCGCGCCCGCGCGACGAGCACGAGGTCGAGGCCGTGCTCGAGTGGGCCGCGGACGCCAACGCGGCGGTCATCCCCTACGGCGGTGGCACCAGCGTCGTGGGCGGCGTCGAGGCGCGCGTGCCCGCGCGCTTCGACGGTGCCGTGACGCTGGACCTGGGCGCACTCGACGCGCTCCGCGAGGTCGATCCCGTCTCGCGTGCCGCTCGCATCGGCGCGGGTGCGAGCGGCCCGCGGCTGGAGGAGCAGCTGGGGACCCACGGGCTGACGATGCGCTTCTACCCGCAGTCGTTCGAGCTGTCGACGCTCGGCGGGTGGATCGCGACGCGCGCCGGCGGGCATTTCGCGACCGGCGCCACGCACGTGGACGACTTCGTCGAGTCGGTCACGGCGATCACGCCGAGCGGGAGGTGGACGTCGCGGCGGCTGCCCGGCTCCGGCGCCGGCCCGAGCCCCGACCGCCTGCTGCTGGGCTCGGAAGGCATCCTCGGCGTCATCACCGAGGCATGGGTGCGCGTGCAGCCCCGTCCGCAGCACCGCGCCTCGCGCGCGGTGCGCTTCGCGTCGTTCGCCGCGGGCGCCGAGGCGGTCCGAGCCGTCGCGCAGTCGGGCCTCGGCCCTGCCAACTGCCGCCTCATCGATGCGCTCGAGGCCCAGCAGACCGGCGCGGGCGACGGCGGCCACGCCGTCCTGGTCCTCGGCTTCGAGTCCACCGACCATCCGGTCGACCAGGGCCTCGCGCGCGCGCTGGCGCTGTGCGCGGAGCACGG
Organism: Solirubrobacterales bacterium; assembly: GCA_025963905.1. Taxonomy (GTDB): domain Bacteria; phylum Actinomycetota; class Thermoleophilia; order Solirubrobacterales; family Solirubrobacteraceae; genus JAOPZW01. The sequence goes on along the minus strand of JAOPZW010000262.1, from coordinate 7,107 downwards.
CGGCGGCTGGGACGATGCGACCGGCCCGGGCGACGGCGCGGCCTCCGCCTGGCGCGAGGCGTTCATCCGCATGCCCTACCTGCGCGACATGCTCCTGCGCCTGGGCGTCCTGGCCGACACGTTCGAGACGGCGATCACCTGGGATCGCTTCGCCGCCTTCCACGAGGCCGTCGTCGCAGCCACCCGCGAGGCGCTCGGCGAGCCCTGCCGCGTGACGTGCCGCTTCACCCACGTCTACCCCGACGGCCCGGCGCCGTACTTCACGGTGATGGCGCCGGCGCGCCGCGGCGACGAGGTCGCCCAGTGGCACGAGATGAAGCGCGCCGCGTCCGACGCGATCATCGCCGCCGGCGGGACGATCACCCACCATCACGCCGTCGGCCGCGACCACCGCCCGTGGTACGACGCCCAGCGCCCGGACCCGTTCGCCGCCGCGCTGCGCGGGGCCAAGGCGGCCGTCGACCCCGGCGGGATCCTGAATCCCGGCGTCCTCGTCGACGCCTGACGCGCGCTACCCTCGAGGCGTGAGCGAGTTCGAGTCGAAGAACCTCGCGGCCATCCGCAAGGCCGTCGACGCCCATAACGCCGAGTGCCCCGTACCGGCGAACGCGATCCTCCTCAACCCGGTCGACCATGAGCTGATGGGCTGGGACGAGCTGTGGGGGCTGCCGGTCCTCGCCGACGATCGCGTGCCGACCAAGCGCGTGCGCATCGACTGCGACGGCTCGGCCTACGGGATCGAGGACGAGGTGGCGGAGGCGGTCTTCCAGCAGGCGCCCGCCCAGCTGCCGATGGTCCTGCCCGCCGGCCCGCGCGAGGACGAGCCGAACTTCTAGCCGCGTCCGGCCGGAGGCCCCGGCCCACCCCCGCGCCTCACCGCGCGTCGGCGCGCAGGAAGGCGAAGATCGCTGCGCGCACGCGCGACCCATTTGCGTCCGAGAGCAGCTGCACGCCGTGCGGTCAGCCGCCGTGCGCTTGAGCTCCAGGTCGGCCATCGCGCCAGGGTGGGCACGAACCCGCCTCTACACCTCCAGCTCACGCCCGAACGCGCGCTTGAACAGCTCCGTCTCGCGCCCCGCGGCCCAGCGCGGGACGCGGGTGTCGCCCGCGGCGGTGAGCTCGAGGCGGACGCCGTCGCCGTCGGTGCGGACGTGGGCCTCGCGGACGAGCTGGTCGCGGCTGCGCTCGAGGTCCTCGGCGAGGCGCAGGAGCACCGAGCAGCGGGCGAGGCGGTCCTCGTCGCCCTTGCCCGCCAGCGGACCGAACGGGCCCAGCGACGGTATGCCCTTGCGGTGGTAGCGCACGGCCTGGCCGACGATCGCGACCTCGGCGGGGGAGAAGCCCGGCAGCCCGGCGTTGAGCACGAGGTAGCGCGAGTGCTTGTGATGGTCGTCGTAGTCCACGGTCATGCCGATGTCATGCAGCATCGCCGCGGCCCAGAGGAGCTCTCGCTCGAGCGGGTCGCCGGCGTGCAGGCCGGCCTCTGCGAGCTCGTCGAACAGGCCCAGCGCGATCCGGGCGACGTGGGCGACGTGGGGGTTGTCATCAGGGTGCTGGCCGTACTGGGCGGCGAGGTTCAGCACGCTGGCCCGCCGGACGTCGTCGAACAGCGGCGGCTCGCCGCCCTCGCCCAGGTGGCGCTCGAAGAAGACGCCCTCGCGCAGCCCGGCCTCGGTCACCTCGATGCCGTCGAAGCCGCCCAGCTCCAGAACCGACTGCACGACGACCGCTCCGGCGAGGATCAGGTCGCCGCGCGAGGGCTTGATCCCCGGCACCTTGGCCCGCTCGTCGGGGGTCATGGCCGCCAGGCGCTCGATCAGGTCGTCGAGCGCCTTGCGCGACACCGTGAAGCCCTGGACGCCGAACTCCGGTACGTCGCCCGCGCGCTGCGCCGCCGCAGCCAGGTTGCGCACGGTGCCTCCGATGCCGACCAGGCGGCGCCCCGCAGTCGCCAGCCACGGCGCCGAGCTCAGCTCCTCGGCCAGGTGCTCGCGCAGGGCGGCCAGCTGCTTGCCCTTGGCCGGGCCGTCGCCGGGCAGGAAGCGCTCGGTCATGCGCACCGCGCCCAGCGGCCAGGAGGCCAGCTCCTCAGCATGGCGCGAGGCCACGCGCACGAGCTGCATGCTGCCGCCGCCGAGGTCGAGCACGACGCCGTCGGCCAGGCTGGTGGAGTTCACCGCGGCCAGGTAGCCGTAGCGCGCCTCCTCCTCGGGCGAGAGCACCCGCCCCGAGAGCCCCGACGCCGCCCGCGCGCGCTCGAGGAACTCGTGGCCGTTGCCGGCGTCGCGGATCGCGCTGGTGGCCACGGCGTCGATCTGCTCGGGCGCGAGGCCGGCGGCCGCGCAGAAGTGGGCGAAGACCCCCATCGTCGCCTGGGCGCGGGCCATCCCGGCCTCGCCGAGCTCGTGGGTCGCCGCCAGTCCCGCGCCGATGCGCACCGGCTCGTAGATCTCGTCGGTCCGCTTCCACCACGCGTCGCGGGCGGTGAACACCACCAGGCGGAACGAGTTGGAGCCGAGGTCGATGACGGCGAGGCGCGACTCCTGGGACATGGGCGCGAGGGTCACGTCACGCACGATCATGGTTCAGCGGGCGGATGTCGACCCCGCATGGCGCGGGCGCGGCGGTCGGGTGCCCCTCGGCGCCCGCAGGCCGGCCCCGGCGGGGTGTGGCGGCGATCGCGGAGGCCGCCCCGCCCCGCGTGCGGCGACCGGCCCAACGCAGGTCGGCCCGGTCGCGCTGGGAGGGGCGCGACCGGGCCGGTCACCTGTGGGGAGGAGGGGTCAGAGGTCCGTCAGGCGCCGAGGCGCTCGACCGCCGGCTCGTAGCGCCGGCGCAGGGTCAGGCCGCTGAGGGCGCTGACCAGTCCGAGGGCGGCGACGCCGGTCACCACTCCCACTGCGGTGTGCGAGTTGCTCAGGAAGGCCTGCGCGTCCGCGCCGCTGGCGGTCCCGTTGCCGATGACGGCGGAGACGACGGCCAGGGTGATTGCGCCGCCCACCTGGAACGAGGTGTTGATGAGGCCCGACGCGAGCCCCTGCTCGTGGTCGGCGACGCCCATCGTCCCTTGCATGTTGAACGAGGGGAAGCCGAGCGCGAAGCCGACGCCGAGGAGCAGCATCGTCGGCAGGATCACCAGCACGTAGCTGGGGTTCATGTCGGCGCGCAGGAACAGCGCGTAGCCGGCGGCGAACGAGACGAACGCGATCGCCATCAGCGGAGCCGTCCCGAAGCGGTCCACCAGCGGCCCGACGCGGGTCGACCCGAAGGCGACCAGCAGGCCGGCCGGCAGGAACGCCAGCGCGGTCTCCAGCGCCGACCAGCCGAGGACCGACTGGAGGTACAGCGTGGCGACGAACTGGAAGCCGAAGTAGCTGCCGGCGGTCGCCATGGCGCCGAAGTTGGCGCGCCGGATGTGCCCGGCGCTGAGGATGCCGAGCCGCACCAACGGCCGGCGCGTGCGCTTCTCGATGGTCACGAATGCGGTCAGAAGGGCGACCGCGATGGCGAACGACACGATCGTCGTCGCCGACGTCCAGCCGGCGCCCGGCGCCCGGACCACCGTCCGGACGAGGAGGAGCATGCCGGCGGTGATGGTCACGGCGCCGGCGACGTCGAAGCCCCCGCGGACGGGCTCGGACGGCGGGTCCTTGGCCAGCAGCCGCGGCGCCAGCGTGAGGATCAGCAGCGCGAACGGCACGGGCAACAGGAACGTGAAGCGCCAGCCGGCCTGGGTCAGGAGGCCGCCGAGGATCAGGCCCGACGAGAAGCCGCTTGCGCCGAACGCGGTGTAGACGCTGAGCGCCTTGTTGCGCACGGGACCCTCGGCGAACGTCGTCGTGATGTACGACAGCCCCGCGGGCGCGGTGAACGCGGCGCTGGCGCCCTTGAGGAAGCGGGTCCCGATGAGCAGGTTGGCGTCGGACACCAGGCCGCCGAGCAGCGAGGCGACGGTGAAGACGGAGAGCCCGACGATCAGGACCCGGCGGCGGCCGAGGAGGTCCGCGGCGCGGCCGCCCAGCAGCAGCAGCCCGCCGTAGCCGAGCACGTAGCCGCTGACGACCCACTGGAGCTGGGCGGTGGAGAGACCGAGGTCCTTCCGGATGGAGGGGAGCGCGACGCCGACCATCGACACGTCGAGGCCGTCCATGAACAGCACGCCGCAGAGGAGCATCAGCGCCGCCCAGGTGCCGGTCGTCCAGCGCTCGGTGGTTACGTGGTGCGTGGGGGAGGGGAGCGTTGCCATGCGCGTACAATACATGCATGTGCAACCAATGCATGTGCATGAAATGTAACCGCAAATATTTCCCGCGCCCGGTATGATGGCCGCCGTGTCCACGGTCCGACAGGACTCGGCGCTTGTCGAGAGGTGGCGTGGAGTAGCTCAGTGCCACGCCAAGGTCTCGGCTGCGCTCGACAAGGCACTGGAGCGCCAGCACGGAATCGGGCTCAGTGAGTTCGAGGTCCTCGAGCGTCTCGCGACGACCGACGACGAGGACGGCTGTCGCATGCAGGACCTCGCCGAGGCCGTCTGCCTGAGCCAGAGCGCGCTGTCGCGCCTGATCGGCCGCCTCGAAGTCACGGGCCTCGTGCACCGTGCGATGTGCGCCAACGACCGCCGCGGAATCTACGCGCACATCACCGACGAGGGTCAGGCCTGCTGGGAGGCCGCCCGGCCGACGCACCTCGCCGTCCTCGCCGAGCAGCTGCCGGCCAACGCGCCGGCCGGCACCCCGCCTCCGGCCGCCTAGCGGGCCCCGGGTGCCCGAGGACTCTTTGATCGCCCTCACCGGCGCCACCGGCGCCGTCGGAACCCGCCTCGCCGCACGGCTCGCCGAAGGCGGCGCCCGCCAGCGCCTCGTCGTGCGCAATCCGGCTCGCGCCCCGCAGCTCGCAGAGGCCGAGGTTCGCCAGGCCTCCGACTACGGGGCCGGCGAAGAGATGCGCGCTGCGCTCGACGGCGCCGACACGCTGTTCCTGATGCCGGCCGCGGAGGCGCCCAATCGCGTCGAGCAGCACAAGACCGCGGTCGACGCCGCGGCTGCCGCCGGCGTGCGGCGCATCGTCTACCTCTCGTTCTTCGGTGCCTCGCCGGACACGACGTTCACGCTCGGCCGCGACCACTGGCAGACCGAGGAGCACATCCGCGCGACCGGGCTGGCCTGGACGTTCTTGCGGATGAACCTCTACATGGATTTCATCCCGACGATGGTGCTGCCCGATGGGGTGATCAAGGGCCCCGCAGGTGACGGGCGGGTGGCGGCGATCCTGCGCGACGATGTGGCCGCGGCCGCGGCCGCGGCGCTGACCTCCGACGGCCACGACGGCCACACCTACGACCTCACCGGGCCCGAGGCGTTCTCGCTCGCCGAGGCCGCCGAGCTGATGAGCCGCGCCACGGGCAAGGCGATCCGCTTTGAGGACGAGACCGACGATGAGGCCTTCGCCTCCCGAGCCGTGTTCGGCGCCCCGGACTGGGAGGTCCGCGGCTGGGTGAGCTCCTACTGGGCCATTCGCGACGGCAGCCTGGAGCCCGTCAGCACCGACGTCCGCCGGCTCATCGGCCGCGGCCCCATCTCGCTGGCCGAGTACGTGCACGCGCACCCCGAGGCGCTCGACCACGTTCGGTCACGCTGAGCACTACCCGGCACTTGGGCGGGCGCTATTCGCGCGAGTGCTCGATGAGCTCGATCCGGTAGCCGTCCGGATCGCGCACGAAGCACAGCCGCGAGCCGCCTTCGCGCACGCTGTAGGGCGGCTTCTCGGGCTCGATGCCCTGCTCGGCCAGCCGGGCGAGCGTGGCGTCGAGGTCGCCGGCGGTGATCGCGATGTGGTTGTAGCCCGTTCCGAGCTCGTAGGAGTCCACGCCGTGGTTGTACGTGAGCTCGAGGCGCGGGCCGTCGCCCGGCAGGCCCATGAAGACGTTGATCGCCTCGGCGCGGATCGGCATCCGGCGCAGCTCCTCGAAGCCGAGCGCCTCGTAGAACGCGACCGAGCGATCGATGTCGCCGATGCGGTAGCAGGTGTGGATGAGCTCAGCCATGTAGCCGCTAGCGTACCCGCATGGTCCTCGAACGCTCGATGCATCCGCAGTTCCTTTCGAACACGTACCTCGTGGGCCAGGACGGCGGCGAAGGGTTCTTCGTCGACGCCGGCGGGCCGGTGGCCCCGCTGATCGCCGAGGCCGAGCGCCGCGGCATCGAGCCGACGCACGTCCTGCTCACCCACCACCACTTCGACCACGTCAGCGAGCTGGAGCAGCTCACCGCCCGCTGGCCGGGCCTGGAGGTGCTCATCCACCCCGATGAGCAGGAGCTCGTCGCCGGCACGACGGGCACGATGACGCCGGGCCAGCCGATCACGGTGGCCGGCCTCGAGGTCACCCCGCTGCACACGCCCGGCCACACCAAGGGCATGCTCGCGCTGGTGGTCGAGGGCAACGTGTTCACCGGCGACACGCTGTTCAAGAACTCCGTCGGCGGCGTCCGCGCGCCCGGCAGCACGAGCTACGCCGACCTGCGCGCGTCGATCATGGACACGCTGATGGGACTGCCACCCGAGACCGTCATCCGCCCCGGTCACACCGATCCGACGACGGTCGCCGACGAATGGGAGACCAACCGCTTCATCCGCGTCTGGCGCGGCCTGGACCCCGAGGGCGACGAGGCGTGCACCGCGCTGGGGGAGCCGGCGACGCTCGTCCTGCTGGGCGACGACTACGACGGTGGCCACAAGGCGTGGGTGCGCTGGACCGACGGCCGCGACGACATCGTCCCCGGCTCGAAGGTGCAGCGCTAGCCGTCGTGGCCAAGGAGCCGATCCCCACCGGGCGGCTGCGCCGCTCGGCCACCGTGGGGCGCCTGGCCGCCAACACGGCCGTGCGCCAGATGGGCACGCGCGCGGCCAACCTGACCCGCAGCGACGAGCGCGCCGAGGCCGCCCTGTCCAAGCGCCAGCTGGAGACGGCCGAGCAGATCGTCGCCGCCCTGGGGACGATGAAGGGCGCCGCGATGAAGCTCGGCCAGGTGATGTCGTTCCTCGACGTCGGCCTCGTCCCCGAGGAGTACCGCGAGGAGTTCCAGGCCAAGCTCGCCGAGCTGCGCGACG
>JAOPZW010000260.1 GCA_025963905.1 Solirubrobacterales bacterium | reverse complement strand
GCTGCGCGACGGCGCCGTCGCTCTGCGCCGCCGGCGCGTCGCGGCGGGCCGGGAGGCCGCGCAAGGCCGAGCGGCGCAGGACGGCGAGCAGCGAGAGTCCCGCGGGCAGGCGCACGCCTGTCGCGATCAGCCGCGACTCGAGTCGCAGCGGAAGCTCGAGGACGCCGTTGAGCGCGGATGGCGTCAGGTCGAGGTTGGAGTTCCCGTGCGGGCGCCGGCGGCGCTGCACGACGCGCACGGCGGCTGCCGGGGCGAGCAGCACGCTGTTGAAATGCGTGTCGGCCACCACGTCCCACCCGGCGTTGACGGCCACGGCTCGCAGCGACGAGCTGTCGTAGCGCCGGAAGTGGAGGTTGACCTCGTCATGCCACGACCACAGCGCCTCGTAGGCGGGGACCGTCACGAGGAGCAGGCCCCCAGGACGGGTGACCCGCCTCAGCTCCGCCAGGGTCGCGGCGTCGTCGGGCGTGTGCTCGATGACGTCCAGGCACGTCACGACGTCGAAGCTCGCATCGTCGAACGGGAGGTCCTCGACGCGCGCGACGCGGACATCGTCGTGGCCGCGTCCGCGCGCGCAGGTCACGGCCTCGGCGCTCAGGTCGATGCCCGAGACGCGGCCGTAGCGGGCGAGCTCGTCGAGGGTGCGGCCCGAGCCGCAACCCGCGTCGAGCAGCCGCGCCGCAGGGCCGAGCGGCAGCCGATCGAGTGTGGCGCGCAGGACCCGCCGGCGGCCGCGGTACCACCAGTGGCTCTCGTCGCGGGACAGCATCGCGTGCAGCTCGTCGTCCCTCATGGCGGCGATGCTCGGCCCGCGCAGGCGTAGTCCGGGCGTGCAGAAGGTTGTGATCGCGTTAGCAAGGGGCCGCGCTAACAAAACGTCAACGCGCAAGCAACCCTCTTGCAAGCGCCGCGCGCGCACCCTCGCCTCCCCGACGTACCACCCCTGGAGGCCATCCATGAACATCACTGCCCCACCGCGCCTCTCCGGCCTGACCGCCGCCGAGGCGACGCGATGACCTTCCGCGGCCATCTCGGCCGAATCGCCGCGCCACTCGCGCTCGTCGGCCTGCTCTCGAGCTGCGGCGGGGTCGCCGTTGCCACGCCCACGACCACGACGACGACCACGGCCACGCCCGCGCCGACGCCCACGCTCACGCCGACGCCCACGACCACACACAAGGCCAAGGCCACCACGCTCGCCGCCACGGCTGCGGCCGGCTCGTCCGGCCTGACCGCCATCGCTCGCCGCCAGTACTCCGCCGAGATCCACGGCGGGGCCGCGTTTGCGGCGCTCCACCGGGTCGCACGCGACCAGACGCTGTTGCGGACGCTTCGGTCGGGCAGTGTCAGCGCGACCCGGGCGTACGTCCAGCGGACGTACCCCGCCGTCTGGTACCACTGGCACGTGGCGCGCATGCGCATCCTCCAGGGATCGCGCGTCGTCGTCGAGACCGGCGTGCCGTTCGCAGTGGCGCCCGTGCAGATGACGCTGCGTGGCGCCGGTGGCCACGCGCTCGGCACGCTCCAGGTCTCGATCCAGGACGTGATCGGCTTCGTCCGGCTGATCCATCGCCATTACCCCGTCGACGTCGTCGTCCACGGGCAGAGCGGACAGGTCCGCAGCTCGCTGCCGGCCGCCACGCAGGTGAAGCTGCCGTCCGCGGGGACGGTGACGATCGTCGGTCGCCCCTACCGGGTGAGCTCCTTCCGTCAGACCGCGTGGGGCAACGAGCCCGTCACGGTCTCGATCCTCCGGAGGGCGTGACGCCGCAGCTCATGGAGGCCTCCGTCCTGACGACCCGGAGCCGGCCCGCGCCCGCGCGCACCAACGTGCGCGCGGTCGTGCGGGCCGGTGCGCCCGTGGTGGCGATCACGGTCCTCGGTGCCGTGTTGCGGCTGTGGGCGTTCGGCCGCGTGGGCGCCAATCCGTACTACGACGCCGCCGTGCGCAGCATGAGCATGTCGTGGCACAACTTCTTCTTCGGGGCGTTCGAGCCGGGGGCGCAGGTCTCGGTCGACAAGACGCCGGTCGACCTCTGGCTCCAGGTGGCGAGCGTCAAGACGTTCGGCTTCTCGTCCGTTGCGCTGCGACTGCCCGAGGTCGCCGCCGGCATCCTGGCGATTCCCCTGCTGTATGACCTCGTTCGCAGGCTCTTCGGCCGCCGTGCGGGCCTGGGCGCTGCCGCTGCGCTGGCCCTCCTGCCCGCCGCGATCCTCACCGCGCACACCGACACGATGGATTCGCTGATGATGCTGTTCGACGTCCTGGCCGCGTGGCTGGTCGTCGTCGGCGCGCAGTCGCGCAAGGCTTGGCCCGTGGTCGCGGCCGGCGCCGTCCTCGGCGTCGCGTTCAACATCAAGATGTTCGAGGCGCTGATCGTCGTCCCCGCGCTCGCGCTGCTCATGCTGCTGGCGGTCGACCTGCCGGCGCGCCGGCGCGTGCCGGCGTTCGCCGGCAGCCTCGCGGCCTTCGTCGTCGTGAGCCTGAGCTGGATCGCCACCGCGTCGCTGACGCCCCTCAGCGGGCGGGGCTGGCCGATCGGCTCGACCAACGGCAGCATCTGGAACGTCGTCTTCGTCTTCAACGGCATCGACCGCCTGCGGACGCGGGCGACCCCGGCCGCCCTGGCGCTCGATCCTCCCGGGGCCCTGCGGTTCTTCCGGGCGTCCGGCCACGGCTACGCGACGACCGTCGGGACGATGCTCCTCGCCGCGCTCGTGCTCGGCGTGGCGGCGGTCCTCGTGGCGTTCACGCGCCCGCGGCGAGGGGCGCGGCTCGATCGGATCCGGCTGGCGGGCGCTGTGTTCCTCGGGTCCTGGCTCATCCTCGGCGTGGGCCTCCTGAGCCACATGCAGCGACTTCAGCCGCGCTACCTCGAGGCCGCCACCCCGGTGATCGCCGCCGTCGTCGGCGTCGGCGTCGCGAGCCTGGTCACGGCGGCGCTCGCGCGCGGGCGCCTCGCCGCGGGGGCGGTCGTCGCGCCCGTGGCGCTCGTCGCCGCCGGGGGCGTGCTCCTGGGCCACCCGCCC
>JAOPZW010000248.1 GCA_025963905.1 Solirubrobacterales bacterium | reverse complement strand
CACACCGGCCGCGGCCGAGATCAACCGATTACGCCATCCCAGCACGGCGGCGACGGCTCCGGCGGCGGTGAGCACCTCCGCCGTCCGGGTCAGACGACCCGCCCTGCCGGTCCGGTACGCCTCGGCGACGATGCCCATTCGCCCTCGCATGCGGTGAGCCGCCAGCAGCTCGGCCACACTCCCAGCCACCGCCAGGCGGCGAGCCGGCAATGCCTCGTCCAGCGGCGCCGCGAGCAGACCGAGGCCCCCCGCGGCCACGGCCGCGGAAGAGACGAACAGGTACGGCAACTCGCGATGGCCCTCGTGCCAGGCGGGCACCGCGGTGTCCGCGAGCAGCACCCCGGTGTACGCGGCGACGCCCGGCCCGATCAGGGCCGCGGCCATCGCGCCGGCCGTACCAACGTGCGGCAGACGGCCGGTCACCGCGGAGAAGGCGGCCGCTCCGCACGGCGGGCCGTACGCGGACAGCAGCCATGAGCCGACGCTCATCGGCGAGCTGAACTTGAAGACGCGCAGCATGTTGATGAAGCGCTCGGGCCGGCCGAGGTCGTGCACGAGCGCCACCCCGCTGATGGCGATGGCGACGAAGGAACCGATCCGGGACACGCGGGCCAGGCGGTGCCGGCCGCTCAGCTCGGCGCCGGCGGCCAGCACCGAGGAGGCTCCCGCCAGACCGCCGAGGTACAGGTAGCCGCCGATGTCGAGAGTCCGCCAGGTAGGAGGCTTGATCACCGGCTTGCCGTAGTAGGAGGCGAATTCCGCCTTGGGGACCACCGGCCGCTCGGCGCCGCCGCGACGACGTCTGCGTCCGGCGGCGACGCCGGTCAGAGCATCCCGGGCGTGGTCGTCCTCGCTCATGGGCGTCTCCCCACAGAAGCGATCAGGCCGGCGCTCAGGAGGCCGGCGGCGGCTATGACGGCATGACGCCACATGGCGGGCAGATCGAGGGTCGTGGCGATCGGGTCCGGAGGCAGTCCGTAGACCTCGGGGTCATCGAGGAGCAGGAAGAAGGCTCCCGCGCCGCGGATGCCGTTGTCGGTGTCGGCGAGGTAGAGGCGGGCATCGGTGATACCCGCGTCGTTGAGCCTGGCGACTCGCGCGTCGGCCCGTTCACGCAGTTCGTCCAGGGGACCGTACTGGATCGAGTCGGTCGGGCACGCCTTGGCGCAGGCAGGCTCCAGGCCGTCGCCGATCCGGTCGTAGCACAGCGTGCACTTCCAGGCCCGCCCGTCCTCCTTGCGCTGGTCGAGCACGCCGAACGGGCAGGCGGGGATGCAGTAGCCACAGCCGTTGCAGACATCCGCCTGGACGACGACCGTCTCGAACTCGGTCCGGAACAGCGCGCCGGTCGGGCACACGTCGAGGCAGGCGGCAACGGTGCAGTGCTTGCACACGTCGCTCGACATCAGCCACCGCAGGTCGCCGGGCTCGCCCGGTGTCATCGGGGTCATCGGCGCCGTATCGGGCGGGGTGCTCAGCGGCGGCACCGGCCCGGCGTGTTCCACGCCGGGCTCCTGCCAGGCGAGAGGCTTGCGCTGCTCGATGAAGGCGACGTGCCGCCAGGTGTTCGCGTCGAGCTTCTCGGTGTTGTCGTAGGACATGCCGGTGAGGTTGAGGCCGTCCTCGGGCAGGTTGTTCCAGATCTTGCAGGCGACCTCGCACGCCTTGCAGCCGATGCACACCGAGGTGTCCGTGAAGAAGCCCATGCGCGGGCGAGCCTCTTCGCCGTACGTTGCCGGCCAGTCGTAGGTCGCCAGCTCGAAGCCGCTCACCGGTTCGCCTCCCTGGTCCGCGCGTGGTAGCTCTCCATGAGCTCCAGCAGGGCCGGTCCCCGGGGCCGGCGGCCGGGGCGCACGTCGCACGTCTGCGCCTTGTACTCGCCGATGTGGGTGTTGGAGTCCAGCGTGAGGCCGACGAGGTCGTTGCCGGGGTCTCCGGTCGAGAGGCCGCGCGAGCCCCAGTGGTAGGGCACGCCGACCTGGTGCACCGTCCGGGGCGGATCCGAGCCGATCTGCAGGGGCCGCATGCGATCGGTGACCATGACGCGCGCCTCGATCGCGGTGCGCGAGGTGATGACCGTCATCCAGTCGCCGTGGCGCAGGCCGCGCTCGGCCGCCAGCTCGGGCGACACCTCGCAGAACATCTCGGGCTGGAGCTCGCTGAGATAGGGCAGGAAGCGGCTCATCCCCCCGGCGGTGTGATGCTCGGTGAGGCGGTAGGTCGTGAACGCGTAGGGGTAGACGTCGGCCCCGGGCTCCCCGTGGGTGGGGTTGTAGGGGTTCTCGGGGAGGTGGAACTCCTCACTCGTGGGGTTGGACTGGTAGCGCTCGTAGAGCGGGTTGCCGGTCGGCGACTCACGGGGCTCGTAGTGCGTCGGCATCGGCCCGTCGGTCAGCCCCGAGGGCGCGAACAGCCAGCCCTTGCCGTCGGCCTGCATGACGAACGGCTCGCTGCCGCTCAGCGCCGCCGGGCCGCGGGCGTCGGGCGGCGGCTCGTAGTCGGGCGGCTTGTCGGGCGTGAAGTCCGGGATGTCGGGCCCGGTCCACTTCCGCTGCTCCTCGTCCCACACGATGTACCGCTTGCGCTCCGACCAGGGGCGACCCTGGGGATCGGCCGACGCGCGGTTGTAGATGATCCGCCGGTTCATCGGCCACGCCCACGCCCACTCGGGCGCGACCCAGTCCTGCTCGGTGCGCGGCTTGCGCCGCGCGGGCTGGTTGACCTCGTCGGCATAGCAGCCGGCGTAGATCCAGCAGCCGCAGGCGGTGGAGCCATCGGCCTTGAGCCCGAGGTAGTCGGGCATGGCCGCGTCCTTGGTCAGGTCGACGCCGCCGATCTCCCGCAGGACGGCCTCGGCGTCGGGGTCGTCGTGGGGCCCCTCGGTCGGGTAGTCCCAGGTGAGGTCGAGCACCGCCCGGTCGCGCGGCAGCGTCGAGCCGGCCAGGCGCTCGCGGACCCTGCGCCCGAGGTGGTACATGAACCACAGCTCCGAGCGGCAGTCGCCTTCGGGCTCGACGGCCTGCTCGCGCCACTGCAGCAGCCGCTGGGTGTTCGTGAACGTGCCCTTCTTCTCGACGTGGCTGGCGCCGGGCATGAAGAACACCTCGGTCTGGATGTCCTCGGTGCGCAGCTCGCCGGTCTCGATCTCCGGGCTGTCGTACCAGAAGGCCGCGGTCTCGATCTCGACGAGGTCGCGCACGACGAGCCAGTCCAGGCTCGCCAGCGCGCGGCGGTTCAGCTTGCCGTTGGCCGCGCCGATCGTGGGGTTCTCGCCCATCACGAAGAAGCCCTTGACGTCGCCGTCGATCATCCCGTGCAGCGTCGGGTACAGCGAGTGGTCGCCGGTCAGGCGCGGCAGGTGGTCGAAGCAGAAGTCCCGCTCGGCAGTGGCCGCATCGCCCCACCAGGCCTTGAGCAGCGACACCATGTACGCGCGGGTGTTGCTCCAGAAGCCCGCGCGCGGGGAGTTCTTCTCGACGTACTCGTCGAGGCTGCGATGGTTGTCGGCGTGGGGCATCGGCAGGTACCCCGGCAGGATGTTGTAGAGCGTCGGGATGTCCGTTGAGCCCTGGATGGACGCGTGCCCGCGCAGGGCCAGGATCCCGCCGCCGGGGCGCCCGATGTTGCCCAGCAGGAGCTGGATGACGCCCGCCGCACGGATGTACTGCGCGCCGACGGTGTGCTGCGTCCAGCCCACGGCGTAGCAGAACGCGGTCGTCCGTTCGCGGCCCGAGTTCGCACACAGCGTCTCGCAGACCTCCAAGAAGGCGGCGCGGTCGACACCGCACGTCTGTTCGACGAGCTCCGGGGTGTAGCGCGCGTAGTGCCTCTTGAGCAGCTGGTACACGCAGCGCGGGTGCTGCAGCGTCTCGTCGCGCTCGGGCGGCTCGGCGTGCTCGAGCCCGGCGCCGTGGGCGCCGTGGGCGGCCTCGCCGATGGCCCCGCCCTGGTCGCGGCGGCCGCCCGAGGGCGTGACCTCCATGCCGGCGTATTGCCACGTCGACGTCTCGTACGACCGCAGCTCAGGGTCGAAGCCGGAGAAGATGCCGTCGAGGTCCTCGGTGTCGCGGAAGTCTTCGGAGACGATCGTCGCCGCGTTCGTGTACGGCACGACGTACTCACGGAAGTCGCGCTCGTGGGTGAGGATGAAGTTGATGACCCCGCCGAGGAAGGCGATGTCAGAGCCGGCGCGCAGCGGGACGTACCGGTCGGCCATCGCGCTCGTCCGGGTGAACCGCGGATCCACGTGCAGGACCTTGGCCCCGCGCGCCTTGGCCTCCATCACCCACTGGAACCCCACCGGGTGGTTCTCGGCCATGTTCGAGCCCATGATCAGGATGCAGTCGGAATTCTGCAGATCCTGCTGGAAGGTGGTCGCGCCGCCGCGTCCGAACGAGGCCCCCAGACCGGGGACCGTGGAGGAGTGTCATATGCGCGCCTGGTTCTCGATCTGGAGCGCGCCCATGGCCGAGAAGAACTTCTTGATGAGGTAGTTCTCCTCGTCGTCCAGCGTCGCGCCGCCGAGATGCGCGAAGCCCAGGGTGCGGTGCAGGTGGCGGCCCTCGTCGTCGGTGTCCTCCCACGTGGCCTCACGCGTGGCCAGAACCCGGTCGGCGATCATGTCCATCGCCTGGTCGAGCGAGAGCTCCTCCCACTCGGCGCCGCCGGGACGGCGGTACTTGACGCGGCGCTCGCGGCGCGAATGCTCATGGAGCTGCTTGGACGCCGAGCCCTTCGGACACAGCCGCCCGCGCGAGATCGGCGAGTCCGGGTCGCCCTCGATCTGGATGACCTTCTCGTCCTTGACGTAGACCCGCTGCCCGCACCCGACCGCGCAGTAGGGGCAGATCGACCGTGCGACCCTGTCGGCCGTCGCGGTGCGCGGGACGAGCTCCTCGCTGCGACCCGACCGGGCGGCACGGCCAAGCGCGAGCGGGTCGCCCGCGAGCTGGCGGAACAGCGAGAAGGTGGGCCGCGCCATCGCGTCGAGTCAATACCCGGGTCCCCGCGGCGTCAAGCAGCGCGGCCGGTGGGCTGACCAAACCCTCGGCGTGCGGTAGCCCGCCTGCAACATCCGTTGTGCGCTTCTCCGCCCGCTGAGGATTCCCGAGCGAGGCGACGAATCGGGGAGCGTGCCCGTTTCCCGGCGTCTCGCGCGGCGCCTCGTCATCTCGGTCGCGGTTGCCGCCTCGGTTGCGGCCGGCGCCACCACGAGCGCGCACGCCCGCCGTCACCATGTCCCTCGGATGCCGCTCGTCTTCGGTGTGTACCCGGGAGGCGCCGCCGGGACCGTCGGGCCGGCGGGGCAGACGCGCCCCGAGGTGCCCGAGGCCCGCACGCAGGCGCTCCGGCAGCTGCGCGGCGGCACGCGGCCGTTCGTCCTGCACCTCTACGAGTCGTACACCCGGCCGTCCGACGCCGCCGCGGTCCCCCCCTGGCTGGCCACGCAGATCGCCGGCTACACCGCCGACGGCTTCCAGATCGAGCTGGTCCTCGCCTACCGCCCGGCCGATCCCGCCGGGGACGTGGCGGGGTTCATCGACTTCGTGCGCGCGCGGGTGCAACAGCTGGCGCCCAATCCCGGCGTCGCCAGCGTGCAGGTGACGAACGAGGCCAACGTCGCCGGGGCGCCGGACGCGGCCGACGGCGCCTACCCGGGCGCGCGCGACGCGCTCGTGCGGGGCGTGATCGCCGCGAAGGACGAGGCGCGCCGCCGCGGCCGTGGAGGGCTGCGGATCGGCTTCAACTGGGCCTACCAGCGCGGGCCGGGCGAGGCGGCGTTCTTCTCCTCGCTCGGCGCGGCGGGCGGGCGGGCGTTCGCCGACGCGGTCGACTGGGTCGGCGTGGACGCCTACCCCGGGACGTGGGGCCCGCCGCTGGGAGGCGGCGACCTGGCCTCCGCGGTCCGCTCCGCCACCGTCGACGCGATGCGGACCCTCCGCCGGACGCTCCTGCCGCGCGCGGGCCTGTCGCGGGCGAGGCTGCACTTCTCCGAGAGCGGCTACCCGACGGGGTCTGGCCGTACCGAGGCGATGCAGCAGACCGTGCTCCGCGCCGCGGTCCAGGCGGTCGCCGCGGCTCGCGGCACCTACGGCGTCACCGACTATCGCTGGTTCGACCTGCGCGACGCCAACACCGCGGACACGAGCTTCGAGAGCCACTACGGGCTCACGCGCGACGACTACAGCCCCAAGCCGGCGTTCTTCACGTACCGGGACCTCGTCGCACGACTTGGCTGAGACTGGATAGGCTGGCCGCGAACGCGCGCTCGGCGCCGGGCGAGCTCTCGATCCGCCAGTCCGCCTCCTTGCGGACGTTGAACCACACGATCGAGCGGATGTAGGGACGGCGCCGGATCTCCCGGAACATCTGGGCGATCCAGGCCGCCTTGTCGCCCCCGGTCTGGGCGGCTGCGACCTCGGCGAGCGCGACCGGCTTGCCGGGTGCCAGCGCGTGCACGGCATCCAGGGAGGGACCGAACATCGTCGCGAAGGGCCGCCACGGGCTGCGGAACACCCGCTCGCCCGCGACGAAGCCCGAGAGGCCGACGACGTCGACGAGGCGCGGGCCGGGGTACTGCTCGGCGCGGACCTGGCCGTCGACCGGCGCCCACACCCAACGCGCGTTGGATGCTCCGGCGCGGGCGAAGATCGCGTGGACATGGCGCCACGCGCGGACGAACTCCCCCCGGTGGTTGCCGTTGGCCGACTCCGACCACGGGTACCACCGGCCGTTCATCTCCTGCGCGAAGCGGAGCAGCACGGGCCGCCGGTACGCGGCGATCTCCCGGGCCCAGCGCTCGATGTACCCGTCGTGCGCGCCGCGGATGATCCCGATGAGCCGGAAGGCGGGCTGAGCAGCCCCGAGCGGGCGGCTGGAGTCCCACGGCTCCCAGGAGACCTCCGGCACGCTGCCCCGGGCCGCGACCGCGGCCGCCTGCCGCGCGTCGAAGTTCGCGACATGCGCCCAGTCCGCGAACCACATCACGATGTCCGTGTGGCGGCGAGCGTCCTGCTCGAAGGCGTTGACCTGCTGCAGGTCCGCCGGCTGCCAGGGCCGGGCGCTGTCGCGTGCCAGGGCAGCCGTGGTGACGCCCAGATCGACGCGCGGCAGCGCCTGGGAGGACGGCACCGGCCACGGCCGCGCGGCGGTTGCACTCCACGGCCGGGTCACCTGCAGCGCGAGCAGGCCGGCGATGGCGAGCAGCAGAGCGCACGACACGGCGGCGGCTCGGGGGCGAGCGGTCATGCGAGGAGGGCCGGCCCCAGCAGCCGCCAGACGAGGACGAGCGACAGGCCGGCGGCAGCGACGACGGTCGCCAGCCCGCAGAGCGCCCAGACGCGCAGCCGCAGCGCGCGGAGCAGCCGGCCGGTCGACCGGCGAAGGTCGCGCAGCTCGAGCGACAGAGCCGTGACGAGCAGCGCGAGCAGCATGAGCGTGTTGAAGAGGACGAGCACCAGGTAGCCCTGCGTGCCGCGGCCGGGGATCTCGACGGCGTCGAGGTCGACGGCGCAGAGGCCCACCACGGCGAGCGTCGCGTACAGGCCGTACAGGCGGCGGCCGGGCGCCGGCTTGTCGGCGCGCTTGCCCTTGGGGGTGATCATGTACGGCCGCTTGATGCCCAGCAGGACGTTGGCGACGGCCCACAGGACGATCGGCCAGCGCGCCACCTCGAGCACCACGGCGCGCCAGGTCAACCCGATCCCGGCGGGCTGGAACCAGCGCCGCGTCCACCACCACATGAGCGACGAGGTCAACACGACGGCGAGGTCGTAGACCAGGAACTCCCACAGCGACACGTTCGCGATCGGATGATCGCTGAGCAGCGCGACGATCGGGAGGACCCACAGCGTCGCCAGGGACAGCGACCACACCAGGTACCAGCTCTGCGCCATCAGGAACTGCAGCGCCTGGGCCGGCGTGTAGCGGCGCACGAGCCGGGGCGTGTGGCGCAGGAAGATCTGGACCATCGAATACGCCCACGCGAACTGCTGGCCGAGGTAGGTGGCGAAGTCCGCCGGCCCGTCCCCGCGGGCGATGACCTCCGGCACGTACACACCGGTGTGGCCGGCGGCCGCGAGCACGATCGTGTCGAGATGGTCCTCGGCGCGGGTGGGCTGGAACCCGCCGATCTCGCGGATGGCCGCCGTGCGGTAGCTCGTGTGCGAGCCGATGATGAACGGCGTGTGGCTGTGACCGTAGAAGCCCATCTGCAGCGGCCCGTGGAAGAGGAGGTCCTGCTCGGCGAGCCCGCGCGCGGTCCAGTGATCGAGGTCGGCGTACACGCTGGGCGCCTGGACCCACGCCACGCGCGGATCGTCGAAGTACCCGAGCGTGCGTTCCAGGTACGCGCGACACGGCCGGTGATCGATGTCGAGCTGGACGAAGACGTCGTAGTCGATGCCCGCCGACGCGGTGTGGTCCAGCCACGCGTTGACGTTCCCGGCCTTCGTCTTGGCCTGGAACGGCGGGATGGGCTCGTTGTAGCGCGGCACGCCCTTGCGGGTGAAGTACCGCACGCCGAGGCGGCGGGCGAGCCGCTCGACCTGCGGGTCGGCCCCCTCGTCGAGCACCCAGCAGTCGTGCGGGTAGGAGACCAGGATGAGCGCCAGGAGCTGTCGCGCGATGACCTCGAACGTCTCGTGCGACGGGACGCACGGCGTGATCAGCGCGACCCGGCGACCGGGGGCCGGCGCGACGTGCACGGGGCGCCGCATCCATCCCACGAAGAGCCAGAAGAGGCTCGGCAGCACGGTGGTCAGGTAGCCCATGGCGAGCGTGGCGGGCAGGTACAGGCCGAGCGCGCCGCGATGCACAGGCGCGAGCCACCACCGCCAGAAGCTCACGACGACCACGAGCCAGAGCGCCCCCAGCGCCGCGTGCTCCACGCGCTGGACGCCGGAGAGCACGCGCTCGTCGCGGACCGTGAACACGTCGGGTCCGCGGCGCATGAGGTCACCGGGGACCGGCGTGGATGCTGCCATTGGATACAATATCCAGGCCGCACGCCGTGCCGAACACTGTCCCTTCGGCCCGGCGCACCGTCCCCACGACCGGCGACCTTCGGCGCGACGGAGCGGCGAAGGAGTCGAACCTTCCCAGCGTGGGGCTGCCACGCCTGACCGGCTTTGAAGGCCGGCTGGGGCACCGGCCCCGGCCACTCCGCCGCGAAGGCTACGCAGCGGACGCAGGCGGGAGCCGCTCGCCCTTGACGGTCGGCCAGCGAACGTCGAAAGACGTCGGTCGGCGTCGGGCATGCCCGTACAGCCGCGGCCGGGTCAGCTCTCCCCAAGCAAGAGCGCCAGTGTCAGCCGAGCGAGTCGGAGCCGGGTGGCGCCAACGCTTGCAGGGCGATCGAACGAGAGTCGGGCTTCCGCGTCGCGAAGCCACCGGCGTTCAGACTTCTTCAACTCGCCGGCCATGGCTCGAGGATCGTCGACCAGCGAAAGCAGCAGCAGCAGATCCTCACGCTGAGAGTCCGGGTCGTGGTGGACAACGAGCGATCTCGCCTTGATCAGGATCGCGCCCAGCAGCGATGGACGGCGCAGCCTGAACGTGCGCGCCCCCAGGCGAATCGTGATCTCCTCCTGACGGACAAGCGCCTGTGAGCCGCCCGGCACGCCGATGGCAGTTTGGCCCGTGCCAAGCGCGGGCGGCGGCTTGACGCCATCGGGTGCGAGAACGTCGACGATGAGGCCGTCGCGGGAGTAGCGGAACGCATAGCCGTCCAGATCAGGCGGCTCCGGCTGAAAGCCGTCGGCACGCAGCGCCTGATCGATCGCGCGCAGGGGTCCCTGGGGTCGGGCTTGACCCAACACGTCCACGTCAGTGGTCACGCGGACGTCCTCGACCCCGCGCTCGAAGGCGTGAATCTGGACCATCAGCCCACCAATCAAGACCCAGTCCAGTGGAAGCAACTCGGTGAGGTCAGCGACGCTCGCCCACAGCCGGCCGGTCTCATCGTCGGGCGGTCTCAGGTCGATGCTTCTCATCGGCCCATGAGCGCGCGGCTCGCTTCGCGCCGGGCGCGCGGGTCGTCGTGCTCGAGCAAGTCGACGAGCACCGCGGCGCGCGGAGCGATGTCTGCGTGCACCGCCGGCCAGAGATCGTCGGGCACCCAGCGGATAAGGACCGGCCCGTCCCCCGGCTCGAGCGCGTGGGCGGAGGCCAGCGCACTGCGTCGGCCAGCGGGCGCGTACATCTCGACATCGCCTGCTCCACCGTGAATGCCCACGGCGCTCGATGCCGAGATTCCCGTAGGCATGACGTCCGGCCGAGAAGCAAGGCGTGGAAGCTCGGACAAATGGGCATCAAATGACTCGCGCTGCGCTCGGGCTCGCAGGCGCGGAGCGTTCTCGCCCAGAGGATGCAAGGCCAGCCATCGCCGAGCGCGTGAGGCGTGGTGGGCGCCTTGGGCCAACGCGGCGGGCTCGGCGGCATCAGAGGCGAGCAGGAGCACCGACCACGCCATTGGCGCGGATAGTGGCCGCCCGCGCCCAGGGTGCTGCCGACGCCGCCGCTCGACCGCGCGGCGATCAATCCACCACGCTTGGCCGCGCTTGATGGCATCGATCTCCCCCGACGACGCCATCAGGCGGACCGCGCGCTCCTCGACGCCAAGCGCCTTCGCGGTATCGCTGACGCTTATGACCTCGTCGACATTCATGGACGAAATTCTACCGATACCGGAAGTATTCTGTCCGGAGTGGGAAACGAAGCGCGGCCGCAGGGCGTGCCTGACCAACCTCAGCGACAGGGTCTCGTGACCGCTCGCGATACCTCACGCTGTCGCATCGCCGACTCTAGGGGCACGCGCGAGCGCGGCCGCCCCACCACTCCTCGAACCGGCGACGCCACTCGATGACGTCGGCGTAGGGGAGCTCGGCGACGGTCGTGGCCGCGGAGGTACCGCGGCTCGGCGAAGGCACGAACGTGTTGACCGACCCGCCAACGAGCAGGCCGGTGTCGCCGACGATCCACACACGGTCATGGCGCGTCCGTGTCCCGTGCGGGAGAAGCCGCAGCCCGATCGTCGACCCTGGCCCGACCGCGGCCGCAACTGCCGGATGAACCGACTTCGTCAGCGCACGGATCGGACGGTCGAGCTCCCTCAGAAACGGCAGGACGAGGCCGTGCGCGGTGGACCCGCGGAGCAGGCTCACATCGAGGATCAGCAGCTCGCCGGCCCGGCACGAGAACCGCCAGCGCAGGTAGCGCATGAGCTCGCCCGCAGTGGAGATCCTCCGCTGTGCAGCCGCCTCGCGGGCCGCGGCCTCGAGCTCGACGGCCTGCGCCACCGCCTCGTCGCGCTGGGCGGGGCCCGGCGGGTCCTCGCGGTCGCCGATGATCGATACCGACGCGGGCTCGGCCGAGAGTCGCAACGCCCCGCAGGCGAGCACCCAGTCGTCCCCGTCACGCAGCGACACCAGCGAGAGCACCGCCGACTCGCCCTCGGTGGGCGCGAGGTCGGCCGGGACGTGAACGAGGGGACGCTCCACACTCGTGGAGGAAGCCTCAGGAACCCCGTTGCCCCAGTTTCGGACACACCGTCACGGTGACCACAAGCCAACAACGGCAGCCGCGACCCCAGCGCGCCGGGCGACCGGCCCACCGCCGCGCCAGACCCCGCGGCCCCTACCGGACCACGATCGTCCCCGGTTCGCCCGCGATCAGCCGCCCCACGACCGCCCCCGGCACCTCGCCGGCGCGCTCGGGCGCAAGCGCGACCAGCAGGCCGCCCGAGGTCGTGGCGTCGCAGACCAGCCGCTCCCGCCACGGCTCGAGCTCCGGCGCGAAGGTCGTGAAGCCGTCGGCGTACTCGCGGTTGCGCCGCGAGCCCCCGGACACCGCGACGTCGCCGGCCAGGAGCTCGGGCACGCCCTCGATCACCGGGACGGCCGCCGCGTCGACCTCGGCCGCCAGGCCGCTCTCGCGCGCCAGCCCGTGCAGGTGCCCCAGGAGCCCGAAGCCCGTGACGTCCGTCATCGCGTGCGCGCCCGCGGCGAGCGCGGCCATCGACGCCTCGGCGTTCAGCTCGGCCATCACCTCGACCCCGCGGGCCAGCAGCGCGTCGCCGGCGGCGCCACGCCGGCGCGCCGCCGCGATGGCGCCCACGCCCAGCGGCTTGGTCAGCACGAGGGCATCCCCCGCGCGCCCGCCGGCGTTGCTCAGCACCGCCGCCGGCGCGACCACGCCGGTGACCGCCAGCCCGTACTTCGGCTCGGCATCGTCGATCGAGTGGCCGCCGACGACCGCGGCGCCGGCGGCCGTGACCACGTCGTGCCCGCCGCGCAGGATCTCCCGCAGGACGTCGCCGCCGAGGCGCTCGAGCGGGAAGGCGACGATGTTCATCGCCGTCAGCGGCCGGCCGCCCATCGCGTAGACGTCCGACAGCGCGTTGGCCGCCGCGATGCGGCCGAAGTCGTAGGGGTCGTCGACGATCGGCGTGAAGAAGTCGACCGTCTGCACCAGCGCGAGGTCGTCGCTGACCTGGAACACCGCGGCGTCGTCGCCCGTCGCCGATCCGACGAGCAGGCGGGGATCCGGCGAGGCGGGCAGGCCGCGCACGATCGGCAGCAGCGCCGCGGCGGGGAGCTTGCATCCGCAGCCCGCGCCGTGGGCGAGCGACGTGAGGGGGACGGCCGTCACGGACGGCCGAGTCTACGCCGCGGCGGCGTTCAACTCCCCGGGCCGGCCGCGGTCGGCGGTCGCCAGCAGGTGGGCCGTGATCTCGCGCAGCGCGGCAGGCGCCGGACGGTGCGAGGGCTCGATCTCGAGCATCAGCGGCGCGGCGTGTCCGCGCAGCGCCGCCGCGATGCGGCTCCACGGCAGCGAGCCCTGGCCCGGCGGCAGGTGGAGGTCGAGCTTGAGCGGATCGACGCCGGGCGCCCCGAGCTCGTGGCGGCGGACGCCGAGGTTGTCGTGGACGTGGAACAGGACGACGTCGCCGGCCACCGCCGCGAGGACGCCGGCGAGGTCGCCCCGGGCGGCGTCGGAGGTGATGTGCAGGTGGCCGAGGTCGAGCAGCATCCCGACCGCCGGCGAGTCGATCCGCCGGACCAGGTCGCGGACGGCGAGCGGGTCGTGGCACAGCCGCGCGCCGCCGGGCCATACCGGCGCGAGGTTCTCCACCGCCAGGACGACTCCGAGCGTATGCGCCCGCTGGGAGAAGCGCTGCAGCGAGCGCTCCTCGAGCTGGGCGCGCTCGCGGATGCGCGCGGCCGCGGGGCCTTCGGCATCCGCGAAGTTCAGTCCGTGGTAGACGACGAGCTCGGCCCCCGCGATCGCCGCGTAGTCCAGCAGCCCGTCGAAGGCGCGGTCGTGCTCGAGCGTTCCCGCGCTGAGGTCGTCGGGACCGTGGAGCAGGAGGCGCAGCCCGCAGGAGTCCAGCGCGGCACGCAGCGCGCGGGCGTGGCGGCGGCACGACTCGCGCTCGGCGAGCATCGGCCGCGGCGGCGTGTGGACCTGCACCCAGCCGAACCCCGCGGCCTCCTGGGCGCGGAGAGCAGGTGCGCCGGGCCAAGCGTCCCGGTGGAGATTGAGGCCGAGACGGTCGTCCATGGCCACCAGGTTCACGAATGCCGCCTTTGCAGGTGTTTTCGGCCGGTGACCGACTGGTGACCTTGTGGTGAACGCGACAGGCGCTACGTGGCCGCCGGCGCCTTCTGCTCGAAGGCCTCCAGCGCGGCGTAGGCGTCCTCGACCGCGCGCTTGGCCGCGGTGTGGCGGGCGGTCGACTTGGCCGACTCGTACTTGCTCGCCCACCACTTCGGATCGGCCAGCTCATCCTCGAGCGCCGCGAGCTCGGCCTCCGAGCGCTCGACGGCCTGCTCCAGGCGCTGCTGCTCGCGGCGGCGGTTCTTCGACGGCCCGGGAGCCTTGGGCGCCGCGGCCTCCGGCGCCGCGGGCTTCGGCGGCGCGACGGCCTTCACGCCCCTGGGCTTCGGCGCGGGCGCGGCGGCCGGCTTGTCGCCGGCGGCCTTGCGCTCCTCGCGGATGCGCCAGTACTCCGGCCAGCCGCCGACGTAGGACCGCAGCCCGTAGTCCTCGATCGCCACCGTGCGCGTGCCGACGGCGTCCAGCAGCGCGCGGTCGTGGGTCACGAGCAGCAGCGCTCCCTCGAAGGAGCGCAGCGCGTCCTCCAGCGCCTCACGGCTCTCGAGGTCGAGGTGGTTGGTCGGCTCGTCGAGGATGAGGACGTTCGCGCCGGAGTGCACGAGGATCGCCAGCGATAGGCGCTTGCGCTCGCCGCCGCTCAGGCCGTCGAGCGGCTTCTCGGCCTCCTCGCCGCTGAAGAGGAACTGGCCCAGCAGGGCGCGGGCCTTGTTGGGCGTCAGGCCGGTCCGCTTCTGACACGCCTCCAGCGCGGTACGGGCATCCCCCCACTCCAGTTCCTCGCCGTGCTGCGAGAGGTACCCGACCTTGACGTTGTGCCCGCTGCGCAGGCTGCCGCCGTCCAGCGGGCGGCGGCCGGCCAGCGCCTCGATGAGCGTCGTCTTGCCGGTGCCGTTGGGGCCGACGAGCGAGACGTGCTCGCCGCGCTCGAGCCACAGGTCGACGCGGTCGAGCAGGACCTTGGGCGGGTGGGCCCCCACCTCCAGGTGCCCGTCCTCGAGCTCGAAGATCACGCGGCCCGAGCGCTCGGGCGGCTTGAACGAGAAGCCGAGGCTCTTCGTGTCCCGCGGGTCGCGCTCGATCCGCTGGATCTTGTCGAGCGCCTTGACCCGCGACTGCGCCTGGCGGGCCTTCGTCGCC
This sequence comes from Solirubrobacterales bacterium, assembly GCA_025963905.1. Lineage (GTDB taxonomy): Bacteria > Actinomycetota > Thermoleophilia > Solirubrobacterales > Solirubrobacteraceae > JAOPZW01. Next base: position 713 of record JAOPZW010000248.1, on the reverse strand, counting down.
TTTGCCCGGAAGCGCTCGACGAAGCGCTCCATGCGCTCGATCTCGGCCTTCTGCTTGTCGATCGCGCGGCCGAGCGCGAGCTCGCGCGCCGCCTGCTCGCGGCGCCACGCGTGCCAGGTCCCGTTGAAGAACCGTGAGCGCCCGGCCTCGAGTTCGAGGACCGCGGTGCCCACCGCTTCGAGGAACCAGCGGTCGTGGGCGACCATGATGATCGCGGCGTCGAGGCCGACGAGCGTCTGCTCGAGCCACTCCAGCGACTCGATGTCCAGGTGGTTCGTCGGCTCGTCGAGCAGCAGGAGGTCCGGTTCGGCCGCCAGCGCGCGGGCCAGCGAGGCGCGCGTGAGCTGCCCGCCGGAGAACGTGTCCAGCGCCCGGTCGAGGTCGTCGTCGACGAAGCCCAGCCCGTGGACGTAGGACCGCGCGCGCTCGCGCCACCCATAGCCGCCGGCCGCCTCGAAGCGCGCCTGGGTGTCGGCGTAGCGGCCGTACACCGACTCGTCGCCGGTGGCCATCGCCGCCTCGAGGCGGCCGAGCTCGGCCTCGAGCTCCAGCGGCTCGCGGCAGGCCGACAGCACGTAGTCGCGCAGCGTCATGCCCCGCTCGCGCGGGGGTCGCTGGTCGTGCAGCGTCACGCGGGTGTTCTTGGCGAGCACGAGCTCGCCGCCGTCGACGGAGGTCTCGCCCGCGATCATCCGCAGCAGCGTCGTCTTGCC